>CAZERI010000001.1:0-178850 GCA_964515545.1 uncultured Gammaproteobacteria bacterium
GCTCCGCGACTAGGATTCGAACCTAGAACCTTAAAGTTAACAGCTTTCTGCTCTACCGTTGAGCTATCGCGGATCATATTCCTTTATTCCCACCTAGTGGCGGGCTATCACGGAATGTCTGCCTATTTTAGCATCCTAGCCAGCAGAAATCAAAGCACAATATTGAAGTCCTATTTGACTTTTCTCTTCAATTTTTTTACGCTTGTATTATGACTATCTTACTGAACCTTATTGTAAGCGGTATAGCTGTCCTCATTAGTGCATATCTTATCCCTGGTGTCCATATAGAGAACTTCTTCGTAGCAATTGTTGTTGCAGTGGTTTTAGGATTGGTTAATACAGTTATCCGCCCTATTGTCTTACTCTTAACATTACCTATTAATCTTGTAACCCTGGGTCTTTTTAGCTTCGTTATTACAGCTCTCATGGTCCTTCTCACTGCCATGATAGTACCAGGATTTGAAATCAGCGGATTTGTGGCTGCGCTTCTCTTTGGGATCGTCTTATCACTAGTCAACTGGCTACTATTTTCAATGTCTCCTGCTAAAAAGTAGTATATAACTAAGCCTCTGTAGGGGATAGTTGATCGACTTTTACTGCCATAATAAAATCATTTTCCGAAAGACCTTTAATCGCGTGAGTTGAGAGAGTAATAGTAACTTTATTCCAATTATGCAGATTAATATCTGGATGATGTCCTTCAGATTCAGCTAATTCTCCTACTTTAGTAACAAAAGCTAACGCTTCTTTAAAGTTCTTAAAAGAGAACTTCTTCTGAATTGCTTTTTCTTCAATTACAGCCCAGTCGGGAACAACGGGGGTATAGAAAGATAACTTATCACCTTTGAGTGGCTCTGTACCACCTTCACAAGGTACACATTTTTTATGAAGTAGATCTGAGGAAATTGTCATAGCTTACCCTAGATAGTCTTTAAGCTTGTTGCCACGACTTGGATGGCGGAGCTTACGGAGTGCTTTTGCCTCAATTTGTCGAATACGCTCCCTTGTAACAGCAAACATTCTTCCTACTTCTTCTAATGTCTTTGGTCTTCCGTCTTTAAGACCAAATCTCTCCTCAAGTACACGTCTCTCACGATCTGAGAGTGTTGATAGCACTTGATCTACCTGCTCTTTAAGAAGTTCTCGAGATGCTGAATCAAAGAGAGTTGGCGCACTGGAATCATGGATGAAATCTCCAAGGCGTGAGTCTTCTTCATCCCCAACAGGAGCCTCAAGTGAGGCTGGATTTTGTGAGATTTTGATAATTTCGAGTGCTTTCTCCGGCTCAATTCCAAGAACTGCTGCTACCTCTTCAGGAGTTGGTTCACGTCCTAGTTCCTGCATAAGTTTACGTGATGCTCTCAAGAAGCGATTAATATTCTCAACCATATGGACCGGAATACGAATAGTACGCGCCTGATCAGCAATCGCACGAGTTACTGACTGACGAATCCACCAGGTAGCATATGTTGAGAATTTAAACCCTCTTCTCCAGTCGTATTTCTCGACTGCACGGATAAGTCCCTGATTTCCTTCCTGGATAAGATCCAGGAGAGAAAGTCCGCGACCAATGTATTTTTTTGCAATAGATACTACCAAGCGAAGATTAGAGTTAATAAGCATCTGTTTAGCAGCTTCATCGCCTTCTTCTACTTTTTTGGCGAGCTCAATTTCCTGATTGAAGTTAAGTAGCGGGATACGGCCAATCTCTTTGAGATACATGCGGACAGGATCTGAGACAGTCCCTTCCGTCATGATAGTTAATGCTTCAAGTTCCTTCTCTAAGTCTTCAATTGGTTTACTGGCATCCTGCTCTTGAGATACACTCTCAAAGACATCGATATCCAGCTTCATGAGGCGGTCATAAAGTGAATCAAGATCTAAAATATGATCTTCTGGCTTTGCATAAATACCTAAGATTTCTTCTTGAGTAATATAGCCACGTTTTTTGGCTGAGGTGACGACATCGTCTAAAATACCTGTAGATTTGGTTTTATTCATAACTCCTCCAACGAAGAAAAGCCCACGGTCCTCCGGGCTTGCTGATAGTGTTATAGTAACACAATCAAGCAAAAATTACTAGCCTCGCTAGTTAACCCTCTTAAGAAGACTCAGCAGAGTTGAATATTCTTCTTTTAGCCCTTGCAGATCCTCATCCTTGCTGCCGTTTTTTTCCTTAGCAACTAATTCTTCGCTGACAAGCTTTAATCTATTGCGGAGATAAAGATCGCGAAGCTGTTTTGAGACCTTCTCAACTTCACGAAGATACTGATCCTTTTCTTTAAAAGGAGGCAGTGGGAAAAGCATACTCTTATTATATGAATGGAGCAATTCTGTAGGCAGGATCTGACTAAAATTCTCATGAGAGAATTCCTCTGTATTTTTAAAATATTCAAGCAAAAGAGTAATAATTTTTTGATATGCCTTTTCTTTTGATAGGGAAGGGGATAAAAGAGAAATTGCTTTATCAAGAGCCAGCTTGGGATTATCAAATTGGACAATAAGTGAGATAAGATACTCCTCAAGCATCTCTTCACGTGACTGCTTTTGAGTCGTCAGTGGAGGAACCTGAACATGGGTACTTTTATCTAATTGCTTTTTTCGTTCTAATTCTTTTGAGATACTTTCATACGTCGTATCTAACGCTGTACTTAATTTTCGAAGATAATGCTCTTTAATAATTTCATTTGTCATAAGTGCAACTACAGGTAAAAATGTATCTGCTATTGTCTTTTTACCTTCAGCAGTCTCGCGATCACCTGCCTCTAGAGCTGAATCGAAAAGATAATCATACACAGAAATATCTTTCTTGATCGCTTGCTTATATAAAATAGGGTTAGTTTTGATAGACTCATCAGGATCTTTTCCATTTGGGAGAAGAATGATGGTTGCCTGTAATCCTTTCTTTTCAATGAGAGGCAAGCTTCTTTTTATTGCCTCCTGTCCTGCATTATCGCCATCAAAACAGATACTAATCTTGGCTGCATACCGAGCAATGAGGCTAATCTGCATCTCAGTTAAAGCAGTCCCTTTAACAGCAACTACATTACTGACTCCTTCCTGAAAAGAGGAAATGACATCAAATTCTCCTTCCATAAGGATGGCCTGACCTGCCTTACGAATAGCGTCTTTTGTTATATTAAGCCCATAAAATCCTTCGCCTTTATGATAAATAAGTGTCTCCCTCGTATTAATATATTTTGAAGTCTTCGTCTCCTTATCTAAAACTCTTCCGGAAAATCCGACAACATTATCTCTATGATCAATAAGCGGGAACATCAATCTTCCTCTAAAAAAATCTACTGCGTCTTTCCCCCTTGGAAAACTCAGCCCTGCTTCGACAAGATCATCAACACTATAGCCTTTCTTTTTTATAAGGTACGTTGAGAGCGCATTACCAACTCCTGGAGCAAATCCTAATTGGAATGTCTCAATAAGCTTGTCAGTAAGACCACGTTCTAAAAGATATTTTCTAGCTTTTTCTCCTACTTTATGGCGAGTTAAGATGTAGTGATAATATTCACGAGCTAAACTATTTAGCCCATAGAGACGCTCTTTTTTGGAAGCAATCCCCATTTGTTCTTTCGATTGGATGAGTTCAATCCCTGCCCTTTTAGCAAGAATTCTCAGGGCTTCAGGGAATTCAACCTTTTCATACTCCATAAGAAAGGTATAGATGTCTCCTCCCTTTCCACAACCAAAACAATGCCAGACCTGTCTTTCTGGGGAAACCATAAATGAGGGAGATTTCTCATTATGAAATGGGCAGACAGCTTTAAAATTCCGTCCTGCTTTTTTAAGAGTTATAAACTCTGAAAGAAAAGAAACTATATCAATTTTTTCGCGGATTTGTGCTACTTGATCCATAGTCCAACTGCTTACGGCTAACAACTTACTTCCTCCATCGGAGCGTTAGTTAGTTATCACTTGTAGGCCTGCCTATTGTAGCATGTTAAAAAATATCATTTTTATACAATATTGCTTACAGACTTCCATGATTTTTTTTGTATACTATATAAACTGCCGATGAAATATAAAGCAATTATTCTTGATGTAGATGGAACACTAGTCACCTACGACTACAACGCATTACCTTCTCAAAAAGTACAAGAATTTATCAATAAAGCTCTCGAACATGTTGCTGTGTGTATTGCCACAGGAAGATCATTTGCATTTGTTGAGCCAATTTTGCACTCACTCGGTATTACATATGGTCTCGCTATCGTTAATAATGGTGCGCAGGTTATCGATATTGAGACAAAAAAATCGTATTATAACCAACCCCTCCAGAGTACAGATATACAAACAATAATTTCGATTCTTGCTGAAGAAAAAATTTCATTTTTTATGAATGCTGGAAAAGAAGACTTCCGTTATCAAGGGAACTATCTTCCGCCAGCTGTTTTTAATATCTATAGTAGAGATCTTTTCTCTCAGAAAAAGATCCGACGGGTTATTAAAAAACTACGTAAATACCCAAAAATCAGTATCTTAGAAACAACACACTCTGAACCAGGACTTGGTGGATTTGTTATTACTCATGCACTTGCTACTAAACAACAAGGTATCTGGGAAGCAGCTAAGCTTCTGGATTTGAAACCGGATGAAATGGTGGGAGTAGGAGATGGATATAATGACTTCCCATTACTGAGAGCCTGTGGATTAAAAGTAGCTATGGGAAATGCAAATGATGATTTGAAAGAAATTGCTGATTATGTCGCTCCATCCGTTGAGAATGACGGGGTTGCACATGTTATAGAAAAGTATATACTAGCTACCATTGATGAAATATAAAGGCCTCATGCTTGATGTAGACGGAACGATCATCCCGTATGACTACCAAGCACTTCCCTCACCAAAGGTTATCTCAAGTCTTACACGAGCACGAGAACACGTTACTATATGCCTTGTAACAGGCAGATCTTTTGCTTCTATCGAAAAAATCCTTCATTCACTCGATATGAAATCAGGCTATGCTGTCGTAAATAATGGGGCACATGTGATAGATATCGCAACAAAAGACATACTTTATGAAAAGTTGATAAATCCTGATATCACAAAAAAAATAATAATGATATTAAGAAGAGAGAACATTCCATTTGCTATAAAAGGAAGTCCTTTTAAGCAGGAATATGTTAACTTAGCAGACCAAACTATTCCAGATAGTATGAGTACTCCTATGTTCTTTACCAATGAACTTTTCTCATCAGAAAAAGCTGACCTCTTAATGAGAGAACTTTCTTCGCTCCCTGATATCTCCTGCCACAAAACACATCATCGAGAACCAAATAAATTTGGTGTAATTATTAATCACGTCAATGCCACCAAACAAAATGGAATCTATGAATTAGAAAAATACCTTGGGATAGATCGTGAGCTCATGATTGGGGTAGGGGACGGGTATAATGATTTTCCATTACTTATGGCTTGTGGATTAAAAGTAGCTATGGGAAATGCTACCCCTGATCTCAAAGAAATTGCTGATTATGTCGCTCCATCCGTTGAGAAAGATGGACTCTCCAATGTGGTAGAGAGATTTATCCTCAGCTAATTATTCCCACTCCATAGTAGCTGGCGGTTTGGTCGTGATATCATAAACTACACGAGATATTCCCGGCACTTCATTAACAATGCGACTGGAGATTGACTGCAATACTTCATAGGGCAGATGTACCCATTTGGATGTCATAACATCACGAGACTCAACAACGCGGACAGCTATTACCTCACCAAAGAATCTTCCATCTCCTTTAACTGCAGTTGACTCGGCCCCTGACATGATGGCAAAAGACATAAAGACTTTTCTAAATAACCCAGCCTTTACAATTTCTTCTAAAACAATTTTATCTGCAATTCGCTCCTTTCCTAAACGCTCCTTAGTCACTTTTCCTCGTATTCTTACTCCATACCCCGGGCCCGGAAAGACTTGCTGCCAGATGAATTCCTCTGGAAGATCCAACTCCGTACCTATCAACCGTACTTCATCTTTATAATACGTTCGTAGTGGTTCGAGAAGATCTAGTTGCATCTTCTCAGGCAGACCTCCGACATTATGATGACTCTTAATTTTTGAGGCATGTTTGGTTCCCTTGCTTTCAATAACATCTGAATAGATCGTTCCTTGAAGTAGGTACTTTACATCGTGTCCTTCAGCCTTTAATTTTTCCATCTCCCGCTCGAACATATCTATATAAAACTTCCCTATAATCTTTCGCTTCTCCTCAGGATCACTACTATCCTTAAGGCACTCAAGCATCTCACTCTCGCACTCAATAATATCCACAGGAACTTTAAGGTGACCAAAAATTTCTTTAACTGTCTCAACAGTACCAAGGCGCATAAGACCATTATCTACATGGAAAGGGAAGAACTGTTTACCAATAGCTTTCGCTGTCAGCGCTGCTGCAACTGTCGAGTCTACGCCTCCTGATACTGCACCAATGACTACTGCATCTCCTACTCTTTGCCGTATACTTTCAATGATTTCCTCAATATCAATTTTTTTCTCTTTGATCTCAGCTCCGACCATCTCAACAAAGTTTTTTAAAATTTGATCTCCCTGCTCAGTATGTTCTACTTCTGGATGAAATAACATTCCATAAAGGCGATTAGTATCATCAACAACAACACAGTAGGGGACAGTAGCGGTGGAAGCAATTGTCTCAAAGCGATGAGGAATCCCGACTACTTCATCGCCATGACTCATCCAGACAGTCAATTCATCAGGTAACCCTTTGAGTAAAGGATGTTCTTTTTTAATTTTCAAATGAGAGGGACCGTACTCTTTTTTGCCTGAGACAACTTCTCCGCCATCTAAAAGCATCATAAGCTGCATTCCATAGCATATACCGAGAATCGGAATCTTACAGGTAAAAATCTCAGCATCAATTGTCGGAGAATCCTCTCCATAGACAGAGGCTGGACCGCCTGAGAGGATAATCCCTTCTACTTTATTAGCTTTTATAAAAGGGATAGCTTCTTCAGGAGGGATGAACGCAGTGGTAACTCCAAAATCTTTAATACGACGCTCAATGAGGTTAGCTGTCTGTGAGCCAAAATCGACAACAACGATCATACTTTATTATATGCAATATTACTTTCAATTACGATAGACTATCGCATCACGCTGAGGACCAACAGACAATACGCTAATAGGAGTACCGACGAGTTCCTCAATTTCTGCGAAATACTCCTTTGCCTCAGGCGGAAAATCAGCAAAGTCCCGAACCTGAGTCGTATCTTTTTGCCATCCCTTCATTGTCTTATAGATAGGCTTTACATCTTCCATACCTGAAGAGCTGAAATCAGGCATTCTGGAGAACTGCTGTCCCTTAATCTCATATCCAACACAAATATTAACATAGGGAAGATCGTCCAGAATATCACTTTTCGTTAACATCAGCTCAGTTATTCCCGCAGTCTGAACACCATATTTGGTCGCAACAGCGTCAAACCACCCGGTGCGACGTGGCCTTTTTGTCGTAGCTCCATACTCTCTTCCTTTTTCTCGCAGATATTCACCCATTTCATCTTCTAGCTCTGTAGGCATCGGGCCTCCACCAACTCTAGTCATATACGCTTTAGCTGTACCAATAACCCGATCAACCTCATGAGCTCCTAAACCTGTTGAGATAAGAAAACCTGATACTCCAGGATGGCTTGAAGTAACATAAGGATAACTTCCATTTGTTAAATCAAGAAGTGCTGCTTGGCCTGCCTCTCCTAAAATAATTTTTCCATCATCATAGGCTTCACGGACTCTATTGTGAGTATTGCCTATCATAGGTCCAAGCCTCTCGGCAGCCTCTAGATATTTGGCTAGTTCGGCTTCAGGATCTTGATATCGACGGGATTTGGCATCAAAAATGACTTGTCCCAGCATATCGCTAGATAAAGTACCTAAGTCACTTGCTAATCTTTCCCCGTCAATAACACGCATAAGACGATCTTGACGGTCTGCCTCTCGTAGAAATTTTTCTGGGAATTTAGGATCTAATAAATGTCCGACTAAAAATCCGTCTCTTAACGCAAGATCTGCATAAGCTTCTCCTATGCCTCGTTTAGTCGTCCCAATACTCGAATCGCCTTTATTTTTTTCCCGAAGCCCATCCCTCTTGATATGCCATGGCATAACAAGAGGAGCCTGATTCGATATTACCAGCTGAGGGGAAGCGGGGAGACGATCTTTTGCATCATCCAGCTCGAGGAGAAGCTGAAGAGGATCAACAACTACATGTGCGCCAATAACATTTAAAACGTCCGGATTTGCAAAACCACAGGGCATAAGGTGATTTTTAAATTCACCATACTCATTTTCTATGGTGTGTCCCGCATTAGCTCCGCCATTCGTCCTCACTACTACATCGACAAACTGCCCTGCCTCATCCACACCTTTACCTTTGCCTTCATCACCCCATTGTCCACCTGTAAGATGAGTTACTTGTTCTTTACGCCAATAATGAGCTGATGCTTCTTTAGACCCTGCCATAAGTCGTACTGAGTTTATATTACAAATACTATGCTGTCAATCCAAAGTTTACTTGACACATCAATACATTACTCTCTATACTCAGTTATGGTGGCTGATCATTTCCCTTCTTTCCCTTTGGCAGAGCTTCATGCTCATTTAGGTACTTCTATCCATCCATCGATTTTTTGGCAGATAGCCCATGACCAAGGTTTCAAACTTCCTCAGCGTGACTATCATGAATTTAAAGACTTTGTCCGCCTTTCTCCGACAAATAAAAAACCTCTTAATCAGTATTTTGAGGAAATTTATCACCCCATTCTAGACAAACTCTCCAGTGGAACGCTCGCTGTTGAGCATGCAACCTACGAAATAATGAGTGGAGCCTATCGATCTAATAATACAACCGTTATTGAACTACGCAATAACCCTATGAAGCATAATCAGGGCGGGACAATTGATCTTGATCATATGATAATGGCAATGCTCCGTGGGATGGAGCGGGCTTTACTTGAATATCCTACGTTATCTGCAGGAATTATTTTCTGTCTAGCACGAGAATTCTCACTTGAACAGAATACTGTCATTGTTGAGAAGGCAATTAAGTACCATAGAAGGGGAGTAATAGGGATCGATTTTGCTGGCCCTGCAACCCAAACCTTCCACTATAAGGATTATAAAAATCTCGTTAAAAAAGCTGCCTCCGCAGGACTTCGAGTCACCGCTCATAGTGGGGAAGTCAAAGAAGCAAATGATATGTGGGAAGCAATTGAGGCTATTTCACCAGAACGGATAGGACATGGTATTCATGCAGCCTACGATAAAAAATTAATGAGGGAGCTTGTCAAGCGAGATATTATCCTTGAACTATGTCCCTTATCAAATATCATGACTAAAGCTGTAGAAAATGAAGAAGAACTTCATTTTATTCTAAGGACTCTCTTAGAAAACCAAGTGAAATTCTCAATTAATACTGACTGGCCAGAGATGATTGAAAATGCCCGCCTCAAACAGCAATTTCAATTCCTCCTTGAGAAAAAAATGATGACACAGGAAGAACTAAAAAAATGTAACCACATTGCTTTTGAAAGTACCTTTATTAGAGGAAAGGGATTAGAGCCGTATTTATAATACGCTCCTTTACATTAATAATTTTCTCCGCCATTTGTGATAAGGATGTCGTGAGGATGTGACTCAGTGAGTGAGGCTTGAGTGATTTGGATAAACCTCGCTTTTTCCCAAAGCTCTGGAATCGTTTTGGCTCCCACATAGTACATACCTGATTTAATGCCTCCTACTGACTGGTCGACTAAATCCTTCACTGTACCTTTAACAGGAACCAGACCTTCGACTCCTTCTGCAACAAGTACACGATCTTTGTAATAACTTTTACCATGGAACTCATCTTCTGATTTAATTTTCGCTCCTTGTTTCATAGCAGCAATTGAACCCATTCCTCGATATTCCTTGAATTTATACTCTTCTTTATCCGTGAGAATACTCTGGAATCGATGGGGAACTTGGGAGCGGGTAAGTGTATGTACCTTACCTGGTGACTCCAATGCAGATGCAAAAAATGATCCCATCATGACACAGCTTGCTCCAGTTGCTAAAGCTTTTACCATATCACCTGAATACTTAATTCCGCCATCTGCCATAACGGGAATTCCATATTCCTTAGCTGCTCTCACTGTTTCTTGAAGTGCGGTAATTTGGGGTACTCCCATACCTGAGATTACTCGCGTAGTACAGATAGCCCCAGGACCCATACCAACTCTTAGTCCATCAGCTCCTGCTTCAATGAGAGCTTTTGCTCCATCAAAGGTTGCCACACTTCCTGCTATCACCTGAAGGGAAGGGAAGTGAGATTTAATGTAGGTAAGAGTTGCGACGACATTGTCTGCATATCCATGGGCAGAATCAACTACAACAACATCGACTCCTTCTGCAACAAGTGCTTCAACTCGCTCCTCAAAACCTTTATTTGCTCCTACTGCTGCACCTACGAGAAGTGCTTGCCCTGAGCTTGCTGGGTGGGCCTTTACTTTAGCTACCTCGTGAGCCTGATCAGAGACAGTAAGATTACGATGGATAATACCAATTCCGCCTAATTCAGCTAAGGCTATTGCTAACTCTGATTCAGTCACAGTATCCATAGGACTTGAAACAAAAGGGGAGTGGAGAAGTATTGACTGGGTGAGTGAGGTCTCTAAATTAATATCCCCTCGCGAAAAATCACTAAATCCTGGAAGGAGGAGAACATCATCAAAGGTGAGGGCTTGAGGAAATTTTTGTGGGTCCATAATCTATGATACTCACAAAAATTTATAATGTCAACTATAGTTATCCACAATTAGCAGTCTTATAGTACTGGTGCTTGTCCTGTGAAAACTCTCTTAATTTCCGTGAAATAACTATATCATACTATGTCTTTCGTATTTTTTTCATTATAGGATGTGAGAGGTCTCTCCTCTTCCCTGTCTCTTTCTTACTTCCTTTAATAACTGGTTAAAAGAAATAAAAAAATCGTTAATGGTAGACAAAAGTACGTTATCAAAATACAGAATTACTAAGATTACCTGAAGCTCTGGTTCGTGGATTATAAGAGGGACCGCTCTTCCCTTTTCCTAGTAGCAGGAGTGGGGATCGAACCCACGACCTCGGCGTTATGAATGCCGTGCTCTAACCGACTGAGCCATCCTGCCTTACTTCCCTTTTACGGGATTTAGCCTCACAATTATAACAGTTTGACCAGCTTCAAGGCAAATGATATAATCTATTCTCCTCTAAATAGCTGTGCGCCGTCGCGCTGACGCAGTGTTACTGCGATAGCACATCCTTTAAGGGAAGATCGTTGGGAAAAACCCTGTCTGCCGACAGGCAGGCGTAGGTTTTGTCCCAAACGTTAGTACGCGGGGTAGTGTAAGGTGCACGCGAGGCTCATAATCTTGCAGTCCTGGTTCGATCCTGGCCCCGCAACACAGTAGAAGATGACACCAAATTGGTGTCATCTTCTTTAGAATCAAAAGAAGAGATTCCACCATTGTTGCCAGATAGGAATTACAATCTCCTTGGGAGATGATTTCTTTTGCTCTGAGTCAGAGGGTGTATTACCCATAATGACGACTTTCTCCCCTGGCTTAACCATAAATAATTTGTTTCTTGCTTCTTCTTCCACAAATTCAGTCCGCTTTACCCGATCAAGCTGATCTTGCAGCTTCTGATTCTCATTTTTTTCCTGCTGAAGTTCCTTTTGAGCCTCCCCTATGAGATCATGCTTTTGCCAAAGACTAAAAATTGAACGGATTAGGTTATTAATAATAAAGAGTGAAATGATGAGTATGAGTAAATAAACTACCTTTTTCATTTTTCCTGTTATGACAAACTAATCGATGGATTTTCTACTGTCATTCTTCACTTGACTACTTGCAAATGAGCTGATATTATGGGATAATTATTCCATGCAACCGACAAAAGTTCGTGACGCCCACCAAAAATTTATTGAATTCCTCAAAGGAAAGAAGCATTCCAGTAGTACTATTCTAGCATACGGTAAGGACATCGAGCAGTTAGCTTCATTTCTCGAGGAAATCGACAAACATCATGTTAGTGATGTTTCATCGGGTGACTTACAGGCATTCCTTGCTAAAATGTCTGAGCAGGGTTATACACCTAAATCATTATCAAGAAAGCTCAACTCTACCCGAACATTTTATAGGTTTTTAAAAGTCAATGAAATGATAACTGACGATCCTTCCCTCCTTGTCTCTCACCCACGCTACGAGTTGGCTCCGCCTCGTATCCTTAAACCTACCGAATATCGTGCGCTTCGCGATGCTGCACGTCATGATGCGAGAATGTTTGCTATTATTGAGCTTCTTCTTCAGACTGGTATTAGAATTGGCGAGTTAGCAGAACTACGACTTTCTGATATTCAAGGTGATGAACTCAAAATCCGTCCTTATGAGAAGCACGAAGAACGCCTTGTTCCCCTTAACCGACCTGGTAAAGAAGCACTTAACAGTTACCTTAAATTACGTCCTCAAGTAACTGATGACCATGTCTTTATTACTAAATCTGGTAAGCCATTCCTCGTCCGTAATATTCGTACTGCAATCGAGCGATACTTCCGTATCGCTGAGATCGAAAATGCTAAGGTAAATGATCTTCGTCATACCTTCGTAGCACATCATTTAAAACATGGAGTATCTTTAGTACTCCTTTCTAAAATTCTTGGACACAAAAGAATCTCAACTACTGAAAGATACTTGGAATACGTCAAAGATCGTGCTAAAGACACTTCTTCCCTCTCCGAACTCTAATACTTCCTTCATTTAGCTTGTTTTTTCTGGTACAATCGCAATACTTAGGGTGTGTAGCTCAGTGGTAGAGCGCGTCTCTTATAAAGCCGATGTCCTTGGTTCGATCCCAAGCACACCCACCTATAATCTTGCTCTTTCGGAGATTTCTGCTTCGACTACTTGGACATTACGTCCATACTTCAGACGAGACAATTCTTTAACCAGCTCTGCCACCCGCGGATCCTTCTGGGCTGCTTCAGCTGCAATGTCTTTAGTCGTATCAAGCGAGAATGGTGGTACAGGCTCTCCTCCAACAATTGTTCTCATATAGGCATTGAAGCGATCAATATTAATAAGATCTGCCTCGCCGAAGATAGGCTGGAATTCATGAGCTAGGTAATTTGCATCTGTCACACCGACTCTAAATGAGGCTATTGTTCCAACATTTCCAAAGATAGCATTCTTAACTTCCTCCTCCATCTGGCCTACGAACTGATTGGCAACGATTAAATTAAGGCGATACTTACGAGCCTCGGACAGAATCTGGGCGAAATCAGGCGTTGCGAAATTCTGAAATTCGTCTACATAAAGGAAAAAGTCCTTACGGTCTTCCATCGGCATATCCTGCCTACTCATCGCAGCAACCAAGATTTTAGGAACTAGCACAAGTCCCAAAAAGCTGGAATTCTCTTCCCCAATTTTCCCTTTGGAAAGGTTAATAAGCAAAATCTTTTTTGTATCCATTGCTTCTCTGAAATTGAATGCACTCTCAGACTGGCCAATGATATTTCGGATCATTTTATTAGTAACGAACCGGCCAAACTTCGAGACGATATAATCAAGCACTTCTGATTTATGGAAATCTGAAGTCTGGGCAATCTGATCTGTCCAGTAACGCCTGATAACGGGATCTTCAACGCGGGGCAAGAGTTCTTGAACGAAGTTCTGATCAGTCAGAGCACGGACAACCTCCATAAAAGTAGCTCCTGGCTGATACATACAGGTTAGCATCGCATTACGCACTGCATGCTCAAAACGGGGACCGATAATTCCTGTCTTATTAGGGTCAAACAGCTTATACATCAGCCCTATCACTGAGGTAACAACCAAATGCTTCTGCTGCTCACTATGTGCTTCAAGCATATTAAAGCCTAAAGGCTGATCAAGATCTGATGGATCAAAAAGGATGACGTCCTCTGCTCTTTCAGGTGGCATAAGTTGAAGAATATCCTCGATTAAGTCACCATGCGGATCAATTACGGCTAATCCTTGGCCATTTTTTATATCTTGGGTGATCATTTGTTTGAGAAATTCTGACTTTCCCGTACCTGTCTTGCCGATAATATACATATGCCTCTGTCTGTCTGAAGGACTGATAAAGACCGGCTTAGTCAAACCCCTAAAGACACTCTTCCCTAAATACAGTCCCTCAGTCGGAAGATTAGCAGGAGCCGGAGCTCTCTTTGAATTTACCCAATGAATTCCCGGAGTCTGAACACTCTTATTAGGGAAATGAAAGATAGTTGCCAGTTCATCACTGGAGAGAACCGAAGTCTGCCCTCGCAGTGGAAAGTAACGATAAATAAAATCTGTGACAAAAAGGCCTTTAAACCAATGCCTGTTTTTATAAAATTTATTTACACCAGCATATTGGCCAAATGCATTAACCATATTGGTTAAATGCGCCTCCGCTGCTTCTTTTGTGCTTGAGGAAACGACGATACGGATTACTGTATGGAAGCCAGGCTTACTCAACTTATTCTCAATCGCTTCTAATTCTTTTGCGTCTGAGGCATACGTTGCTTTTTCTGGATTGGACTCTGTTTTCTTTGTATGAGAAAGGTATTCTCTCCCTTCGTGTTTCCAATGATTTCCAGCAGGTTCAATAAGCATTTGAATCGCAGCTCCCTCTCCTTCCCCCATCTTGGCAAGAATTGAAGTTAAAGAGGCCATCCCATCAACTGCCAAATCTTTAAAAACCCGAATAGGCTTATACTCGCTTTCTTTAAGAGCCAATGAGGCAAAAGCCACCTTACCTGTCTCAGAGAAGATATTGTACTCCCCTGCTATGGTATTGCCATCTTTTTGCTTGGCTGCCGGATCATTAACCTGAACAATTTCTGCATCGGGATATGCTCCATTAATCTGTTTTTCCACAAAGTCCCTGATAGAGGCTGGAACATTGATATAAAATCTAATATCCCCCGGCATTCCGACGACCTCAAATGAAAGATGAGTCTGATGCTTAAAATACTCTCGCTTCTTACTTTTATGGAGAGCTGCTAAACCGGCAAAAAGTTGTTCCGCTGCATCAATCTTAATTTCATTGTCCCGAGGTAGAGAAACCTGCAGAAGTACTGACGTTACAGAAATTTTCTCTCTATCTTTATTCCGAATCCATATAGTAAATACCTTAAAAAAACCAATACAAAAAAGAACTGTAAAGATAGTCCCAAAGACGATACTCATAAAAGCTGTTAATAATGATTGTGTATCCATACTTATTTAGCTATTCCTTGAATTTTCTTGAGAAGATACGCTGTGAGCGCTGCCAGCCAGTGCTTGGACTCAGTGATACTAGTCTTTTTTTCGATCTCCTTTGCCTCCAGAGGTGTGTAAGGGAGCTGAACTGTCGGCTGAGTGGGTATCGTAAGAGGTGTTGCTTCTTTCGCATGCTGGATACCGACTGCTTGATGCTCCTGAGTTAATTGGGGCTGTTCTTTGTTAGGAGCTACTTCTACCCCAGCCTCTGCCACCTCCGGAGGAATTTGAGGCGTTACTTCACTCGGTCGGACATATTCAGAAACTGGAGCTTGCAGGATAGGCCCTGCCTCTTTATGCGGTCCGCTTATCGGATTTTGGGGCTGAGCTATTGGCTTTTGAGCAAATGGCGGAGTACTAGAGGGAACTTTTGGCTCACTCATTAAATTAGGATCCATCGTCAACGGCTGCTGAGACACAGGAACAGGCGGAGGAGGAGCCACTTGAGAGGAGGTCTGGGCTGAAGGCTGCTGGGAATTATCCATAATAATTAAATCTTAGCATGAATTACCAAATCAAACAAACCAAACTAGCTTCAACTCTGCTATTTTTTATATCTATCATCAGGTGAATTACCATAGGGGCAATTCTTACACATACTGCCACAGCAGTATCCCCTCTTCAGATGATACTCTCTGGTAAAAACAATCTTCCCATTTTGATCAACTGAGAAATCTTCATTTTCTTTTGGTACACTATCGCTCATTTTTCTCCTCTGTCTCACGTGGACTGAAAAGGGTTACCAGAATTCCTTTTTCCAAAGATTTATTGGTAGTCTTTTTTTCTTCCTGACTTTTGTCATTCATTTTTTCTTCCTGCATTTTTTTTAGACGCTTTTTACGCAACTCATCCTCTGATAACTCATCACAGCGAACAGAAGTACTGCACTTCATACATTGTTCTAAGTATCCCTCTCGAGGACGTTTATTGACATATCTACAGGTAGGACAGGCAAAAAAGAGAGAACCCTTAGAATCAGATTCTTCCTGATTCATTGAGGAAAAATCTACCACACCAAAGGGTGAGTTATTACCAGATCTGACTGCAAAACCACTTGAGAAGCCACAACCTGTACTAACAGCTCTCACTGGCTGAGTACCTAGTACTGCCATCTGTGCCAGTGTTGCTATCCTATCCTGCTGCCAGTCAGCAAAGTATGTCCCGTCTTGGAGAGAATCTACTACTTCATCAGCTTTATTGACAATGGCGTTATATGCCTTTTTCAGAAGCTCATGGACTTTAGGCGCATTTTCAACGATAAGGAGGTATCGTTTGATGTAAGGCATACATTCTTGTTTAACAATTTCAAATGCTTCTTCACTCAAGCTGCTATCCAGATCCCGATATAAAAATTGCTGTAATTCTTCAAGAGAAGTAACAAAGCTCTCTCCCGGACGGAGTTCTACAGGATGAGATAGTAATTCAATATCATCAGGATTATCTGATAGTTCATAGTCCGGCTTGAGAAGCTTAATATTCTCTATAGTCTCCTCACGTGTCAGGCCCGACATCGCACGGAGGACCACAATCTCGTTCTCTGACTGCTTATACTGCATATCAATAAAATTATGGCCATATATTGATTGCTCCTCAAGAGGTGTCTCCTCTGGCAGGTATTCATTACCAGGCCGTGAAGCACAGAACATTAATGTTCCAATAGGAGCCTGACTCATGGCATCCTGAATTTTTTGCTGGCCTACTATCTCAGCTTGTTCCCGTAATTGATCATGAGGCGATGATCCTTGTTCAAGGCGAGCTATCCTTCCTCGTTCATACCATTCCAAAAGAGGTTTCTTCTGGCTGCTATCGCGCATAATGCCGTCTTCATCAATAAGATCAATGCGTCGCGATACCGCTGCATTAAGCCTCTCACCAAGCATTGTAACGAGGTTAAATTCAATCGTTCCATTAAGCCCTTCTAAGCGTCTTGTATATTCATCAGGCTCGGCAAAACGGAGGTGCTGCAGTCTTGTATAAGCATCAACATCAAACTGAGGATCATACGTCAACTGCTTAGTCTCATGTAATGGCTGAAAGCCTTCAAGTGGTAGTACAAATTCTGCGCTCATAAAAAAACTCCTCTTCCGAGAGGAGTACATGCTTGCACTTCTGCTCGGAAGTCCGCTCCGTCATCTGACGGGTGGCGGATTGGGGATCTGACTTTAGCCTTCGATTTACTCAGGCTATCCTGAGCGTGTCGAAGGATTACAGTTGCGGCACAGTACCGGAATTTCACCAGTTTCACCCGTTATTTATTGTTGTGACCAGATTGTCTCTTTTTTCTTTTCCTTATGATTAACAAAACGAGCCATAGTAAAGAGGAGGTCTGACAAGCGATTAATGTATGTAACTACGTACTGATCGAGATCTGCCTGCTGCATTAATGCCACCAATCTTCTTTCAGATCGTCTACAAACAGTTCGTGCCTGGTGGAGACTCGCACCTACTCTTCCTCCTCCTGGCAAAATAAAATTATGCAGCTCAGGCATCTGAGATGTCATAGCATCAATAGCTTTCTCAAACTCAGTGATACGCTCTTCCAGGCGTTTTATTGGCGGAGATGCAGGGTTGGCTAAATACGATCCTATATCAAATAGATCGTGCTGAATTTTCTCAAGTTCTTTGGCTAATTTTATGTGTCTTGTCTCGATGGTAGCAACAACTATCCCTACTAAACTATTTAATTCATCAATTGTGCCATAGGTATCTACTCTTAGATCTGACTTGAGGACGCGCTGTCCGCCAAATAATGATGTCTTACCACGATCTCCAGTACGAGTATAAATTGGCATTATTGTCTCTTCGCCAACGCAGGCTGCCTCCTCCTAATAAGGTATTCCAGGAATTCAAATAATAAAATAAAACTTGTGGTATAAAGAAGATCTCCAGAAATTGTATTTTTAAAAAACGGTAACGCCATAGCAAAACATTCCAAAAGCCCTTTAAGATCTTTTGAGTACATATGTCCTACCAGCCATACTCCAAAATTCGTAATAAGAAAGAATAGAACTGAGGCCAGAAGGGTTACGCTAAGAATCCTTCCTGCTGTTTTCTGTTTACGTGCCCAAAGTCCTAATAGACCTGACAGAATAAAACTCCCATAGACGAAAAATATCGTATCGTGAAAGCCGAGGAAAAAATCTGAAATGATCATAATAGTAAGAGGAACAATAAGTGCATATTTTTTATCCAGGTATAATCCTCCAAAAAGAGCCAGGGCTGTAATTGGCGCGACATTGGGCATGTGAGGTAAAAGGCGCATCAAAACACCAAAAACAATTATGAAGGTGGGAAGGAATACTCTATCTCGCATTAGTAAGTCTCTATCCTCCATTCAATCTGGTCACTATCCTTTGTCAGATAATCTGCCGGACCAACTTCTGCCATCTTACCATTAACAAAAAATGACCAGTATTCTTTGTTACTCGCATCTGCCTTGCGTTTATTAATAGCTGTTACCAATCCTGTGGAATTCTGCTCTACTGATGTCTGCTGCTTTAATAATGTCAGCGCATCAACACCTTCCTTACCTGAATATCTAAAAATGTCTGCTGCAACTTTATCATGATTTTGCTGCAGTGTAGGGGTAGGAACTCCTTGAGAAGATGTCACATGCTGACGGGACCATACCGCCCCGCCTACCATAATGACAAACAAAAACCCTATGACAAAGATAATGATAGGTGTCCTTTTAAAAGTCGGTATTCCTTTATTTTTTTCAGCCATAAAAAATCCCTCTCTCCCGAGAAGGACGTACAAACGTTGTTTTCCTGTCTGGCGGAGCCAGACCTCGCTTCGCGAGGCTCGGGTGTTACTGAAATATTCGTTTTCTGTCTTTACAGTAGCGGCACTGAGAGGGATTTACACCCTACTTACCAAAATATTTCTCTGTTGTTTTTACACTATTTAGCCTTCTGTTACAAGAAGGAATTAGCACTCACTATAGCCACAGCCATAGCATTTCTTGCAACCTTCTTCGTAAGCAAAACTAGCAGCTCCACACTCAGGACAAATATCAAATAAATTAGTATTTGTCGTATTTGCCATTGTCTCAACAGGAACAGTTGCTGCAGCAAAACCTAACTGCTGACCAGCTACTTCTGGTTCATCAACTTTCGTCAGAAAATTTGCAGGCGTTGAGACAGGATGACCATTACCATTACTCACTCCATTCGCCTCCTCTGAGACAGACTCAGTAACGGACGCATCTGCCTGAATAGGAGTTACTGGCCTGTCCTCTACTTTGCCGTTCACTCTAAAATTTGCGTGCTTGGCGAGTACTTTTGCAACTGCATCGGGAAGCGATCTAACTCTATTTTCTCCAAAGCCTACTGATCTAGCTCCACCGATACCTGTCAGCTCTGAAACAACTTCTCTCATACGCTCCCGAGCTGGTACTGGGCTATGAATCCGAAGAACAAAGGAGATCATACGGCCAAGAGCATCTGCCATTGCCATCACATCTGAACCTGCTTTTCCACCATTAACAAAGACTTCAAAAGCATGATCCTTCTCATCATGATTGATCGTAACGTAGACATTACCGATAGGACTTTCTGCTTTATAGGTAGCTCCATGCAGAACTAATGGCCGTGAGATACGAGGCGTAGCAGGAGCAGGCACGACAGGAGTAACTTCCTTTACTTCTTCTTTCTTCTCAGGCAGGCGTTCTAGAACTCCCATACGTGACCCATCCCGCATATAGGTAATGCCTTTAAGACCATAGTCATATGCCTTCATGTAGAGTTCTTTTACATCTTCAACTGTATGAGCTGTTGGAGCATTAACAGTCTTTGAGATTGAGGAGTCAATGTATTCCTGTGCGACAGCCTGAACTTTAACATGTTCTTCGGGTGTTAAGTCATTAGCTGAAACAAAATAATCTGGTCTTGCCTCTCCCTCATGCTCTTTTCTCCACTCATCAAAGAGAGGATGATACATAATTTCTTCTCCGCCTCTCCACTTACGTTTAAAGGTAAATTCATAAACAGGCTCAATACCTGAAGACACACCTGAGACAAGGGACGTCGTACCAGTTGGTGCAATAGTTAATAAGACTGCGTTACGAATCCCCTGATCTGCAATCTTTTTACGAAGCTCTTTAGAAAGCTGCTTGATAAAGTAACCATTGAGGTATTTTTCCTTATCAAACATTGGGAAAGCGCCTTTCTCAGCTGCAAGATCAGAACTCGCATCATAAGCACTATCACGAAGTGTCTTAAAGATCTTTTCAATAACAGGAAGAGATTTTTTAGATCCATAAGGGAGCTTCATCTTAATAAGAGCATCGCCAAGCCCCATGATGCCAAGACCCGTACGTCTAATATCTTTAGCGCATTTTTCATTTTCTTTAAAGAAATAATACGTCTGATCAATGACGTTATCAAGCATACGCATTGCGACTTTTACGTCTTTACCAAAATTATCAAAGTCGAATTTCTCGTCTTTCACATATGCAGCTAAGTTCATAGCTCCTAGGTTACAAACAGCCCACGCCCCGAGTGGCTGTTCCCCACAAGGATTGGTCGCAATGAGGCGTTCAAAATAGTTAGTATTGCTTCTCTTATTAGATCTCTCCATGAAGTGAAGTCCTGGCTCTGCACTTCTCCAAGCAGCAGTACAGATAAGGTCCCACAACTCCCGTGCTTTTACTGTCTTATAAACGACAACTTTTTTACCAAGAGCCTTCCATTTATCAATTTCTCCATCCCATTTCTCATCGTATTCAGGATCTGCAATATCAGGATAAACCAGATCCCAATCAGTATCTGCCTTAACGGCCTCCATAAATGCATCAGAGATACAGACTGAGAGGTTGGCCCCATTAATCTTGCTAAGGTCTTCCTTAACAGTAATAAACTCCTCCACATCTGGATGCCAGTCCCAGAGCATAAGCATGGTAGCTCCCCGTCTACTTCCTCCCTGCTGAACAATGTCATGAGTTGCTACTGAAAAAAGTGTCGCCCAATTAACAGGACCCGAACTGGTTCCATTTACTTTTTTAACGCGGGCTCCTTTGGGTCTGAGGGATGAGAGATTAAGGCCTACTCCTCCTGATCTTGCCTGAATCTCAACTAGTTGTCCCAAAGACTCTAAGATACCATGACGTGAGTCTTTAGGACTTGGAATTACAAAGCAGTTGAAGTACGTTACTTGATACTCTGTACCTGCCCCAGAAAGAATTCTGCCTGCAGGGACGAATTTAAAATCCTCCATGACACGATAGAATTCTTTTTGCCACTTCTTCTGATCAGTTTTCTTCTCTGTTGCAGCAATTCCTCTCGCAACACGTCTCCACATCTCTTCAGGAGTGCTTTCAATTCGCTCACCGTTTTTATCCTTCAAGGCATAGCGATCTAAAAATACTTTTTGTCTGATTCCGTCAAGTTGTATAGCCATATAAGTATAATTTGTAAATCCTAATTAGTAATTAATGTATTAACTTCTTTACTTCTTTTTCAAAGTCTTCAACATCTACAAAGCGTCTAAAGACACTCGAAAATCTAATATATGCAATCTTATTTGTCTTTTTTAAGTGATCTGCGACTAACTGCCCAATCCGCTCACTCTGAATTTCTGCTGTATCCTCCCCCCGCAGCTCATGGATAATATCAGTTAAGATTCTTTCTATCGTATCGAGTGAAACCGTTGTCTTCTCACAAGCGCGAATTAAACCTGCCTTTAATTTCTCTCTGTTGAACTGTTCTCTCCTGCCGTCTTTTTTTATGACGTGAAGATTAACAGTCTCTATACGCTCATACGTCGTAAATCTACGTTGACACTTATGACATGCTCGGCGTCTTCTAATCGCGTCCATGTCTTCGCTATCTCTAGTCTCTACTACTTCTGATTCCTGGCTTCCGCAATAGGGACAATGCATACTCTCAATTTAGAATTTAAAATAGATAATTCTTAACTCTAAATTTTGAATTATCTATTTAGTGTCCTAAAAGACTATATGGCTCTACCAGTATCTCTGTCAATAGAAAAAAATACATAAAACTGCATCTAGGAAATTTCTCGGGAAACAATAGCTTCAACGCTGTAAAAACTCTTACAAATCTTTTCACAGAGGCAGAAATCAATTTTTCACCTGGACGATCTGGAGTTGATACGATTGCATACGCGCTTTAAGGCGGGAGAGTTCTTCCCGCTGATCGGGAAGAACCTTTTGAAGGTTTGTCATAAGTAAGATATGTTTGGCAGCTGCTCGATCTAATTCATGAAGAAAATTCCCTACATCTCGTCCTTCTTTCTGGAGAGCTGAAGCATCTGTTACCGCATCGTGATAGTAGTTTTCTCCCTTTTCGATAGTGATCACTGCCAGCTTTCCATTCTTCTTATCTTCATTAACAAGAAAAATAGCTGCTTCAATTCGCTTGTCAGCTTGAAGAAGGTTAAATTGAGCTTTTTTATAGGGATCAGTTATAAGAAGTAAAATAATTTTGTCCCGCAGCATCTTTATCGGATAGAGAGGATTATTAGGAAGAATGCCAGGATATGGAAGCGGATAGTCAGAAACAGGAGCGGGAGATGGGATAATCGGGACTGTACCATCTTCCTGTGCCAAACTTTTGCCGGGAAGAAGAAATATACTAAGTACTATAACACAAAGAAACCAGTACTTCATTTCTCCGAAATCATAGTTGATATTGATGCCTAATGCAAGAGATCTACTTCTTTATCCCTAGATGTTCCAAAACCATAGCTAATGCTTCATCCTGATTATGGAAGTAAGTATTAATCACCAGATCATAGTAACTTTTATCGTAATATACCCAATGTGGATCGCCATTCGCATATAACTTTCGCCATTTTTCAAGATCATTTATCTCTCTTTTAATTACTTCCTCCTTTGCTTCCTGAATCGAAGCACCTTCCCTATTAACCAGACGATCTATACGGATAGATGTCTGATCCACTCCATTTTTATCTTCACAAACTACTAAAATCTTACAGATGTTATCAATCCCTTGAGCATTAAACCCTGCTAATTTTGTCTCAACAACCACGTGCTCATCTTCTTGCAGAATCTTTTTTAATTGACGATCAAAAAGGACATCCTCCTCATCCGGGCGTAAATCAGTATCTTTAGGATCAAGCCCCATTCTTTTTCGGACTGCTTCCCAAAAAATCTCTCCACCTTCTAAGTGTCGCCAGTGGAGCTGATGGGCTAACTTCTTAGCTAGCGTAGTTGAACCTGAGGCAATTCTGCCAGACAAAGTGACGAGTCTGTAATGGGGAATATCTATCGCATTTCCTGTATTCATAGGCTAAAGTATAGCAGATTAGACACCTATCATGCGCACTTCTTCAATAAGCCGATTTGCATACCCATATTCATTGTCATACCAGGCAATAACCTTCGCCAATGTCCCACCTACCACTTGAGTTAAGGACAGATCAATGATACTAGAGTGAGGATTGCCGATAATATCACTTGAGACTAATGGGTCTTCAGTGACTGCCATAATTCCTTTCCACACTGGAGTCTGGGCTTCGTGCCTGAAGATAGTATTAATTTCCTCTTTACTGGTTGCTTTGCTCAAAACAAAAGTACAATCAGCTAACGAACCGACTGGCACAGGGATCCGCAAAGAAAGTCCTAAAAATTTTCCTTCAAGTTCTGGAACTGCCTTAGCAGCTGCATCCGTAGCACCGGTTGAGGTGGGAATAATATTGATCCCAGCTGCTCGTGCCCTTCTATAATCTTTATGACCGCCATCCTGAAGTCTTTGGTCTGAAGTATAGCCATGAACAGTAGTCATCATTGCTTTTTCGACACCGAAATGATCCTGCATAATTTTGGCAACAGGTGCAATGCAGTTAGTCGTACAAGAAGCATTACTCACTGTCTTCTGTCCAGAAAATGTAGTGTTGTTAACGCCTAGAACTATCGTTGAGGTACCTTCTCCTTTGGCAGGGGCTGACAAAACGACTGCTTTTGCTCCAGCTGTAAGATGTTTTTGTAGATCTTCCTGGGTTTTGAAATGGCCTGTAGACTCAATAACGACATCTACTCCTACCTCGCCCCAGGGAAGCTTAGTAGGATCTTTCTGTGAATAGATAGGTATTCTTTTATCAGCTATTACCAATCTCCCTAGGAGATCTTCGGGGTCTTGAGGCAGTTTCTCCTCTATTTCTAAAGGCAGCAACAAGGGACCATAGACTGAATCATACTGCAGCAGGTACTTCCATCCCTTCAAGTCTGTTGAAGAACCAGCGTTAATTGCTACCACTTCTAAAGCATCTGTATGCTTTTGCAAAATCACCCGATGGGCAACTCTCCCTATCCTTCCATACCCATTGATAGCAACACGGATCATATTCCTAGTATAGCAAAGACCTGATCTTCTCGTGCAAGCCTTATTCTAGTTGACGCACTTTGTAAAATCAGCGTATTATGGAAACAGGCTGTCTTTTCAAAGACAGATATTGCTGTGAATAAAAAACTAATCATCTCACTTCTCATAGTTCTTCTGCTTGTTATGGGAGTTTTTGTAGGAGTGTTTCTCTCTCAGCAAAATCAAGATATTCAGCAGCATGCCTCTACTGACACGTCATTAGTAGCAACTGTGGATAATGCACCCGTAACCGAACAGGAAATAAAAACCGCCACACGTGAACAATATAATGATAAGGCAATTAATCAAGAAACACTCTCTGATACTCTTGATACTGTTATAGAAAATAAATTGATTGCTTCTGAGGCAAAGAAAAAAGGCATATCAGTATCAGAACAAGAAGTAGCAGAACGCGCTAAGGTTCTGGGTGGCACTGCCTCAGGGCAAGCCAGTATTAAAAATCAAGCTCGTGCTGAGATCTTAAAAGAAAAAGTCAGTCAGGTAGTAACTAAAACCCGTCAGGTAGAGTCAGTAGGGTTTTGGTTACCGCCAGCTAATTATGGGGCACCCCTTACTGCAGCTGAAGCCCAAACGGTAGCATCACAAAAGGCTCAAAAGACTGCAGTCCTCACAGAAATAAAACAAAAATTCGATGCTAATAAAGACCCTCTCGCTATAGCTCAGGAGATTCAGAAGAAGTATCCCCTCTTTGCTCCCATCATTGCTGTCAATGGTTATGTTGTCTCCAAAACTCCAGACACTACCCTTATGACACAGCCAAAGCTCTATACCTATCAGGATGATTTTAAAACCAATACCTATCTCTCACAGATTTTTACTATGAATGATGGCGAAGTAAACACTGTTTTAACAGACGCAAATGCTGGAGGAGTGGTCGTCAAAATAATAAATAGTAGTAATGGACAGTATGCAAGCTTTGAGGATTGGCTTGATAAAAATAAATCCTCCCGTACTAGAATAGTAAAACAACCATGAAATATATAGCGCTTATACTAGTTTTTGTTTCACTCTTCTTTCCTACAACATCTGTAGATGCTGCCGGAAGTAATCCTTATTGTGTAGGAATGTCCGGAAAGTTTACTGCGACAAATTGGCCAGGTGGCTCAATCATGGTTGCCTGTGCAGGAGATACTGGTACGGCTGGCTGTCGAGGAGAGATAGCTACGATTAAACCTGGAGAGTCGTTTGACTTTAATAATTGCACCTGCCCTCCTTATGCAAGTGAAAGTATTTTTGGAAAATCTGGATGTCTAGTCATCGGAAAAAATCTTAAGATAACCCAACTCAGCAATGGGAATCGTCCAGTACAAGGAGACACTTCTCTTCCTGAAGGATGTACCCTCAACAAGCCTCAACCAGTTGCGTGTGGAGTAAATGGAGATGTTATCAATGCTCCATTTAGCATCACCTGTACAGCACCTTCGCCGACACCTACTCCAAGCCCAACTCCAACACCCACCAGTACTCCTACGCCTACCCCAAGCCCGACCCCAACACCATCGCCAACTTTAACGCCAACACCTACTCCTACACCATCTTCCTGCCCAATACCAGGAGTCGTCCCTAATATCCATATCACTTGCCCTAACTGCACAGCTGCAGATGCAACTCCAACACCCACCAGTACTCCTACACCTACTCCACTCATTGTCTCTCCTACAATAACCGTAGTTCCAACCCTGACGCCATGATATGAAAGCACATAAAAAAGTAATTATCGGCTTTATCATCACTATCATCCTTCTTATCGGAGCATTTGTCGCGTACTATCTCTCTCAAAAGCCACAGGAAGTTCGTCAGCACGCTGCCGAAAAACCATTTGGTAAGGCTGCAGTCTTTTCAGCAACTAACTCTGCTACTGAACCTGTAACAACAGTTAATACCGTGACTCATGACAAGGATTTCACTCTTGAATTTTGGGTCAACCCAACAGGAGTTCGTGGTCCTGATGGGAATAATTTCATGCCTTTTGTGGAGACAGCTACGCCACATAATTCTTCTAGCTGTGTCGATCAATTTGTCATCGGTGGAGAACGGAATACAGAAACTAATACCTATTCTGTCCATGCGAGTACTTTCCCTCCAAGTGGTAGTAATGTTCTGCTTACTTCAGACTCCAGTCCAATCAGGTTGAACGAATGGGCCCATGTCGCTTTTAGCATTAATAATACGACCCATGTCGCCAAATTATTTGTTAATGGCAAACAAATGGACGCAGGAGCAATTCCTCAGACATTTTGTAGTGATCTCACGTATAGATTGGGCTATGACATAGCAGACGATGGCGATAATTCTCCTATAAACTATGTCGGACAGATGGATGAGATGAGGCTCTCAGACACTATTCGTTATGATTCTGATTTCACACCAAGTAATACACCCTTTCTCCCTGATTCTCAGACATTAGGTCTCTGGCACTTTGACGGTAACCTCAACAATGAGTTTGATAATCAGCCAATGAATGATCCTACTAATGCGGTTACCTATACTGATTCTACCCTACCAGTGACTGCAACTCCTCCAGCTTGTCAAGCCAACATTTCAACCTGTTCCTGGGATGCAGTCGATACAGCAGTTTCCTACCACTATAAAATCACCCAAATAATAACTGATGATGATGCAATCCCTACTCCAGGTGCAAATATCATTAAAGAAGGCGATATCCAGTCACCTGGAACTAGCGTCACATTTGTTTCAGAAGCAAATGCTACTTATACTTGTGAGGTAGCAGCAACAAATGCTTGCGGTACTGGAGAAAAAGCTTCAGCAACAGCAACTTGTGCTGTACCTACTGCTACTCCAACACCTACTCCTACCACTACTCCTATTCCTTCTGCAACGCCTACCTCCAGTCCAACCCCAACACCCACCAGTACTCCTACACCAACGCCTGTTCCATCTGCTACTCCAACACCTACCAAACCTCCTGTTATTCCTACCTCTACAGTAGTCCCACCTACACCAACAACTGTCGTACCAACTGCAACTCCTGTGCCACCAACCGCAACAGCTGTGGTACCAACAAACACAGTAGGGCCTAATACCCCAACGCCTACCTTACCAAGTCCTGGAAGTGCTGTTCAGACCCTCACCATTGCAGGAGGAATTATCTTTACTATTGTTGGAGCGTTAATCCTCTTTATTCTCTAGAAGTGAAGCTACCTAATTCGTAAATTCCTGTACATACATCTTGCCATAAATTCCACCATCAATAACTCCGATTCCTACTTTTTTGTAATCAGGAGAAAGAATATTTGCTCTATGCCCGGGACTATTCATCAGGCCTTGATGGGCAAGCTCAGTACTGGGAGCTAATGCTAAATTTTCTCCTGCATGGGTATAGGTAATACCTGATTCATTCATTCGATCAAAAGGTGATTTACCATCAGGTGTGTAGTGGGAAAAATATCCCTCTGCAAACATCTTTGATGCATAGGATCTTGCCAAAATAAGAAGTGAGGCATCTGCTTTAACCGGAGACAATCCTCGAATGGTACGCTCATGATTGACTAAATTAAACATCTGCACTTCCGCTGGCTCATCAAAGCTTGCCTGAGTAACTGTAAAATGAAGTGCAATACTTTCCCCACTCTCAGGCTTTACCGTCATTACATTGAGAGTGTCATTAATAGCCCCACCAAAAACACTTTGGAGAGAATGCTGTACGCTGACAGTATGTGAAACAAGGGTCTCACCAAGCTTGGAATTAGTTACCAGCTGCTTAAGAGCAGGCGAAGAAGGCAAAGCAATAACAATAGTGAGCAGGAATGAGAGAATTACATAACTCGAAGCAAGCCCTGGGAGGATTCCTAAGGGATGGTTAAGAGACGAAAGGAGGCGAGAAAGAGGATTTTTCTTGGGAAACTCAGGTAATCTATTTATGATTTTTCTCGACAGAAAAACCAGTAGTATCTCACTTAAAAAGGCTACCAGAAAAAAGGCAATGGCATTTGCAAAACCTTGAGGAAGTGCAAAAAGACTCACAAGTCCAGCACTTACCTGAGAGAAAAAAATGAGCCCAAGGAGGAATGAAAGGATAAAGCAGATAAAGTCGAGTCCTGCAAACCATATTCCAAGCATATATCCTTCATACGAATAAAAAAGTATAACTCCAATGATAAAAACATCTAAAATATTAATGCCTGCATAACTTACGGAGAGAATACTAATAAAAAATGAAATTATATTACTAAAATACGACATAAGGAGACTGCTACTTATTATAAGCATTCTATTTCCCTCCTGCTAGAGCGGATCTTGAGTAATTATTTGTGACTCACTCCCCTTGATGCTATTATTAACAAATGACAAAAATAACAAAGATCAAAAAAATCGTACCTAAAAAACGCTGGAAAGTACTCTTTTTTCTTGTTCCTGTCCTGCTTCTTGCTCTTTTTCTTTATTTCTTTATTTTTCGAGATCTCCCTTCCCCCACGCGCTTAAGCAGCACCTCACTTCCGCAATCCACTAAGATCTATGATCGAAATGGGATACTCCTCTATACTATATATTCTGATAAAAATCAGTCTTTTGTTCCGCTAACTAAAATTCCCCAGACACTTCAGCATGCAACAATAGCAATTGAGGATAAGGATTTTTACAAACATGGCCCTGTAGATATTAGAGGTATTCTGAGAGCAGCATATGCCACACTTTTTAAAAAGCAACTCCAAGGAGGCTCTACACTCACCCAACAGTTAGTTAAAACAAGTCTTCTTACTCCTGAAAGGACACTCCAACGTAAGGCGAAAGAACTTTTTGAATCCATTGCCACTGAACTTATCTATCCAAAAAATAAAATCTTGGAAATGTATCTGAATCAGGTTCCCTACGGCGGAACTGCGTATGGCGTTGACGCTGCATCACAAACCTATTTTGGTAAAAGCGCTGCCCAACTCACGCTACCTGAGGCAGCGCTCCTGGCAGGTCTTCCTGAATCTCCTACCACCTTCTCGCCTTTTGGATCACATCCCGAGTTGGCAAAAAAACGTCAGCTTGACGTCCTTGCTGCTATGTATAGTGAGGGCTATATTACTAAAACAGAATATGAAAAGGCCAAAACTTCCCCTCTTATCTATAAAAAGATCAGCAATCCTATCCTTGCCCCTCATTTCGTCCTGTATGTTAAAGATTTACTAGTTAAGAAATATGGTTCAAAGACTGTGGAACAAGGAGGATTAAATGTTACTACCAGCCTTGACTTAAATCTCCAGAACTTTACCCAGGATACTGTAGCCAGTGAAGTTGCTAAATTAGATAATTATCACGTAGGCAATGGCGCTGCTCTTATCACCAACCCGGGAACCGGAGAAATATTAGCTATGGTAGGGAGCAAAAATTACTTTGATGAGGCCTCTGATGGGAATGTAAATGTCACCCTAGCTCTACGTCAGCCTGGATCCTCCATTAAACCAATTAATTACGCCGTAGGACTTATTAAAGGGTATACGGCAGCTACTCCTTTTATTGATAAAGCGACCTGTTATCCCAATCCAGGAGGAAGTCCTTATTGTCCTAAAAATTATGATGGCAAGTTCCATGGTGTTGTTCAGATGCGTTATGCTCTCGGCAACTCGATTAATACCTCTGCTGTTCAGATGTTAAAACTGAATGGAATTGAGGCCATGATTGCAACAGCGAGTGCTATGGGTATTACTGAATATGAAAAAGATCCCTCACGATATGGCTTATCATTGACATTAGGAGGAGGCGAAGTAACCATGCTTGAAATGGCAACTGCTTATGGAGTCTTTGCGAATAGCGGTTATCGGATAGACCTCCACCCAATCTTAAAAGTAACAGATAATCATGGCAGGACACTTGAGCAATACTCTCCACCAACAAGTCCTATCTTTGGTAAACGTGTTCTCCCTTCGGGTGTCTCTTTCATCATTTCTAGTATCCTCTCTGATAATGGAGCCCGTCTTCTTGAGTTTGGACCTTCATCTGAACTGAAAATTGGTAAAAATCTACCAGTATCAGTCAAAACAGGAACTACTAATGATTTTCGGGACAACTGGACAATTGGGTATACCCCATCAGTCGTTGTCGCCACATGGGTGGGTAATAATGATAATACGCCTATGAGTAACATTGTCTCTGGTGTCACAGGAGCAGCCCCTATCTGGCATACATTAATGACTCATGTTCTAGGCGACAAGCCTCTCGAAACACCCGTTAAGCCTAGTAATGTAGTAGGCATGAATGTCTGTTCTACATCAGGACTTTTACCTCCTTCACCTGATAAAGGTAGCTGCCCCACCCGTTTTGAATACTTTATAAAAGGAACACAGCCTAGAAGATCTGATGCTGGACTTCAGAAGGTCTTTATTGATAAAACAACAAATGATTTAGCCAAACCTGGCCAGACAGAAAATGTTGAAGAACGTGAAGAAGTTATCATTACTGATGCGCTCAACAATCGCTACTGTGTCACCTGCTCTCACCCTACTCCAACACCTTGACAGGCTATAGTGATTTAGCTTAGTATGAATACACATGCGAAACTCCCTTTTTGTATCTTTCTTCTCACTTTTTTTTATTGTTTCACCTTCTCTGGTGGCAGCTCAAACCCTGACCCCAACTACTCATCAACAAATCCAGACGTTAAAGAATGATTATCAACAAGCTAGATCAACTGCCCGCACTGCCTTTAAAGAAAAACTTACCCGCATTAAAGATACACGCAAACAAACAATTGTTGATAAAGTAGATACCCGTATACAGGAAATTAATACTAAGCGTACCACTCAGATGAGTGAAGCTCTTACTCGTTTAACTGCAATTCTTGATAAAGTAGAGACAAAAATAGCAACAGACACCCCTCAGCCTACCAAAGACATGATCACTGCTGCTCGAACAAAGATAGAAACCGCCCAGGCTTCGGTTGAAACTCAAAAAAATAAGGATTATGTCATTCAAATAACAACTGATGCGACACTTGGCCAGGCAGTACGGGCAACACTTCAGACATTCTCTGCAGATATTAATGCAACTCATAAGACAGTCTCTGATGCACGTCTGGCTGTCATCGAAGCAATAAAAGCATTAGAGACAGCAACTATTTCTCCAACAACAACAGGAGAGGAGGATAACCTCTAATTATGGATCCTAATACTCAATCTCCAGCTCAACAGGTACCACCAGTTTCACCTCCAGTTACGGAGACGCCTCCTCCACCAGTTTCGCCGGAGGTAGCTTCGCCCATACAGTCTCCACCGCCTCCTCCCCAACCTCTTAATAAAGAGGCAAATAAAAAATCAGTAATTCTCATTAGTGGAATTATCATTCTTATTATTATTTTTGTTATTTTGAGTATTGTCCTCCTGATGAGAAATGGTGCTTCTGCCCCTAAGGCTGCAACCCAGACACTCAACCAGACTCCTACCTCCATACCAACAGTAACACCACTTCCTTCTCCTGAAGCAACTACTTCCAGTGATCTGGATGAGGCTACACAGGTAGATACCGGTGACCCAGCTACTGATATTACTGAGGTCCAACAGGAAGCAGCTCAGCTCTAATTTCCACTTTTACTCCTTTTCAAGCTAAATATCCTTTAGTATAATCATGCGGACCCTGTCCTAAGCAAGAAATTTTGTCTTGATTTTTTGTCGTGACAAATTATTATGCATCTTTTATTTTACTTAATAAGTTGGTTAGGCCTCTTCCTCATCACTATTGGTGATGTTGTTTTTGCTGTCATTTCAGTACTATTTTTTATCCTTTCAGTATTTTTTAAGTCAATAAAAAGAATTCTTGGCGGAATAACCACTGGCGTTAGAAAAAGCTTTTCACGTGTTGGCAGTCTATTAAGAAAGCCGCGAACATCCCCTCACTACATTCATAAAAATAAAACCCATAGCACGAAAAAGAAACACTATCAAACACTATCACCTATTCTGACTAAATTGCGTTACTTCTTCATCGGCTTTCTTTTCTCTGCCTTCTTCATTTTTCTCCCCCTCGTTATGTATGTGTTTCTCCAAGACTTACCTCATCCTAATGAATTGGTTACACGGCAAATTCCCCAGACTACCAAAATATACGATAGGCATGGAACACTCCTGTATGAGTTATATGCAAGCCAAAATCGTACCCTTGTCCCTCTTTCAAGTATTCCAAAGACACTTCAGCAGGCAACCCTCGCTATCGAAGATAAAAATTTCTATAAACATCCAGGTTTTGATATATCGTCAATTATCCGTGCATTAAAAGAAGATCATGAGGCAGGGAGAATTCTTCAAGGAGGATCCACTATCACCCAGCAATTGATTAAGTCTTCTATGCTTACCCCTGAACAGAGTATTACCAGAAAAGCTAAAGAAATCATTCTAGCTTTTTGGGCTGAGAGAACCTACAGTAAAGATAAAATCTTAGAAATGTACTTCAATCAAGTCCCCTACGGCGGAACTGCATGGGGTATAGAGGCAGCATCGGAAACATATTTTGATAAGAGTGTGGCAGACCTAGATCTAGCACAAAGCGCCTTTTTAGCTGGCCTCACGCAATCTCCCACTACGTATTCTCCCTATGGTGAAAACCCAACATTATGGAAAAAGCGTCAAAAAGAAGTCCTTTCGCGTATGGTCGCCCTTAAATATATTACTGAAAAACAGGCTAAAGAAGCTGAAAAAGAACAGTTAGAATTTAGCCGGAATCAAGACGCTTTTAAAGCACCTCATTTTGTTAATTATGTCAAAGATTATCTGGTTAAAAAATACGGTCTTGCCATGGTTGAAAAAGGCGGACTACATGTTATAACAAGCCTTGACTTACCACTCCAAAATAAAGTGCAGGAAATCGTCAGAGAGGAAGTCAACAAAGATGCGTATCTTAATTTAACTAATGGCGCAGCAGTTGTATCAGATCCAAAAAATGGCGATATTTTAGCCATGGTTGGAAGTAAGGATTTTAATGACCCAAATGGTGGTAATGTCAATGTAACGACCTCTCTTCGTCAACCTGGATCTTCTATAAAACCCGTTACCTATAGCGCTGCTTTGTCTAACGGCTTTACTGCAGCCTCAATCCTCGATGATTCTCCAGTAAGTTTTCCTACTGGAAGCGGAACATACAGTCCCGTTAACTATGATGGTAAATTCCATGGAAAAATTTCTTTACGATTGTCACTTGCTAACTCTTTAAATATTCCTGCCGTAAAAACCTTACAAGCAGTCGGTGTACCAACTATGGTTCATTTAGCACGAGATATGGGAGTGAAGAACTGGGATCCAGATGGAGATTATGGTCTATCAATAACCCTAGGGGCTGCTGAGGTAACTATGCTTGATATGGTAACAGTAAATGGAACACTTGCAAATGGAGGAAAGCGGGTCGATCTTAACCCTATTCTTAAAATTACTAACTTCAAAGGAGAAGTCTTAGATGATAAAAAAACTATCCCCTCCCGACAAATCTTACAGCCAGGCGTTGCGTATATTATTTCAAGTATTCTTTCAGACAATACAGCTCGGTCTATGGAATTTGGCCCTAATTCTCCTCTTAATATTCCAGGCCACACAGTGTCTGTTAAGACAGGTACCACTGATAACAAACGTGATAATTGGACAAACGGCTATACCCCCGATTATGTTGTAAGTGTATGGGTAGGCAATAATGATAACAGCCCTATGAGCCAAGCACTCGCCTCAGGTATTACTGGTGCTGCACCGATCTGGAATCGGATTATGACTCTTCTTCTGAGTAATAAACCTGATAATAAGATACCTATGCCTGATGATATTATTGGCATTCCCTGCAACGGAAGAACTGAGTATTTCCTCAAAGGCACTGAATCCACCGCAAATTGTAGGCAATTCTTTTTTACGTCTACTCCCAAGCCGAGTCGCTAGCGGTAGTAAGAAGCTGGTGATAGCGAGCCTCTGGATTTTCTCCAAAAAGGAAACTCGTGCTTACAAAACGACTTGCTCCCGCCTGCAAACCTTGCTTTATTGTATGAGTATTAATTCCCCCATCTATCTCAACAGGAAAAAGACCCTCCTCAGCTACTTCCCTGACCTTTCCCAGATGTTCCGGTATAAATGTCTGGCCAGAAAAACCAGCATTAATTGTCATAATGAGCACAGTATCTAAGTCCTGATGGCTTACTTTGATCTGATCAAGACTTGTCTTTCCATCAACAGCGAGACCGACTTGACCCATATTTTCTGCCCGCGCCACAAAGCTAGCCTGGTTACTCATCTTTTCAATATGGCCAATAAAACGCCGAAATCCTGCTTTGCTCCACTCTTCAAGGTAAGCTTCCGGCTCCTCAACCATCATGTGTAACTCAAAGAGCATGTCTTGGGTGTATTTGGCAAAAGGTTTGGGGTCTAAAAAAGTCTCCTGAGGAGCGAATTTGCCATCACAGATATCAATATGGACACTTTTGGCAAAAGGCTTTATAAGTTCTATCTTTTTCTCATTTGAAGCCCAGTCTTTTTCAGAGATACCAATACCGGGGAGAATATCAATCATGGTTTTCAAGCTCCATTGTTTTGGCAATACGTCTGATAAATCTTTCCTCGGGGGAAAACTCTGTATTCAAAAAGGCTTTGACAATATCTACGGCCTCATCTTGAGAGATAAAATCTGACGGCAGAGCAAGAACATTAAGATCATCATCATGACGGCTGGCTCTTGCTTCTTCACTAGAATGACAAACACTGCACCTAATTCCATTTATTTTATTAGCTGCGATACACACTCCTGCTCCGCTTCCACAAATTAAAATTCCTCGCGCATCTTTATCACTTGCTACTTTCTGTCCCACAAGTGCTGCAAAATCGACGGCATCATCTTGAGGAGCATACTCGTAAGCTCCCATATCCATAACATCATGACCAGTTAATGTATCTTTTAAAAATTCTTTGAGTTGATACCCTCTATGATCTGCACCTAGATAAATATTCATCGTTGTTCTAACTCCTCAAGAGTTAATAATCCTTTCTGTGAACCGATCTTACTAATAACTGACGCTGCATTATGAGTTCCCCACCTCATACACTCAGCAATTGTCTTTTTCTTAAGATAAGCTGCTAAAAATCCTGCTGCGTATGCATCTCCAGCTCCTGTTCGTTCGACGACTGGAATATGTAACGCTTCTTTGTGATATATACTACCACGTTCATCAATACAGTACGAGCCCTTTTCTCCATCGGTAATGACAACGATACGTGGTCCTTTATCTTTCAAGAGCGGTAATAATTCCTTGGCGTCTTCTTTCCTAGTGGCGATCTTTTCTGCTTCCTCTTTATTAATAAATAGAATAGTCGTAAGAGGCAAGAGAAAGGAGAATGTAGTAACTCCATCCTTAAACTGCAGAGAGCCAGGATTGAATGCCAAAACCGTTTCATGCTCTTTTGCAACAAAGTGAGCAATTCTCTCGTATACATGCGTCCATGTATGTCCGAGGGAGGTAAGATAGATAAGATCAGTCTTAATCGTATCAAAAAAGAAAGGATGCTCTCTTTCCTGATGCTCAACAAAGAGTGTCCGCTCTCCTTGGAAGTTAATTCCGATACTAAAGGATGACTGCCCTTTATTACGAATAATGTGAGATAAATCTACTTTTTCTTCTTTTAATCCATTAAGTATCTTTTCTGAGAACTCATCTGTTGCTAGCTCCGCAACTAGCGCTGTAGTAAAACCTGCACGTCTTAACCCAACCCCTACATTACATGCATTACCACCCAGCAAAAATTCAGATGAGCTCAGAAGGATTTTTTGACCATATGGAACGCCTAATAAGCGTTCAGGTTTATTAAGTTTGATCGTATGATCGTTATCTTGGAGCGTAAGGAATGCATCAATTACTGCATTACCCACAGTGATACAGTCGAATGTGGACATAGTGAGATAGGATTATTCTGTTCCTACTATCACTATAGCATCTGAGTCTGCAGTTTCAGCAAGTGTCTGGATTTTAGGATCGACACTATAATCAGCAGATAAATCAGCCTTAAGCTGAGATGCAAATTGATTTTTGCTCTTTTTAATTTGAATTACTGTCTGGGTATAATCAAACGTCTCAGCATTTCCGGTAGAAGTAACTGTATACCCTGCATTTTTAAGAAGGGTTGCCACCTTACCTGCCTGACCCGAGACACCTGAACCATTAAGGACTTCGATCTCAAGAGATTTAGTAGTGGTAGTCGGAGTTACTTTTCCTGAAGGAGTAGGAGTCACTTTTCCACTTGGTGTTGCTGAAAGCTCTGGCGTAGGGGTGGGAGTAGCTTCGATAGTCGGAGTTGGAGTCGGCGTTGGAGTAGGTATCGGGGTAGCCTTCTGTGAGAGAAAATAATTACCGGCAAAAATAGCTGCACCTATAATAAGAATAAAAAGGATAACATAGATAAAAGCTTTTCGCTTGGGCGAAGATGCTTGCCGGGGAGAAGAATTAAAATTGCTTAAATTGCTAAATTGGTTGTCCATATAATCTTTTCGTGCCTTAAATCACCAATGAGTTTAGCATACTTTTACATTTTTGCAACTTGAGCTTAAATTTACTCCTATAATAGTAGAGCTTAATTATTTGCTATAATGGGTAGATGCCCAAGCTCCAGCGTTTTCTACTGTTTATCTTTTCGGTTATTTTAATCGTTGCTTCGCTTCCTGTTCCTCGCTCCTATTCTGATGAGCTTGATGATATCAATAAGCAAATAAATGAGTTGACGACTGCACTTAATGAATCAGTGGCAGCCACAAAACCTCTTGAGTCTCAACTCAATGCAATGCAGTCACAGGTTCAAGGCATTAAGAATCGAGTAAGTGCAATTGAGGCAGATATGGTTGTAAAGAAAAAAAATATCGATAATGGTTATAAAGATCTAACGGCTAAAGAGCAGCTTCTTAACCAAACTGTTAGAGACTACTATATTAAAAGTTATTACAATACTCCTCTTCAGCTCTTCTTCTCTGCAGGCTCTGCCTCAGAAATAACCCAAATTTTGGCTTACCAGCGGGCCAAAACTAATCAAGATAAGAGTGTCATTACTAGTATCGCACTTACTATTACTGATCTGGAACAACGTAAAATAGCCTTAGAGGATGAACAAAAGCGCCTCGTATCCTTAAAGGCAACGCTGGATGAACAAACGAAAAAATTAGCCAGCATTGTCGGTGGAGCTAAGGCCTACCAAAGCCAACTTAATTCTAAAATTGCAGCTCTTACCGCAGAACAGCAGCAATTCATCGCACAAAAACAAGGCACTCTTAATATCCCAACCTCTGCCTATACCACTCAAGGAGGATGTTCAAGCGACTTAACCAATGGTAAGGATCCAGGCTTTAGTCCCCGCTTTGCTCTCTTTACCTATGGCGTTCCTCACCGAGTTGGAATGAGTCAATATGGAGCAAAAGGCCGAGCTGAAGCGGGACAGAACTACCAAGCCATTCTCTCTGCTTATTTTCCTAACACATCTTTTGGAAGTATCGATCAAGGAACACAGATCCATGTTAAAGGAACAAATGAATATGGACAAAGCTTTGATGATACCTGGAATATAGAAGAATACACCAAGCATATCTATGAGATTCCTGCGAGCTGGCCTGGAGAGACGCTTAAAGCACAAGCAATCGCAGCACGTACCTATGGATACAAGATACAAAAAGATAAAGGCTACGTCTTACCTTCCCAATCGGATCAGGTAGTAAAGAAAGAACTTAATGCTGATTCCTGGATCCAGGCAGTAAATGCTACTGCTGGCCAAATCCTTACCTATAATGGAGAGCCTATCCAAGCCTGGTTCTCCTCAACTGCAGGAGGTTATACCTTCAGCAGTGGCAGTGTCTGGGGTAGTGACAAACCATGGACCAAGAATGGACCTGACGCTAATGGCGGGATCAACAGCTGGAGTGATCTTACCAATAACGCCTATGATAAGCAGTCTCCTTGGTTTTACTGCGACTGGGGCGGTAGGAGTCAGTATAGCGGGACAGCCTGGCTGAAAAGCGATGAGCTTGCAGATATTGCCAACGTCATCTTGCTCGCCCGAAAAGACTCTGGAACTCGCGACCATCTGTACCAGACTGATAAATCCAATCCCAAAGGGACAGATACTTGGGATGCAAATCGTGTCAAACAGGAGCTAAAAAATCGAGGAGGAAGTCCTTATAACTCTATATCTGGAGGATCCGTAAGTCCAAACTTCGGATCAGGTACTACATCTTCTATAACACTAAATGGTGATGCCGGCTCAACTACTTTCGATGGGAATGAATTTAAGAATTTCTTTAATTTAAGAGCTCCTGCTAATATCAATATTGTTGGCCCTCTCTTTAACCTTGAGCAGCGCTGATCTCCCTTTTATGCAGCCAGCTTATTGATAAGGTATAATACAGAGGATTTATGGTCAATCTCTATACAGCTGATGAACCTCTGCCCAAAGTAAAACCTAACGCCCATTCTGTATCTTCTCCTGAAGGGGCTCCAGGACAAGTCAAACTCGGCAAGAATGAACCTCATATACTAGCCAGTTTTCATGAAAATCCTGAAGGGATACGGTTTGCCAACCAAGATTCAGGGGAAGAGGTCCTGCTGTTCCTCCGTCGCCACTATGTAACTAACCTCTCGTGGCAGATCTCAACTATCATTTTTGTAATATTGCCACTCCTCGCATTTGCCACTTTCCCTTACCTCAACCTATCCCTTCCTATTGAAATCCCTTCTAAATACATCCTTATCTTAGTCCTTTTCTACTATCTTATTGTCTTTGGTTATGCCTTTGTCAGCTTTGTTGTCTGGTTTTATAATGTCGGAATTATCTCCAATCATCGTGTTATTGATATTGATATCAATGGGATTAGCTCAAAAGATGTAGCTGCTACTGAACTCAAGGATATTATTGATATTTCCTACAAACAAGCCGGATTAAAACAAAGTCTTTTTGATTATGGGGACGTATTTATGGAGACTGAAGCAGAAAAACCCAACTTCGAATTTATCAATGTCCCCCATCCTGCTAAAGTAACTGATCTTATTACTAGACTTAATGTTAACAACCGATGATGACACTACCTACCTTTGCTTTTGATATTGCATTACTGATTAAGCTTCTTTTCCTTGTAATTATAGGTTTGTATGTCCTATTCGTTTTTATTGTTTTTACCAATGTCCGATCATTAACAAAGCTTGTGCTGATTAAAAGCTCATCAGGATCTCAGCTGATTACTCTTCTGACATTGATTTACTTAGTACTCACGATTTTCCTTTTTATCCTTGCACTTGTTATACTATAGTGGCATGAGCGGGACAAATTTAAGTTTTGCCAAAGTAGTTGCAACTCCAACTTCCGCCAGCTGGTCACAAGCCTACAATGCTGGAAGTCTTTTTATTGTTCTCTCGCTCTCAAGTGATAAAGAGGAATTACAGCAAGAATTACCTCAAAAAGGCAAACAAATCCTTACCAACTTAGAAGTAGAGTTCTTCGGGCTGGAAGAGAAAACGATTGAATCTATCAAGAAAGCTATTGCTACTTCGCTTGGTGAACTTGATGAAGAGATTGTTCTCTCTCTTAGTCTTACTTATTGTAAGGATGATGCCTTGTATTGCTTTATCGTAGGAAATGGCCGTATTACTCTTAAAAGAGGCGACAAGGTAGGGGTTATTTTAGAAGAACTTGATGCGTCTGGACGTGATATGAGAAGTTCTTCAGGCTACCTGGAAACTGATGATTTGATTCTCATCCAGACTTCACAGTTTGCAGAAAGCGTGCCAGCCAAAATAATTGGAGAGGCTCTTGATAATACGCTTCCTAATGATATCGCTGAAACAATTTCTCCTAGTGTTCATGGAGGAGATGAAGGCGGTGCTTCAGCAATTATTCTCTCCTATAAAGGCATGGTACACACCCTTGATGAAGAGACTTTCGAAAAAGATGAGCCAGAGAGTCCGCCTATGGCGACCCCTGAGACTACTCCCCGTTTCCCAATCAATCAGCCCCCTGATTTAACAAAAGATATTCCTGAGCGTACCTCTCAGATAGATCGTCCCGAGGCTTCTCAAGAAATTGACGAAGAATCAGAATCCTCTTCCCGGTTGGGTTCTCTCTTTGACCGCCTCCCTCATATTCCAAGCTATCGCCTACCCCGCCAAAAAAAGCTTCTCCTAGGTGTTACGTTTCTTTTAGTAGGACTATTAATCGTGAGTATTTTTGTTGTTCAGAGACATAGCCAATCGAATAAAGATCATGCACTATTTGTCCAATTATATAACTCAGCAAAAAAAGACTATGACGAAGGAGAAGGTCTTCTCTCACTTAATAAAACACTCGCACTTGATGACTATAAATCTGCTAAAACCACTCTGGACCGTGCTTCGGGAAAATTCAAGCTAGGTTCACAAGATGCCCAACAGATAGCTGAACTAACAGCTAAGGTTGATGCGAGACTCAATGAATTAAGTGGCTCAACTGCGTCGTCTGTCAGTGAAGTAAAGGCAGACTCAGCTCCTGTCCTTAAAGCACTACTTGATGAACCTACACTTCTGGGAGCAACGAAGGAAGACGGTATCGTCTATACTCTCTCAAGCAAGTCTATCTCCAATGATTCAAAAGAACTTATTAAAAATGATAATGACTGGAAAAACGCCAAAGCATTAGGTACCTTTTCCGGGAATTTCTACGTCCTAGATCAGAAGGAAGGACTTCTTAAATTTGTTCCTGCGGGAGATGGCTATGCAACCTCTACCTATTTCAAGGAAGATAACCCTGATTTAAGTAACGCTATTAGTATGGCAATTGATAGTTCAATCTATATCCTTTTTAGCAATGGAGAGCTTTCAAAATATACTAAAGGGGTAAAGGATAGCTTTACGATAAGCGGTGTAACCAAACCATTCTCATCTCCCAAAAATATCTATACCTCTCCAGAGATTGAAAATCTTTATGTACTAGACTCCACTAACTCGCGCATCGTCAAGCTGGATAAAGCAGGCACTTTTGTTGCTGAATATACCTCTGATACTCTCAAAAACACCAAAGCCATTACTATTAGTGATGATGAGAAGACAGCCTATCTTCTCTCAGGCAATAAGATCTATAAACTTCCGCTCTAATTTACAATCTCTTCCTGATCCTCTATCATATGCTCATGAAAATAAGTAATAAACGTGCCTATTATGATTACGAACTCATGGAGACTTTTGAGGCTGGGATCAATCTTCAAGGCCAAGAAGTAAAAGCAGTCAGGGAGGGTCATGCCGACCTTACAGGCAGTTTTGCCAGAATCGTCGGCAGTGAAGCATATCTAGTCAATGCCAAGATCTTTCCCTATGAATATGCGAGGACTTCAGACTATGATCAAAATCGAACAAGAAAATTACTCCTTCATAAGAAGCAGATCATCAGTATCAAGGCTAAAACAGACGGCTCAAACTTGACAATCGTGCCTGTTTCATTGTATACTACGCGTAATCTCATTAAGGTCGAACTCGCACTTGGAAAGTCACGAAAACAATTTAACAAGCGCGAACAGAAAAAACGGCGAGATTTGGACCGAGAGACACAAGCTCTCCTCAAATCCCGCTAAAGATCTTAATTTAAAATCAGTATTCGCTTATGCTCTTTGAGACCGGAACGCTTGAAGAGTATAAGGGGATGAACTGATTCGACGAGATCTGTACTTTAAAAACTGCAAGCCGACATTGATTAGCTGTCGTAAAACATGATCAAAAAAATAAATGCTAAAAATAGCATTGAAGCTTTAAGAGCTGAGAAGGATGCGATTCTCGCAGAACTTCAATCTCTTACTGCTCCTCGCGCTTACGCTTTCGCAGCTTAAGAGCATATGAGGTGTCTTTCTGGTCTTTCTTAACGGGATCTTAAAGGCATAATATAAGTTGAGTGATGTCATAAAGTTTGGTTTGGCTTTGTGACTAATCTTAAGCAAACCTAGATGAAGTTATACCTGTTCGTTGGTTACGGCTTCACCACACTTATGAACGGACTACGCTTGTAGATGTTTTTAATTTACTTTTTCGGACTCCGGATCACACCCGGACATCTCCACACCAAAAGCCACTTGGAAACAAGTGGTTTTTTATTTGCTATACTGAGCTAATGGACTGGGAGATACTTCTTAATAACACTCCTCATACGTTCACTGCTGAGGATTTACCTGCCTTAATCCATGGAGAAAAAGGTGCAGGAACCTCCCTCTTCTCCCTCCAACTCTTAACGCAACTCTATGAACAGGGAGAGCCATTCTTAGTCCTCAGTAGCAGTGGTGAGGTAAAAAATGCAGTTCTTACAACAATAAAAAAAGCTGATGAGTTCAGTGAAATTATGGATGAGAATGATATTCCAACCCTGCATGACAAACAGATATTGTACATGGGAAGTGAAATGGAGCATCTCACTTCTAAAGTCATTTCAGACTTAGAGGACTTCTCAGAACGGATTGTTCTTATTAATAAATTTGAAGGATTTACCAATGACACTCTCGCACTCTTCTATGGTCACGCCAAGACAATATATTGCGGAGATCTGAACATATCGGATGCGAAAGAACCGCTCCTCCAGCTTAAATACAATACTAAGGTTTTCTACTCTCCACTCCACAACGACTTTCGTCTTACTCTTCCTGAACTTGAGAGATATCATGGCTACTATCAAGGACGAATAGATCAAGGTACCATTAGCCTCCAGCAGAGAAGCTAGTTCTTTCTGCTACAATGAGCATTCAATGGCCCATATCCTTAACTCACTCCACTTCTCACCCCAACAACCACAAGGTAAAGAGGATACAATTACTCTCCCGCTTCTCACAAAACTTGGTGTTCCTCACGCTATCTCCATTGGTCCTCAGGCTCACAACATGGCTGAATTATTTAATCATTCACATGAGGATCTTAAAGCGCGACAGAACGAATTTTTATCTAAAAACAACCTCGAAACTCTTGATAAAGCATATTTCAGCACAGTCCCGACGGAAAAAGACAAGACAATTGAAGATATTGTACTCCCCAATAACTCGTCACAGGCAATTGCTTTACCTGCTGATGTTGTCTTTACTCAAGTAGCCTTGACTCCTCTTATTCATAAACCAGCTGACTGCCCCACAGCAATTATCTATGCAGAAAAAGATGATAACTCTATTTTAGGACTCGCTCATTTAGGAAGACCTCAGGTAAATAAACGAGTTACTGAGCAGGCTATCGATCATTTATTCAATCATTATCAGATTAAGCCTCAGGATATTTATATCGCAATAAGTCCAAGTATTGGACCAAAGCACTACTTTATAAAAGCAAAGGATCAGGAGATACATCACTTTATCGACAGAGAATACTGGAGAGAATATGCATGGAAAGATACTCTACAAAATGAAACCATCATCCGAATAGATGTCCTAGGGAAAATCCTCTCTATCTTAGAGAAGAAAGGTATTCCTCCAGAAAATATTGAGGCTTATGGGCATGATGATACAGTGGATACCTATGAGTTGGCATCTCTTATTCCTCAATTATCCTTTTCTCACCGCTTTGCTATAGGAACTAATCAACCTCAGAAAAATGGTAGAGTTATGGTAGCTGCCCAACTAGAGCCCATGAGCTAATGCTACTCCATAAACTGATTTGGCCCCAGCTCTTTTTAGGACACCTGCTGCTTCATTAAGAGTGGCTCCTGAGGTTACGACATCATCCACAAGAAAAACAGTCTTCCCCTGAACCAACTGTCTATTCTTACAGGCAAAGATACCTTTGATATTCTGTCTCCTCTCTAGCTGAGTTTTACCTACCTGAGATGGAGTTGCTTTCACTCTCACTAGTGCCTCTTGTGTGGTGATGCTTAATTTTTTACTTAACCCCTGAGACAAAATCAGCGCTTGGTTGTAGCCTCTTTCCCTCTGTCTCCTACCATGAAGTGGTATAGGAACAAAAAGCGAATCGGCTATACATTTTTTAATAAATACTTCTTGCTGAATGAGTCCCTCATATAATAAATCCACTAGCAGTGAGGAAAGCGTATGAAGATAAGGAGCGAATTTAAATTGATAAACAAGCTTTTTGGTAAGCCCTTTATAGACAAGACTCGCAAAAATACCATCTATGGTATACCGATTTCTACACGGTGGGTGTGTTAAACCACTGACAGCCTGTCTTCCACATACACCACAGATAAATGTGACATCAAAATCTAATAAGACAAAACAGTTGGAACAGAGATACTCACCAAACTTTTTGCAGTTAATACACTTCTTAGGAAAGAATACAGCTAACAGATCCACACCTCAAGTGTAGCAAAGACACATTTGATGATATAATCCATACACGAATCGTCTCTCATACAAATTACGAGCAATTTGAGAGGAGGGGTCGCATAGCTGGTCTAGTGCGCACGCTTGGAAAGCGTGTATGCCCGCAAGGGTATCGGGGGTTCGAATCCCCCCTCCTCCGCCTTCGGTCGCCAAAGTGACCTACGGCGGACATAGTCCGCTTATAAAGTCGCGAAGGAGACTAATACCATATAAAAAAGACTCCATGTACATGGAGTCTTTTTTAATTTACCCATAAAAGCATTACTTACTAGTTGGTTCTACTTTTTTTGCCCCTGATTTGCTTGCTACCCTAATTTTCTTTGGTTCAGCTTTTTGGACTTTTTTGAATGTTAGTTTGAGAACACCATCTTCAAGCTCTGCTTTAGGCTCCTCATCACTTACAACTCCCTGAGGAAGACGGAAGGAATAATTGTAGGATGATGCCATTGAAGTCATGAAGTATCGTCTTTTATCTTTTTCCTCCTGACGATCCTCACTAGCTGCTGTAACGCGGACTACTCCTTCATCAATGGAGACGTCAACGTTATTTCCCGAAATACCAGGAAGTGCAGCTTCTGCAACGATTGATTCTTCAGTCTCATAAAGGTTGAGACCCTGCCCCATCATACGAGAAATACCAGGGAGAGTTGGGACGTCCCAATCATCATCAAGCATGGATTGAAGATTCCATGGATTCCAGCGGATTATTGCCATGTAGATTCACCTCCTTTAATCAAGTTTGACTTGATTAGCACTTTTATACCACGAGTGCTAATATCTTGTCAAGAGGCGCTCCGGACAAAGGCGGAGGAGACAGGATTCGAACCTGCGCGAGCCCTTTTAGAGGCTCAGAGGCTTAGCATGCCCCCGCAATGGACCAACTATGCGACTCCTCCCAAAAAACGTACCTCTGGCGGGAATCGAACCCGCAGCTCAGGATCCGGAATCCCGTGGTTTATCCATTAGCCTACAGAGGCGATTCTCTATCTACAACTACTTTAACGAGGCGGAGGGAGGGAGATTTCCGACTCGCTTTGCTTCCTGGACTGCCTTGCCTATGGCTCGGCTTGCTTCTCATCTCCCTCCTCTCGTTGTTTTGCGGAGGGAGGGAGATTCGAACTCCCGGTCTAGAAAAAGATCCAGACGGCGGTTTTCGAAACCGCTGCACTAAACCACTATGCGATCCCTCCCACTTTTTCTTAGTACTCTCGAGAAGATTCGAACTTCCGACCTCAACGTCCGCAACGTTGCGCTCTATCCAACTGAGCTACGAGAGCTTATTAAGGCTAAAATAGTGTGTGTATTGTACCCAATATTATGATGTGAAGCAAATAACTATAGCTATAAACGATGCTCTAAGGGGAAATTCTTCTCAAGCCAGCTGGCTGATTTTTCCATAAAGGTAGGCTTAACATACTCCCTATAAGGAAGGAAGTGTAAAAGGACATCGCGAACTTGTTCCTGATGCATATTCCCCAAGACAAGAGTCAACTCTCCAGGATACCACGCTTTGGTTCCGACGATCAGAGTAGTTACTCCATTTTGGGTCTTAAAATAAAAGTCATAAAGCTCTTGCCATAAGAAAAAATGGTCCTCTACCATGAGTCCCTCTGAAGTTACTTTATAGTGGAAGTCATGTGGCGCAACAGTATTAAGAGCATATACCAAAAATACAAGAGCCAGTACCAGTGCCATGAGGACGTATTGCGAAAAGAGGAAAAGAATAATCTCTAGCAAAAGCATAATGATTAAAATATTGAGGAAATACTCCCTATTCTTTTTCTGAAAAGGTCTTCCTGGCGCAGACCATGCTAGAAGAGTTTTTAATTCATAAAGGGAAGAGTCTTCAAAGTCTGGTGTGAAAGATCCAGTGGCATGTTCTGGGAGAAGCTCTTCATGGGGAGCTTCAATGAGTAGTTCTTTATTTGATTCCATACTTTTACTCTATAAGAGTAAAGCGTTCCGGTCAAGTCGTGCCTTGTTCTTGCTTTGGCTGATCTGATATACTTTGTATCCGTTGGAGAGGTCGCATAGTGGTCTAGTGCGGATGTCTTGAAAACATCTGAGGGTTCACGCCCTCCGCGAGTTCGAATCTCGCCCTCTCCGCCAAGTTCGCGAAAGAGGATATCCATTCCTCTCAACTTGACAGGATCTAGGAAATCCAGCACACTGATTCTATGTCCTTTTCTGCCCGATTACTACGCTTTCTTTGTGCTTTTATTTTATTCATTGCAGTAGCTCCTCTACCAGCTTTTGCTCAATCCGTTCAAACGCCTTTTCAACAATCTGAACAGACCTCTAAACAAATTCAAGTAATCCTGGTAGGATTTAGTGGAACCGCAATTTGTGCATTATCAGGAATCGATATTTTCCATCCAGGCTATAACTGTCTTGGACAAAAGATAATTAAGGATGGAACTACTCCCTCCTCACAAATTAACACCCAGCCTCTGGGAGCACTTGGACTTCTAACCAGCGGGATAGGAGCTCTCTATCAAAAGCCATTTAGCACTGAAGATTCTGTAAAGTATTTTGCTAATAATTTCGGCATCGCTAAAAAAACGTTAGCCCAAGGCCAACCAAGCACTAATCCTCAGGATGGAACTACGGGAGGTTTTCAATCATTTTCATTCGTCCAAGATATGTTCTTAACGCTAAGAAACATCAGCTTCCTTTCACTTGTATTCGTTTTTATTTTAATAGGAATTGCTATTATGCTCCGTTTTAAGATCGATCCTCGTACAGTCATGAGTCTCCAAAATCAAATTCCAAAAATTATTATCGGCATTCTCATGATCACTTTCTCTTTCTCCATTGCAGGGATATTGGTTGATGGAATGTGGATTGTGACCTATTTTGGAATAAATACCATAGGAAGTATCGCTCAAAAGGATTGCACTGATGGGACAGATGGAACTACATTTGCCGGAGTTGCCACTCGACAGATTTTAAATAACCCTGTCGCCTTTACCTCACATGTCTTCTCTGATGCTGGATGCTTTGGCACTCTTAGTGGGATAGGTGGTATATCAAAAGATATAGGATCTGCTATGAGCTCGGGAATTACTGATGCCATACTCACCTCACTCAACTTTGATAATCAATCTGACCTAAACTGCGGAACAGGTTTAAAAATTGGGATTTTAGGAGGAAGTGGAAGTATTGGAGACTGTATCCAAAAAGGAATTTACAGCTTTCTAACCTGGCTTATAAGTATTGTTGCATTTCTTATCGTCCTTATCGCCATTTTTGTAGCCCTTATTAGACTATGGATAACGTTAGTGAAAGCATATGTGTATATCATCCTTGATGTTATCACCGCACCCCTTCAAATTTTGGTTGGTATACTTCCTGGTGGAAAAATGGGATTTGGCAAGTGGTTCCGCCATATTACCGGCTACCTTCTCCTCTTCCCTGCCAGTGCTATACTTATTTTCCTTGCTTTAGCTTTTGCTCTCAATCCTGGACTGAAAGATCCCTCAAATACCACCGATACGTTTTTCCCTCCATTAATTGGCGTACCTGGCACATCAGGCAATTTAGGGGTTCTTGTCGCTTTTGGTCTTATTATGATCTTGCCCGAAGCACTTGAAATGATTAAAGAAGCTTTGCAGATTAAGAGTAATAGTAGAGTCTCATCAGCAATTGTCGGCGGATTTGGCCGTGGAGTCGGCCCTGCGCAAGCACTTGGAGGAGTAGGAAGCGGACTCTTCGGTAAGGATAAGAATGGCAATCCTCAAGTTGGAAGACTTATTGCGGGACGTATCTGGACAAATAAAATGGGTCCCCAATCTGCCATGGGGAATAAACGCCCTATGAGCTGGTATTATCGAACCCGACGAGATTTTGATGATCGTAAGCGAAGACTCATTAATGAAGACAGAGGAAATATTAGACAGCAAGCTGAACAGTATGCACAACATCAAGCACTTTATAACGGGAGAGACCGTACCGAGGCATTTACCGAGTTTATGGATAAGCATTACTATCAGAGGCAGTCGTCTCACCAGGCTAATCAAGCCACGAATAATAATCCTAATCAGCACGCCAATGCTGCTACCCCTGGCGCAGGGGGTTCTCCAGCACCTTCTACGGGAAGTCATCCTCACGGAGGAACTTCTACAGGCGGACATGGAGGAGCAGCTTCTAGCGGTACTACCCATACTCCATCAGGAGCTTCGGGTACATCTGCCACTGGACACACGTCTTCACCTCCTACAGAATCTCCTCCAGTCGGAGGAGCTACGCCGGGAGCAGGAGATAACTCTCCTATTGCCCGCTTAAAAGTCAAGTGGTTTGGAAATGATCTTAAGTTTGAAGATGGAACTGGTACAGTATTTGCCCAAAAATCAGGTACTAGCTATAAAGTAGAGACCCCTACATCAACTGGCATTACTACCAAGTATCTGAGTCGATCAGACTTTAATCGCTGGCTAAGTGATCACAACTACGAAGAAGTCACCGCTTAAGGAGTAGATAGGCTTATTTAAGACTTTTTAAGAGGGCTTTAAAGAAGTTCTTCCCTGTACTTGCCGTCGTTTTAGCAACAGCTATTCCTCCATCTCTAAAGCCACGTCGCACCTCACCAACATTGGCGATACTGCGAAGCCACTTAATATCTTCTCTCGTAAAGAAGCGTCCTGGGATCACGGTATTTTTGAGATCATTTTCATCTACTAAAAGATCTCCTGGTATGATTTCAAGCGCCCTGATAACAGCCTCTATAGTCGCTCCATCCCATTTAGGATAGGGGCTATTGTGGTCGATATGAGAATAAATATCTGCTGCTACTCTTCCTAAGGCTATTTGTTTGAACATCTGAATTCTTCCTTTATCTGTGTCTATTAGACGTGGATCTACGACATGATTGAGGACTTTCCCTGTCGGATTCCCATCTTTATCCTTTATTTCCTTACCATCCTTATCATACTGAGGCAGACGCATCCAGAACTGCTCCCGATCAATAAGCTCATGTCCGAACATAGAATCAGCAAGTGACATATCTGCAAATACATGAGGCGTACCATTCACATCAACCTGAGGAAGACCTTGATGGATCTTAGGATCATACTCAACGATATCTCTGACTTGCTTGCTATAAAGATTAGGCCACCCCTGATATCCATAACGGAGAGGCTTAAGGAATCCTTCCTGAATTTTTTGACCAAAAGATGCTGGATCGTAGAGTATCCCTCCAAATCGAGCCTGTTCAACTATTTTATCCAAATGCAACTCATCTGCTCCGATGAAGGACTTATATTCCTGTACCCAGCGAAAAATACCATTGTTGTAAAGGTTGACTTCACTCAGATCAGGGAATGTCAATTCACTAAGGATACGTCTGGATTCAGCAGTCTCTTCCTCAACCTTTCGCTCTTCAGCCTCTGTAAGAGTTCCCATACCATTTCTCTCATCAATTTCAAGTGCTGGAGGAGTAATACGGGCTAAATCTTCAATAATTTCGCGAACTAGCTTCCCATCCTGATTACGAATCGAATCCAGGTAATTTACTCCCAACGTCTTAATGAGGCCGACATTGTACATGTTCCCAAACATCCCACCCTTGCTAGGGCCAGCTAATTTTTTCCGGTAATTTTGGAAACGAAGCCATTTCGCTTGAGCATCATAAGCAGTTCCTCCTAAATCGTTACGAGTTGCAATTCCTGTCCAGCGAGTTGTCAAAAATGCATAGTCTTCTGCCATCTCAGTGGTGTCTGTATCCATCACAAAGCCTCCATTCTCACGGAGGTATTCCCCATCTTTACCCCTCAGATACATGTGATACTTATGACCGATAGCGTCTTGGATCAGTCCCCGTACCATTCCTCTTACACGAGGATCTACCTGAGCTTGAGGGAAGATATTCATATACTTAATGAATGCTTCTCTATTTTTTACTTTGCCGTCAGGGCCGAATATCGTATCTAAATTCGCATTAGAGATATATTTTTCCTCCAGGTGACCGAGACTTTCTCCTGAAAATCTATTAGATTCATTTTCCTTACCAGCCAAATGTGAACGCACTCTTTCAAAGCCTTTTCGGGTAAAGAAGTCTGAATTCCCGCCTATCATCTCTTGAAGCTTTTCATAATCTGCTAAGTGATAATATGCAGCGATAGCCGTAGCGATACTTTGTCCCATTCGGGTATCCTGCTTCTTATAATCTCTTACATATTTTCTGTGCTCATGATGCCCCTCGCCTTCATGTCCCTGATGGGCTTGGAGAGTCTCTCCTTCATGAAGCGGTGGATCAAGTTTGGCTTTAGCCTCCATTGGCATTTCCAAAAGCCAATGCCACATACTTTTCCCATTCCAAGTATTACGAGTCATATTGTTGTCTTTGAAAATAGACTGCATCACTCCGTCTATTCCGCCCTCATCACTCATACCCTTTCCACCTGTTCGGTAGGTAATATCACGACCGCGTACGATCATACGGACGAATAATTCACGACGAATTTGTTGGGCAAGCTCGGCATGAACTGCTCCATCCTGATCAGTAAAGAACTTCTCATCATCTTCGAGGATCTGACTCATGTGAATATGTCTATTACCAAAAGGGATACCTACTTTAGCAAAGTAGTTGACTGGAGTATCTGGGCCATCCTCTCCCTCAAAAAAGACCATACGCTTACGAATCCAGCGCAGGAAATTAGCTTCATTAATGACTGTTCTTTCACGTTCTTTTCCATCCTCATCTATATAAGTGCCTTCTTTTTTAAAAAGCGGGAACTTGTCCTGGAACTCCGGCTCATACTCAGCAATTGAACGTACCAGCTCATTAATAGTATTTGGCTGCCTGTAAGATTTGTTTAGCTCCTTACGTTCTTTTGAGGTTAATTCATCATCATCTGCTAATGCTCTTCTTGGGTCTATAAACTGTCTATGGAGAGACTCAGGAGATTGTGCTCCAGAAGAAGCAGGATTTTCTAAGCGGGGTTCTACAAGACTTTGAAGAATTCTATTTCTTAGGAGTGCTTGTTCCTGAGGAGTAAGTTCACGACCAAGGTTTGCTTCCTGAGCAGCTCTCTCCTGACTCATGATCACATCAAGCATCTGCCTCATATTCTCCGTAGCTGGCTGTGGAGTAGACGGTGCTGCGCCTGTTAATTCATCAATTTCCCATGCGGGAATCTCTGGTGTAGGACTACTTGATGCCATAAATTCTCCTGTACCACTAGCATACGATCTATGAGGCTGTGAAGTCAACGCATCCCCCTCCCCTGGGACAAAGTTGTGAGGTCTATATTCTTTCATGGCCAGAGTATATGGCCAGAAGCATCCTAGTCCTTGAGAAAATCCTTATAAAATCCTTTTAGAGCGCCTTTACTGACTAAATTTTACGCCTCTTCCTTTAAGAGTATGGAGAAAATGAGGATGAGTGGGGTTACTTTCTATTTTTCTTCTTAGTCTAAAAAGAAGCTGATCTATCGCCTGATCTGAAATCCCTTCACTTGATTTATCTTCTTTCCAAACGATATGGATGATAGTCTCTCTGTCTACTACCTCTCCGACGTGCTGGAGCAGATAACGGAAAAGTCTAAATTCCCCCTTCGTTAGATCATCTGAGAACACTACCTCTCCCCGCTTAATGGTATTGGTAGCCTCATCATAGACGAACTTAGCCTGATTTTGGCTGAATAGCCCTGCCTCTATGGCATCTTTAAAAAGAGGGAGGCAAAGCGTATTAGCCTTTACAAGACCTACTGCTTCTAAGTAAGGATTAGTACTAAAATCACCAGCCATGATGCTGGCCTGCTCCGAAGGACTTAATTCCTGCCAAAGACTGATAAGTGCTGTCTGAAGTGTTTTTTGATTGAGTAAGAATTTAGATATATTATCCGGCATCTCCGAAAGGGTGATGAGTGCTTCAAGCGAAACAATTAAAAGCCTCATATGTCCTCCTGTTACATATATCAACTCTTCCTTTACTCGCTGGGGAACTTTCTTACCCACTAACTTCTCCAGATAGCTAATCCGAAATTCACTACTCTCTCTGTCTAGTAGCGGAAGATAAATAGTATGTCCTACTACAAAGTCACTAAAAATAGATATGATCTGTGGTTCAAGCGTCTCCTCAAGTGGTCTTGCAACTGAAAAAATAGCTGCAAAACGATACTTAGCCTTATCTTGAAGTGAGCGGAGGAGGATAAAAAAACGGTCATTTACCTGAGGAATATAATCATCGAAATTCTGGCAGAGAAAAATTACTGTTAACTTTTTTTCAATTGCCAAATACTCAATCGTATTTTTGAGATACTGAGCATAGACCAGCTCATCGTTATAGGAAAGAGCATCTTTGAAAAGAGCGTCTGTTTTTTCATATTCTTCACTCATCTCCCGCTCGCGAAGAGAATTTAAAAGACACAAAAAAATATACTTCAAGATATCAGGATATGATCTTTGTCTTACTTCAGAAAAGTTAATCATGACAAAATGGACGATGCCATGATATTTAGGGAAATGCCTCAGCCTTACTGCCTTGTTATAAGCCAAAAGTCCTAATATATTTGATCTTCCCACCCCAGGCAGGCCAATGAGTTGAGAGGAATTCCCTTCTTTAATAAAGCTAACTGTCTTTTCAAGTTCGTTATCCCAGCTTTCCTCAGGATAAAGTGACTCGAAGTATTTTACTTCCATACATAACTATTGTATGGCATCCTCCTAGGATGTTCAAACCAACTTGCAAAGTAATCTCAAGCTATCTACTATGAATATATGCGCAAAGTTCTACTTTTATTGGTCTCCCTTTTCTTTAGCATTATTTATCTTACTAACTCTACTATTGCAGAAGCAGATTCAGTCACAGTAGGCGACAATGCTACACTCACGTCGACCTTCCCCCTGTTTGATAATAATAAGGTTGTCAGCGACGTAGAGTTTGTCATAAATACATCATCTGACGGTAGTGGTACAGATCTTGACACAATCCGTTATCTTATTGGTGGAGATGGTTGTAAATTGCAGAATTCAGAAACTCAAAATTTTAGCAATCTCAAATGCTATTTTAATAAAAGATACGCTCCTGATACCCAAGTTACGATTCAGCAAGATTTCCAAACAGGCTCACTAACCCCCGACTCCTTCCCTACAACCTATTATTATTTTGTACGCAAGACAAATGGAGGACCTTATAGCCAAGTCATACCTCTAACCCTTAATCAACCTTCCGATGTTGCAAAAATCAACCTATCTGCATCAGGAGCTGTATGGGGCAAAAAGGGAACAATTACTCTAGGCAATCTCCCTAAGGCATTTTCTCAACAAAAAGCTACTATTACTATCCACCGAAACGCTGGCGGAATGGATGATAAGCACTTCTCAGTATTTGTCAACGGCGATAAGGAGAAGAGCAAGGCTATCTGCTCCAGTCCTTCAGGAGATGACATCTTTGCCTTTAATGATAAAGACTGTTCAGACGGTAAGTTTGTTGTTGATGTCAATTATCTGGTCTCTGTATTCCCACAGCCCGCAACAGTAGTTAATATCCCTGTTCCTCAAGCATCACTTCAGGATACCTATACACTCTCTCTTGCAGGACCTAATACTGCATCTACTACTCTCGTTGTATTATATAGTCCAACTGGTGTAACTCTGGAGGCTAGTCAAACTTCGGTGACTACTGGGACAAAAGTTTCATTTACCGCAAGTGGTTGCCCTGATGGATCAAAGATTGATTTTGCTTATGGATCTGATACCTCAACAAAAGATGTCAAAGATGGTAAGGCAACTTTTGAAAAGACATTGGAGGGACAAGGCGGTGAAGCTTTTTCAGTTACTGCTACCTGCCAGGCAACCGGCAGAAGGTCAAATACTGTCTCTGTAACAATAGATAAGCCAGGTGAGGAAAGAACAGAAATTGATCCTCCTCTTCCTATCGCTGCTGATACCCCCTTCACCATCATTGTTCATGGTATGGAAAGTGATGGGCAATGCTACTTTATCGAAATAAAAGATGTGAACGCTGATAAATATCTTGATCCTGGAAATAGGGACGCTCTCCTGGGGGGGGATTGTAGTAGTGGAGTAGATGATGGAGGCAAAAATCCCGCTTCAGTCACTCTCGGAGGGACAGCTCACCATACTGAGCAATTATATGACCTCTTTAAGTCCAATAATGATACTTATACTGTAACTTTTGATAAAGGTCTCCCTGATGGGGCATATCAATTCAGACTTTATACATCCAACAAAGGGACCAGCCCCTGCTGGCCATATGACTGCCGAAATGAGGCTGATGACCCTCATCACTCTGCCGACCTTGATTTTATTATTGGGAATGGGGAGTTTACAGCAATTGCTGCTCCCTCTCCTGCTTGCGGAGAGACCAACGACGTCGGAGAATGTACCTCTGTAAATACGGCTATCGGCCCGCTCCCAATCCAACTCTCAGAATTTACTAAGACTATTTTTTCTGTCCTTCTTAGTATCTCAGGCATTATCATACTCTACATTGTCATTCGTTCTGGCTATATCCTCCTCTTCTCCCAAGGAAATGCTGAGAAAGTAAAAGAAGCGCAAGATAGACTAACCTCTGCTGTTGTTGGCCTCCTCTTTCTCATCTTCTCCCTCATTGTCCTCCAGACTATAGGTGTTGATATACTCCATATACCTGGATTCGGCGCATGAAAGACTTACTAGCACTTACTATTGGGACTACCCCTATTGAGGCCCCTAATGGAATCCCTACAGGAGGCCTGCCAAAAGCCTATGATATCGGCTCAAGTATCCTTCTGCTTATCTTTGTCGTTGCCATCCTCCTAGCCCTTGCTTTTATCATCTGGGGGAGTATCAGATGGATTATGTCAGGAGGAGATAAAACCAAAGTTCAAAGCGCCCGCAATACGCTTATTTATGCTGTGGTAGGGCTTATTTTTATTTTCCTTTCTTTCCTTATCATCAACCTCATCACGTACTTCTTCAACGTTCCTTCTGTCACTACTTTACCCCAGTAAATTTGCCTATTGACAACTCTTTTAGACTCTGCCTAATATAGATATATGTTAAACAAATTGAAATCTACCACAGGTCTTACAGCTCTTGCTTTTGCTGCTTCTACTGCTGTGCCGATGCTTGCTTCTGCAGCTACATATGATCTTTGTCCTAGAAAATCAGGCGGAGACTTTAGTGTACTCTGTAATCTTAACTTTAACGGTACGTTTGGCAATATCATCACTATTGTCTTTATCGTTGCTATTATCCTCGCTCTTGCTTATCTTATCTGGGGTGGTATCAAATGGGTCCTCTCAGGTGGTGACAAAGCTAAAGTGGATGCTGCCCGTCAGGCAATCGTCGCTGCTATTGTAGGGCTTGTAATCGTCTTTTTGGCCTACTTTATCATTAATATCGTTGTCCCTATCTTTGTCCCTAATTTTAGCCTACAAACCCTTTCTCTCCCTACTATCAACCAGCAGCAGTAATCTTCTGAGAAATCTTTTGTCTTGTTATTCTTTTTGTATTTGTTACTATTAATATATGTTTCATGATTGGGAAGGCTGTCTAGCAGGGCCTGACAATACAATTCCTACTATCCAGTGTGTTTTCCCTCTTTTTCAAAACATCGTTTCAGCTGCTTTGCTATTAGGAGGAGTAACTGCGCTTATTTTCCTTATCTGGGGTGGATTCAAGCTTCTGAGATCCCAAGGCGACCAAAAGCAAGTCCAGGGAGCCCGCCAGACGATAACCTATGCTCTTATTGGGCTTATCCTTATCTTCCTCTCATTCTTTATCATAAATACCATAGCCACTCTTACTGGCTTTGAATGTATAAAGACACTAAGTAGCTTCCAGGACTGTAAATAAGAGCTAGGTTACTTGACAAGCCCCTCTGCCTCCACCTATCATGGACTCATGCTTAAGAAAGCATTATCCTTTATTGGATTCTCCGGCTTTATTGGTATCCTTTCTGGCATACTGCCTCTGCCTGCTCTAGCTGGGATTTGTCCTACCAGTACTGGAGGGGCGAACTTTAGCGGACTTTGTAACCTCAGTTTCTCTGGTAATACGTTTGGCAATATCATCACTATTGTCTTTATCGTTGCTATTATCCTCGCTCTTGCTTATCTTATCTGGGGTGGTATCAAATGGGTCCTCTCAGGTGGTGACAAAGCTAAAGTGGATGCTGCCCGTCAGGCAATCGTCGCTGCTATTGTGGGGCTTATCTTTGTTTTCCTGTCCTACTTTATCATCAATATCGTTGTGCCTATCTTTGTCCCTGGCTTCTCCCTGCAAAAGCTTTCCTTGCCAACTATTAATGGGGACGGCGGAGACCATAGTAGCGATCCACTTGAATGTTCAAGGGCCGGAGGATCTTGGGACTCATCTACAAATACCTGTAACTAATATCTTCCATAGCTTAGCTATTAGCTACCTGCTTTTCAGTCATTACCTGCTGTAATTGTCCACGAATACTTGAAAGATTAGTCTGAGGATCTCCTATCACTGTGTGCTCCAACTTCTCCATTTCCATCTTTGTCTGCTCTTTTATAGTTTTATAAAAGGCTTCATCGACATTCGTCTCAGGAGGAAGCTTGTCTATAGCCATCTGCACATTGCGTTGATAGTGAAGTGAGAAAATCGAGTCATAAAGACCTCGGATAATTGCCTCAATGGCTGCTGATCGTTCCAGGTCAAGGGTAGGCAGTACTCTCAGGAGATCTGCCTTATAAAGGGTATCAAAAGGAAGTGTCTTGATGATATCTTCGAGCTTGAGATTGCTATCCATATATTTATCCAGCTGTGGAGATTAGTGAGTAGCTGGAGACTTTTTTTGCAAAATTTGATCTATCTTAGATCTAGCATCAGATAAATCTACTGAGATAGTAGTATCTACAAATTCGCTAAGCAGATCCTGCTCTGTCTTCTCTTTAACTTTTTTATAGAAATCTTTTGTTAAAGGGTTGTCTTTATCATTACTCTTCTCCATTTCAAGACGAATATTCTCTTGGAGTTTTAGCTCATATAATCCATCATATAAGTCCCAAATAACGCGCTCTATTGAGAACTTCTGATCAGGATCAAGATTATCAAATGAACCCATCAGGCTTTCCTTAAATTCATTATCAAAAGGGAGAATCTTTATAATATTTTTAGTCGTTAATTCCATATTACGATAAAGCCAGCGCCTCCTCCTGCAATCTATCCATAATAGCAGCAAATCCTACGCGAAGATGCCTTCGATCAAGTGTTCCTCTTTCTATTCGTGTATTCATCTCTGTAAAGACAGCAGGCAGACTATTTCTAACACCTAAGTTGAGGCTCTGATTTAATAACCGAGCCAGCTTATCTGGAGGTAACACTGTCGATATCTGACTGAAGTACTCACTTCTATTTCGATCTGAACGGCTGCGGTAATCAAAGAAAAGATCCATGAGTTCAAAATATCCCTTTGGGGGATGCTTCTTATCAACCAGGTCTTGCTCGCTTTGTGAAAGTATTGCCCTATCAGCTGCTGCATATCGGGCAAGGTTGGTAACTTTATCTCTTGCTGCTGCCTCATGGGTGATCTCCTGAGAGGCGATAAAGAGTGACTCCTGTCTCTCAATCATGTCAAGAGAAAGCTGGAGCTGTACCTTCTCAGCACTCAGAGTAGGTGCAAGATCTTTAGCTTTAGTATCTATTGCTTCTATCTGCTTATCATCATCTTTAATTCCTTCTTCAAGTCCTGCCCGATACCTATTGCGAAGCATCCGAGCTGCTTCTGGTTTAGCAAGAGCCAGCTCAGCCCTTACGTCACTTCCCCTTCTAGCCAATCTTGCTCTTAATACAGCATAGGCTGCATCCGTAGAAAGAATATGAATAAGCTCGGCATCTGACTTTGTATTAAGCAGATCATCTAACGTAATCCGTAATCCTGCCACAATCTCGGCTAAAGCCAGGCGCTGATCTCTGGGACTTGGGTCAACTATCTCCTCCCGTCTTGCCTTAAGCTCAGACTTAGCCTGAATTATCATCTTTCGGAGAGCAGCCTTCTCATCAGGTGTGCTGTTAGGAAAAGAATATGGTGGAGCTACAGCCATAATGATGAGCTGATCAACAGTCTGTGATTCTAAAAGGGCATCAGTAATCGTCGCACCTGTCGTCCGGCGCAAAGTCTCATAGGATAGACGAGTGGCTACAAGCTCTTTAGGAGCTTGCACCAGGAGTTCTCTCTGAGCCTCCTCAAATGTTTTGGTTGTATCTCTAAAGGTATCATCTAGCCCCTGTAACCCCTCTCTTTTACTCTTAAGCTCGGCTATCTCTTCCTCGAGCCTCCGTATCTCATCTCCATACACTGAGTTGGCATGATCAGCAGCTTCTTGCTTTATATCGTTTTGTATGTCAGGAGTCAGTTTGTCAGAAGGACCAAGAGCCGCTCTTGTAGCAGCTAGACGTCGTGTCCGCTCAGCCTCAAGTTCCCGGTTGTAGTTATTTTTTGCAGTCTCTAACTCGACTTCTTTTCCTGTATTAGGAGTAGCTGTTCTATCTCTTAATGAGGTATTAATTGTCGTTATTTCGACAGTTACAGCTGCATTGACCTGTCCACTGGTGGGATTAGGTGGAATGGTGGTAAGTCCATAGGGAGGCTTCTCCAATTTATCAACCGTCTCCTTCAAAGTCTTTAATGCTTCGTCGCTAGCTTTAAACCGATCAAGCTCTGCCTGCCTTCCATCTCTCTCGCCTGCCAGAGTCTGCCTCCGCTCATTCTCCTGCTTCATCCTCCGCTCAAGTACACGTGAGGCATCCCCATTATATTCACTCAGTCTAGTCCTCAAAGTAGCTACCGGACGATCTTTGGATCTGGTTTTTATATCCGCTTCATTTCTAATATTCTCCTTGGCATATTTCGTCATTACTTTAGATCGAGCTTTAGTCATCCGATCCTGATTCTCTGCAAGAGTATGAGCAGCTGGATCATACCCGCCTTCATAATACGCATCGATGATATCTTTACCTACCAGCGAAGAGGATTGTTCAAATCCGCCCAGTGTTGTATTCTCAAAAAGATTTAACTCAGGCATGGTGTCTAATCGGTCTTCCGGTACGCCTAAGTCTTTGTATAAATCTCTGCGGAGTTCTAATGCCTGGAGTCCTTCATCTCTCAAGCGACTCACATACTGTTTATCTCCGTTGGGTTCCACTGTTTGATTCGCTACATCGACATTAAACTTAGTAAGATCGATGTTATACATGATCTTGAAGTACTCTACCTCATCGGCATTAGTCTGAAGAGCAGCTAAGGCATCAACTGATCTTTTAATCTCAAGGGTCTTACCCGTCCTAAATAACTTTCCTGTCTCATTACCTCCAACCAACCCTGCAACTCCTGCAGCAAAACCCACTCCTCCTCCTACTACAAAACCACGGAGTCCATCAGCTTTTCCCCCAATATCTGCTCCAGCCATCGCAGAGCCAGCTAATGTTCCCACCACTGCTCGGAATTTACCCAAATGCTCTTCTGGCCCAATTTCATGCAGCTTCGGTCGAAGAGTGCCATGCCAAGCGCGGTTAGCAGCCCCTTGCCCCTGATCTTTTCCCTGCCTGTATACTCCTGGATCAACGACGTCATCTCGCTCCCCAGGTCTATTCGTTGTAGCATATGCTCCTACGACTTGCAGCTTACGACTACCAAGCTGCTGCAAAAGACCATCCGCAAATTTGAGACCGTTGGTACTGCCTAAGAAATCAGCTATTTTTGCTGCACGCACATCAGCATTTTCATCACCCATCAGAATCCAGGCTTGTCTTTCCTCCTCATGCCCGGGGATATCTAAAAGAGCAGGATTTTTTTCCTGAACCCTCGCTAAATTATCCATGTACTGATCAAGTTGCTTTCGTAGTCTTTGAATGACAACTTCACTTATTTCCGAGTATTCCGATTTTGTAAGATTATCTTTACCAGTTAGCTTTTTCTTATCCAGCTCATTGCCAGGATTATCCTCAAAAAGGAAAGCATCACGACGAACTGAGATAGTCTGTCCCTCCGCGACATTTTTGCCAGCGGGACGACTAGGTTGTGCTGTTTCTAGATGACCTAAATCAGCCATATAGTATCAGCATAGTTGAAGTTACCTCTCTTTTCAAGTAAGATTGATCCTATGGAAACCTCTGCCGAAACACCCATCACACCACCAGTGGAGGAGGTATCTCCACCTACTACAGGATCCTCTTCAGAGACACCTGACGAATCCCCTACCGATACGCCTGAAGGTGGAGCTGACACCTCAGAGAAGAAAAGAGATGTAAGCTCTGAACAACAAAGACGCGAGTTAGGATATGTAGCCGATACTCTGCGAAATAGAAAAATAGAAGCTGCTCTTGCCAAGCTAGAAACCGGCGAGTCTCTGAGCGAGGGAGAAAAAAAACTTATTGGACTTCATAATTTAGTTACTAAAGAAGAGGGAGACTATACAAGCGAGGGTGCTGAAGGGGTGGATAACAGCATTCCCTTTACAGAGGGTAAGCCTGTCTTTATTGAGGTCAGCTCAGGGGTAAAACGTCAGCTTCTTTCGATTACAGGACGGCACACAACAGCAGATAATCAATCCTATTTTTCCTGCCAATTCAAAGCTGTCGACGAAGGGACAATCTTTGGGAGAGACATCCCTGTAAGTGAGGTCATAAAAGCACAATATCTTTCTGAAGCAGCAGTGATTGCCCAGGATTTTACGCCCGCAGAGCAGCAGCTTCTCAATCTCCACAACGATATTCTCCGCGATGGCGAATCTGCGCTAACATCACAAAAGACAGAAGAGATAAATGAACTTATTACTAACGTTTCTGAGGAGCAAGGGATCATCACATCAGGAGATATTGTCGGCCTTCTGGACTCTCAAGCTGAGACTATTCCCCCCGAACAACAGGCACAACTCCAACAGGCTCGAGCAGCACTTGAGAAGATGAATGTTATAACAGATGGATCGCAAATGGCTGAAGTACTGACTACTCTTGGCATTAGCCAAGAAGGCTTAGCTACTGAAACGAGTAAGGTATCTGAAGAACTCCAACAACTTCAAGAGCAATTAGCCAAAACCCCAGACGATGAAGCACTCAAAGAACAACTTACTAAGAAGCAAAAGTACCTAGAAACTATGCAATCCATCCAAGAACAAGTCGCTTCGGGGCTAGACTTTAGCAAATACTTCGAAAACGTTAGAACAGGAAAAGTAACACCTGAACAGCGTCAAGCCTTAGCTGAAGCTATGCGTAAAGGAGATATCCAAGGAATGCTTGCTGCTATGCCCGAATTCGCTGATGATCCAACTGATACTCCCGAAGAAAAAGCAGAAAAAGAAGCCCAAAGAAAGGCATTGGCTGAAAGGATGGCCACTGGCGGGCTTATAGGCCTGGGAGCCATCCTCGGTATCATGTGGCAAGTCGTCTCTGTTGAATCCAAAGAACTCAAGAAATCCCTGAGATAATTTTCACAGAAATTGGTACTATTTACATCCTCTTTTGACACACTTTGAATGGCTTGAAAGCAGATTTTTCACGTTATAGCATGTTATTATCACTACTTATTAGTGTGATCACTGTCTATGGAAAATCATCCTATCCCACAAGATGTAACAGGATTTCAGTTTAAGCTTATCGGCAATATGACGGTAAAGCAGTTTGCCTACTTAGCAGCTGGAGGAGTCATTGCCGTCCTCTTTTACTATCTGCCTGTTTTTATTCTCCTTAAGCTGGTAATCATGGTCTTAGGCGGAGGGTTAGGGGCTGCCCTTGCCTTTCTTCCTGTTGAGGGACGTCCACTAGATCTTATGATTACCAATTTCATTCGAGATCTCTTTGCCCCCACTCAATATATGTACCATAAAGAGGGAGGCATGCTGGCTATTTCCATGATTTCTCTCACACCACCCAAACCCGAAAAAAAAACTACCTCTCAAAAAAAGAAAACTGAAGATAAGCAGTTTGAACGCGAGGTTAAACTTAATGAGTTTCTTAGTCATTTAGCAAAAAGTGCCCACACTAAATTAGATGAGAGAGAAGATCTGTACTTATCGGCTATCTTTAACCCTAATGCTACTCCGCAGTTAGTCTCTCTTTTTGAACAAAAGGCAGCTGCCGGACACGAGTTATCAGACGAGGAAGCTCTCCGCGTGAAGATGATCCAGTCCCCTGAGGATATGGAGCATCAGCTGGAGAGAGAATCCGAAGCTATCAAACAGGAACTTGCCTTAGCGGTAAAAGAAGAACAAACACTTCAAGAGAAGCACCAATCAACTGCTGAGGTGCATGTCCATGTCGGAGATCTGGAAAAACAACTCCAAGACATGCTCCAACAGAAGCAGCAGCTCGAACAGGAACTTTTAAAGCTGAAAGGACAACAGCCAGTAAATCCTCCTCAAAACCAAGAAACACCCTCTCAGAAGCCTGCTACTCAGGATTCCCAAAATGTACGCGTTGTTCCCACTGACAAAGCATCCAGCATCGGACTTCCTGCAGTGCCTGATGTTCCTAATATCGTCCTAGGAATTGTTAAAGATCCAAGGGGAAATGTTCTCTCGGGAATTCTCGTTGAGATTCGTGATAAAGACGGCAGTCCCGTCCGCGCATTTAAGACAAATGGTCTTGGCCAATTTGCCTCAGCCACCCCCCTGAGTAATGGAGTCTATACAGTAGAATTTGAAGACCCTAAAGGCAAGCAGCAATTTGAAGTCGTACAAATTGAAGCGAAAGGAGAGATAATGCTGCCTCTTGAGATTATTTCTCATGACGCCAGAGAGCAACTAAGAAAAGAGCTTTTTAACTAAATCTTTATGAAAACATCTGCCCAGAAAAATCACAATTCAACCCAAAAATTCACTGAGATTGTTGATATCGTTGATGATATCGTTCTCTTCTCAGGAGGAACTGCCGGCATTGTTATTGAGATTACTGCCAGTAACTTTGCCCTTCTTTCTAAAAAAGAACAGGATGCTAAAATCTATGCCTATGCCTCTCTTCTCAATTCGCTTACGTTCCCTATCCAAATTATCATTCGTAACAAACGTATGGATATCAGCTCATACTTAAAGGATCTCGAGGAGCAGGAACTAGGAACAAAAAATGATCTTCTGGCTCGTCACATCGCTATGTATCGTGACTTTGTCCGCGAGATGGTAAAAGTTAATGTAGTTTTAAATAAAGCCTTCTATGTCGTCATAGGATTTTCTTCTCTCGAGGCAGGCCTAAGCGGAGTAAAATCACAAGTGGCTAGAAATGAAGTCGAAAAAGAAGCATTTGTCACTGCAGCTCAGAAGGCGTTATATAACAAAGCTGATTCTGTCCATCAACAGCTTGGCAAGCTGGCTGTGACTGCCAAAACACTTGAGAAGGAAGAGCTCATTAAACTCTTCTATGATATTTTTAATGATGCTCCTATCCAAGGTACCCAGGCTGATTCAGATATTAATACGCCTTTAATAAAACCTGCCTAATATGGGATTATTTAATAAAAAACAGCCAGTACCTCAGCCAGCAGCCCAGACTGGAACACCTGCTGTGCCTTCCACCCAACCGACAGCAGCCTCGAGTGTTAAAGCAACAAAAAGTTCTACACCTCAGGCAAATGGTATTCAAAAACTTGAGAAGGGCATGATGTCACTTGTTGATCTCATTGCTCCTTCCTCAGTTGAGGTAGATTTCCGTTACATCAGGGTGGGAGAGAAATTTTATTCGACATTGTTTATCGTCGGCTATCCCCGTTTTGTCTCACCAAACTGGCTGCAGCCTATTATTGACTACGACCATACGTTGGATATCTCCATGTTTTGTTATCCTACTCAATCAGGGGATGTTCTCTCAGATCTCCGGCGTAAAATTGCTGAGATGGAAGCAACCATTATGTCTGATGAGGAGAATGGCAAACCAGCTAATCCTACTGTCCAAGCAGCACTTGAGGACGCTCTGGCTCTCCAGGAAGAATTAGCAAAAGGTGTAGAGAGATTTTTTCAGTTTAGCTTCTATATCAACCTCTCAGCAGATAGTGTCGGTGAGTTAGAGGAAGCAACCAAGCAACTCCGGACAACTCTCGCCTCTCTTCTTCTCACAGCCAAGACAGCTACACTCCAGATGGAAGAGGGCTTTAAATCAAGTATTCCTATGGCCCAGGATCGCCTTTTTATTACCAGAAATATGGATACTACTTCCCTTGCCTCAACTTTCCCTTTCACATCCGCTGTACTGACACAAAATAAGGGCGTGATGTATGGAGTCAACCAGCAGAATGGCTCTCTTATTATCTTTGATCGTTTCTCCCTAGAGAACGCCAATGAGGTAGTACTCGGTAAATCTGGAGCCGGAAAATCTTATCTTATTAAGCTTGAGATCATGCGTCAATTTATGTTAGGAACTGAGGTTATTGTGGTAGATCCAGAAGGTGAGTATGAGACATTGGTGGGAGAATTAGGTGGAGAGATCGTAGAATTCTCATCTGCCTCCCCTATCAAAATTAATCCTTTTGATCTCTCTCAACTCTATGAACCAGGAGAAAATGAATTAGGGCTTAAGATTCTCTCTCTCCATGGACTCATGAAACTAATTATGGGAACCTTAGATGCTGAACACGATGCAATCCTTGATAGAGCGTTAGTTGAGACATATCATCAGAAAGGCATTACCCCCGATCCTGCTACTCAAAAACTAACTCCACCACTTCTTGAGGATCTTTATAAGACTCTTCTCGGTATGGAGACTCAAGCAGGTAAAGAAATGGCATTTCAGCTTGAAAAATTTATTAAAGGAAGTGCCTCAGGTATTTTTAACCAAGCCTCAAATTTCGATATCACAAATCCCTTAACTGTATTTAATATTAAAAATCTTGAGGAAGAGTTACGCCCTATTGCCATGCATATTATTCTTGATTTCGTCTGGACAAAGGTTAAGAAATCTCTTAAAAAGCGACTCCTCGTTTTAGACGAAGCGTGGTATATGATGAAGTTTGAAGACTCAGCTTCATTTGTCTACTCTATTGCCAAGAGAGCACGTAAATATTACTTGGGACTTACTACCGCGACACAAGACGTAGAAGACTTCCTCAAAACGGATTATGGTAAAGCAGTTCTTACTAATTCATCTATCCAAATTCTTCTTAAGCAGGGAACTGCTGAGGTTGATTTAGTGGGAGAAACCTTTTACTTATCAGAAGGCGAGCGTGAACTCCTCCTTTCTGCGGATATTGGAGAAGGACTCTTCTTTGCCGGACAAAATCACGTAGCACTCAAGGTACTTGGTGCCCCATTTGAACATGATCTTATTACTTCCAACCCAGAGGAGCTTATCCATAATCAGCAGCCTCTCTCTCAAGAGGTGCAGACTCCCGTGCCTGAAACTACTCTCCCTGATGGAATTCCAGACAATACGACTCCACCCCTACCTGTCCCTGATCAGTCAGTACCTGTAGCAGCACCGGAAACTCCTGCTACGCCTGCTGCTCCTCCATCATCAAACGTATCAGGAGAGACTCCGCCTCCAGCCAACAACCCTTCCTTAAATGGAATTCCTACCCCTTCAAATCAGGTTCAATAACCATGATTTGTGCTAAGATAGAGCTACTTACTGCCTATGGTTGATGATACTCTGCCACCAGAAAATGATATCCCTCAAGAAGATCAACCTGATCTTAATAACCCTGATGATCAGGATCATGAACAAAGCCACTCGTCTCGTCCCTCTCCAAAAAAGACCTACGACCAGCTTAAAAACCTAAAAAACCTGCGAGGGACACCTAAGCCTCCTTTAGGAACACCAGCTCCGACAGCCGGAGTAGGATCTGCTGCTGCTGGAGAAGGAGCCACGGCAGGAACTGGAGTAGCGGGAAGTACTGGTACTGGTGCTGCTGCTACAAGTGCAGGAACGGCTGCAGGAAGTACAGGCGCTGCAGCCTCAGGTGCCGGAGCTGCAGCAGGGACAACTGGAGCAGCAGGTGCAGGTGCTGCTGCGGGTGGAGCTGCAGCAGGAGGCGCAGCTGCGGGGACGACAGGAGCAGCTGCAAGTGGTGCTGCTGCGGGTACTGGTGCTGCTGCAAGTGGAGGTGGAATAATTGCATTTTTCTCTACTCCACCTGGATGGGTAGTGTTAGCTATCATCCTTCTCCTTTTGATCATCCTTCTCCTTTATTTGGCTCTCCAAAATCAGAATCCTCAAGGTGTCTCAGTCACTCTCACCAAGACAGCTCCAGCCGAAGTCAAGAATGATGAAAATATTCCCTACAAACTTAGTGTCTCCTACACCGGAAATCCTAACCAAATTATAGTCACAGATCCGCTTCCCGCGAATACGGAGTTTGTCAGTGCTGGACAGAATGCACAGACGCTTGATGCCTCTGGTAACCCTACAACAGATCCTAAAAAAGTGAGAACGGTGAAATGGACCCTTTCTGGAGGAGGATCTTCAGGGACATCTACAGGAGGAGCTCTCAGTTGTAATGTACCAGCTGCTCCCTCAGATTTAAAATCATCTTGGAGTGACTGGACATGCAACGGAATTGCCAGCGACCATCCTATATCAAGCGGATGGTATCAAGCTACTGGATTTGGCTGTGGGACTGATTTTACTGATCCGAATGATAATTGTATTGGGGCGTGTGGCAATCCTCCTGGACTTTGTGATGGCCTCTCAGGACCTGACTGTCAACGAAAGGTTAAGTACTTTGCAGCGGATAAAGACCGCTATGGCTGCTTTACCAACCTGCAGGTTACTAATCCGGCAACAGGCAAGTCAGTTGTGGTAATTACCATAGACCAGGGTCCTTCTTGCCCAGGAGCTGAGATCCCCAATGGCGGACCAATTATAGATTTAGGAGTTGATGCACTTAAGGCAATCGGCGCTTCCGGAAATTATGAACCGCTCCATGTGCAGCCAGTTGATAAGTCAGTTCCTCTTGGTCCCGTCACTTCATGTAGTGCTACCAATGGTGGAGGACCTCACTAAATGCTATGAAGTCTCTAAAAGAAAAACAATTCCCTGCCTTTATCCTCGGAGTCCTTCTCCTCTTTTTGTTCTTGTCACTTCAGCTCTACTACACTACTCAACAGCCTCACCTACCGAGTCCTATTGCAAAGACTATCAACCATATTATTACGGCTAAAGCTGCGGGAGTAGACGTTACTAAATATACCCAGTCTCCTTATAATCTCCCAGCACCTAACGGAGAGCCTGATAGTGACTTTAATTATAACGAGAAGGTTGCAGCTAATCTCAATACACTCGGTTCAGCTGTGGCATCTAACCAAAGCTACCTCACATCCAAATTCGATGCCAAGTATGTTGACCCGTTCTTATCTGTTATCTGGATAGGGGCCATTGAAAATTCCGGAGCTGACCCTTATTTTTGGAACTGTGAGGATAGTGGCTCTAGTATCAATGCAGGCTGTCCTGGAGGTTGGTACTCTGGAGGATGGCAGGTAGGTTACGGCATGCAGGTCATCCAGGCAATTGATCATTTAGAAGAGGACTTCAACCATGCCTATGGGGGTGCAGATGATGCCAGTAAGGTCCAACAAGTTGGGCAACAAGTAATCAACAACTCTGGTGGAAAAATCACTAATCCCTCTACCTTCCCTACCAAGTCTATTGCTACCCTTGTCTCAGAGGCAAAGAGTGGCAACCAAGACTCTCGCCAGGCAATCGCTGTCTTACTCCTTGACCCTAAAATCGGCGCTATAACAATAGCACTTGAGGTCGCAGGTGATATCGCCGGTCGAGATGACTGGAGGACTACTATGGAGAACTGGCCCGGCTCAGGTGCGAGCTACTACGCACCAAATATGCAGAACTTCTCCAATCGCATGAAGAAAATAGCTGACAACTATACTGGGCAAGCAGGCAGCAGTGGAGGAGGAGGTGTGGGAGGTGGATCATATACCTTAGACCTTGTGCTTAAGCCTACTGAAAAAGATACCTATGTTCTCAATAAAGCTACTGCTCAAGCAATAGGCGGAGGAACTGCTAGCGGTGCCTCATCTTCAGGATCATTTAGCGATGCAGCAGGAGTACTCGGATATGCACAACAAATAACAGCTGGTTTAAAACCGAATTTGTGGGATTATTATAATAATAGTACTGGGTTAAATATTTGTAACGGAGGCTACTGTGCAACTAAAAACTCAGGGAATAGTGAAGACGATCTCTACTGGTGTACCTATCTAGTAATTGATGCCTATAACTTAGCAGGTCATAAGGGACTTTCGGTTGGTTCTCATGGCGCTGTAGTAGAAATGGCAAAATTTTTTAATGCACAGAAAAGCAATGGCTATGTCTACGTCAACTATACAGATAGTACTGGAAAGACTGCTCTCCCACAAGTAAAACCTGGCTATGCTTTCTTCTTGGAATCGGTACGTGACACCTATACAGGGAAAGAGCATACAGGCCTTGTTCAAAGTATTGATCTTGATAGTAATGGGAATGGCAGTATAGTTACGTTTGAATCTAATTCAAACAAGACATCTCATACCTTTACTATTTCTAACTGGCAAGTTCTCAACACGTCCTATCCTGTTACAGGATTTGGAGGAGTATAACTTGTATTTGCTATACTAACAATATGAACGTACGCTCAAATAAGTATCTTCTTATTCTTACTGGAATACTCATTCTCATTGTTCTTCCTCTCATTATTCTTGTAGCATTATCATTTTTAAAATCTTCTTCGTCTCAACAAGGTTCTTCTTCTATTACTCCAACTTCTTTCCCTAATGGCGCCCCTCACACATCCGTCTTCCCTACAAGAATTCCTACGTCATCATTTCCTGCCTACCAGTCAGCTGCTGATAAAGCATACGGAGATTATTGGAAAAATGTCGATGAGAATTATCCTTGGTTTAATAAATTTCCTATCCGTACAGATAGTTACTTTCTGTATTTTGATCTCAATAAGAAATCTTTCGTAGCTAATCTCTATCCTCAGAGCAATAACTCCCAATCCATCGACTCTCAAGTTGCTCAAATGAAGCAAACGATTATTAATCAGGTTGCATCGATTACACACCAGCAAAACAATCCTATCGAATATGCAATTTTTGCCCAATAACTGCTCATGTTTTTAAATAGAAAGCTATCACCTCAACTAATCTTGTCAGGAATTGTGGGAGTGCTCGCTCTGTTAGTAGTCTTTTTTACACTTGCTTCATTCCTTAGACCCAGCTCTACCCAAAACCCAACCAGACCATCTCCCACTCTAACATCGGCAGTACTGCTTAACCAGCAAGAAAAATCCTACCCTGAAGCAACCCCTCAGACATTCCAGAACAGTAAGGCTACAGAGAAAGGAACGCTTGTGGTCAATGCAAATAGTAAAGGAGGGATTGCTAAGATCGATCCGCTACCAATAGGCGAGACACAAGGGCCAAAAGACCTCAGCTCCCTTCCTAGAATCCCCGATCAAACGCTCCCTTTTATTTACAAAGACATCCCCTCAGGACAACATACTCTTCTCGTATCGAAGCCTGGCTATCTTGCCCAAAAAGTATCTTTTACTATTAATCCAGGCCAAATCACCCGACTTATCATAAGTCTTATTCCCATTTCTCAGCAATGAACAAGTCTTACTTACTCATTTTTTTAACCATCGCTTTAACCATAGGCTTTTTCTTTGTGAGAAAAAATGTTGCTCTGGCTGCAGATAGTTCTTCTCCTTGTATTACTGATCCCGTCCACATCAGTACCGTTACAGAAAAATTCCTCCCGCTTGCTGCTGAATGCGTAGCTAACACCCCTTATTCCTACTGTGGCCGTGCTGAACAAAAAGATGGCGAATATGCGCCTAGCCCTAACTGTGTTACACCAAAATACATCATCATGCATACAACTCACGGTGATTTAGATATCGATGGTATTTATTCTTACTTTGCTGATGGGTCAGGTGGTCGACATGTAGGATCACACTTCGGAATTGGTCAGGATGGGAAAATTATCCAGATGGTTGCCATGGGCAAGACACAAGTTGAATATGCCCAAGCAGTCGGTGGTATGAAGGAGCATATTTCCATTGAAATGGGTGCACCCGGCAACTATGGGAGTAAGAGTGACGCTCCCCCAAATCAATATACCTCTGCATTAAGGCTCGTTAAGACACTAATGCAAACATACAATATTCCTTCTGAAAACGTGCAGGGTCATTTTGACTTCTGGCCTGTTTCAAGTGGGGGAGCTGGTGATCCAGGAGAAGGCTGGATGAAAGACTTTAAAGCAGATCTCATCAACGCTACTCCACTAGATGGGACATCAAACCCAAGCACTTCAGGAAATGGAAGCGGTTCAACGAGCTATACAGGATGTGTCATCACGAAAGTGGGTAATCCTACTGATCCTTCTCCTCCCCTCCCTGCAGATTGTAATAAGGGAAATGGAAGCGGTGGAGGATTACCAGGCGGTCCATGCCAGGCAGCTCCGCCTCTTCCAGCAAATGTTAAACAAGCTATTATTGATAAGTGGGGGATCACCCTTAACATACCTGATGATCAGGTCGCTCTAGCTTGGGATGAATTTTACAGAATTGACTGCACTGGATTCCTGCAGGACATCAAAGGAACATTGGTAGAAAGTTGGGGGGAGGACTACGCACAACAATTCTCCTGTCCAGGGACTAGTGGAGATTACGGAGATGTTGATGTTGAATTCAGTAACCAATGGTCAGGGAGGTTTATGCAGACAATTCTAATTCATGAGCTAACACATGTCTGGCAACATTGTAGCAGTAGAGGGGAACAGAATCTGATAGACAACGACAGTGCTTTTGCGCAAGAAGGTGGATTAACTAAGTATTCTCGAAATGAATGCCCTAAATTTACTTCAAAAACTCCCAATAAAGAGGATCATGCTGATACAATAGCTCTCTATCTCAATTCTGACCAAGGAGAATTAACATGTGGAGATGGAGCACCAAACCCATTTGCTGGCGGAGGACATTCTCTTCATAGAGCATCAGCTGAAAAAGGAGTTGGGAAAGCACAATGAGAAGCAACAAGCCAGTACTTATCATTTTAGGAATAACTTTTCTTCTTGCCGTGATTGTGATGATTATGGCAATTAGCAGCCTCTTTAGTCCCTCCCATAAGAACTCCCCTGAAAATATTCCCACACCCACGCTCGTTCCTTATACCAGAGATCCAAATGGCCAGTTTATCTTCACACCGCTTCAGAGGACAGTAATTAATAAAACGACTGACAAGGAAATCCAGGAGAAAAATCATGTTATCAGTAAATCTAGGCTTGGGGAAATAACAAGCTACATTGTTACTTCCAATACCATAGGGCAGACAGATGAGATCAGAACAAAAAATGGAGTGGTAATATTTGAAAGTATTAATATTTTCAACAAAAAGACAGGCAGCTACCCGCCTAAAGTATCTGTCTACCAGAAAGAGTTCGGCCAACCGGAAAAGATTCTAAAGAGTGTCTCTCCTCTAGGGATATATATATCAGCCTACATTTATGCCTCTGACGGATTCACTCTTTTCGTCAATCACAATACCAACACTGTATATGTCGTTCAAAGATTTACCCCTATGAGCCTTGCTGCCTATGAGAAAACCTATGCTGATTATATCCAGCCTGCCCCAGAGTATCCTCAAGAGGCTCCCATAACTACTGTTGTACCCTGATAGGCATAATCAGATGAAGATAAGAAGCGTCATCTTTGAGCTTAAATACTCCTGGATTTAATGGCCCTGTCATCTCTAAGGATAACTCTGTTTGAGGAATACCTGAAAGAACATCTAAAAGGTAGCGAGCATTAAAGGCTATTTCATTTTCCTCCCCTGTTAATTTCCCTTCAACCTCAACAGTATTCTCACCAAGAGAAGGCGTCTGGGATGAGACAATCAACTTATCTTGTTTTAAAGAGAACTTGATAATATTTGCAGCTTCCCTGGCAAAGATAGAACAGATTTTTACTGCCTTGAGGAGTTCTTCTCGATCAAAGAAAATCCGAGAATTGTGGTCTGATGGGATAATTCTCTCATAATTGGGAAATTCTGCCTCAATTAATCTTCCAATAAGAATAGTCTCCCCCATTTCAAACATCACTTGATTACTTCCTTTAGCAACATGGATGAGGACATCTGTTGTGTCGTCTCGAATAGAAAGAATTTCTCTCACGACACGAGCTGGAATAATAATGGTCTCCTCGTCTTTAGCTGTTGTCTCACTTCCTGAGACAAGGTGATGTTTTAAAGAAAGACGATAGCCATCAGTACCTACTAACAAAAACCCATTGCCTTCCTTTTTCACTAAAATTCCTGAGAGAGCTGGACGGGAGGTATCAGTGCTAGCAGAAAAAACTACCATTGAAGCATCTTTTTTAAGGTCTGTAAAATTAACTTTAGCGATTGTTTCCCCTTTTTCCTCATAGAGCTTAGGGTAGTCTGAGGCAGGAATTGTCTGGAACGAACTCTTGGTCTTTTTACTCTCAATAGTAACAGCATTGTCTGTTGTGGTAAGTGTTATTTTTTCATTAGGCAGTGAATTAATTAGTTCAGAAAACGTTTTTGCAGGAATCGTGGTAGCTCCTTCTTCTTCTATCTCAGCTGCAATCTGCGTCTGAATTCCAATCTCCAAGTCAGTACTGCTAATTCGTAAGATACCATTACGTGCTTCTATAAGAATATTTAATAGAATAGGGAGATCTGTTCTGGAAGAGATAGCATGATTGAGGTAACTTATTTTTTTTTGGAGATTTTCTGAAAGAACTGTTACCTTCATATATATTTATTTGTTGTTGTTGTAGTGTATCGGGAAAAGTGGAAAAAAGCAAGAATATACTACCCCATAATAACGATTATTTGTAGTAAAAAGACCCCAAAGACAAGCGATTGTTTTTTTAAGCGCTACAATAAGAGTTCTATAATAATAGAAATCTTTTAATGATACATGCCTAAGTAAATGTTGATAATAAGTGGAGGATTTTGGGTACAACTTAGGGATAAATAAAAAATTGGAGTTATCCGAAAGTTTTACCCAACAAATGCTTTAGTTATCCCCATGATATCATCAACAATTTTAGCCTTGTTTTCCACAAGACCTTCTATCTTTTCCACACCATGCATAATGGTAGTATGATCACGTCCTCCTAAGAGATTGCCTATTTCAACATAGGTGAGGCCTAGCTGCTCTTTGAGAAGATACATCGCTACCTGTCGGGCTTTAACAAGGCTTGCGTCACGTTTTGGTCCTTTGAGTTGAGTTGCTTTCACTCCATAGAACTCACAGACACTCTTAACTACATCTTCAGCGTGGATATGCGAAGTCCTCTCTTCGCGCATAATCCCTAGAGCTTTTTCTGCTAGATCGAGATTGATCTCTCCCCCTGTGGTAGTAGCTTGGGTAATAACGCGAAGTAACAACCCCTCAAGGCTCCGTGTATCCTCTACTCTCTCTGCCAGAAGTGTGGCGACTTCAATTGGTAGGCTATAACCAAATTTCTCAGCTTTCATTTGGAGGATTGCAGTCTTTAGCTCAACATCAGGCTTCTCGATATCGACAGTTAATCCTCCAGCAAAGCGGGAAGAAAGACGCTTTTCCAACTTCTTTATCTCATGGGGCGGGCGATCTGAGGAGAGGCAGATTTGCGCATGGTTATCAATAAGGATATTAAATGTATGAAATAATTCTTCTTGGACTTTCTCCTTACCTTCAATAAACTGGATATCGTCAATAATAAGAAGAATTGCGGAGCGAAATCTCTTCTTCATTTGAGCGGTTGAATTAGTACGGATTGCCTCAACTACTTCGTTAGTAAATTCTTCACTCGTAATATAGATGATCTTTTTATCAGGAGCTTGGAGATAGACTTGGTTAGCGATTGCATGCATGAGATGTGTCTTGCCTACTCCAACTGGTCCATAGAGAAAAAGGGGGTTATAAAATGTGCCGATATGCTTAGCCACTGTCGAGGCAGCTGTGAAAGCAAGCTGGTTACTGCCTGAGACAGCAAAAGTAGCAAAGGTGTACTCGGGACGGACTCGGGGAAGGTGTCCGATAGCAAGGGGCTGTGACTTAATTTTTTCTGGCTCAGCTGTGATTTCCTTTTTCTCATGAGAATCTGCAAAGAGAGGACTTTCTTCATCCTTAGATTCTTGTTTTATAGCTTTAACGATAAAGACTATTTCATTATCTCGTTTAGTGTTCTTGTCTAACAGGAGCTTTATATCAGCCTTAAAGCGTTTTTGGAGTAAGTCTGCGATCATAAGAGAAGGAGTGGCGATGGTTGCAATATTGTCATCAAGCGAAAGGAGTGCAGTACTTTTAAAAAACATGACAAAATTGCCTGTTGAGACCTTCTTTTTAATTTCTGAGAGTACGGCATTCCAAGTAGCTGTTAATTCTTTATCCATAATTATTGTGATAGAAACCCTAAAGCAGAGATCTGTAGAGACCGGAAAGGCAGATAGTAGTCAGTCTACTCATGTGGATAACTCCTGTCAAGATGATCTTTTTATATCGGCTGACCCGCCTTCCCAAATGAGGATAAAACTGATATAATGTCTCCAGTATGGAAAAATTTGCTACTCTTAAAAAAGTAAAACGTCAAAGGAAACACGGTTTCTTGTCCCTTATGAAGTCTCATGGGGGGCGCAAAGTAATTGAGCGTCGACGTGCAAAAGGTCGTAAGAGTCTTACTATCTAATTATCATGCTTCCCTCAGCCTATCGTCTCCCTCATGGAAAGAGGATATCTTCCAGATTTACTTTTAGAAGTCCCATTTTTCTCCTTAAGATTGCTTCAAATACTCAGGAGAATTCCCGTTTTGGAATTATCATTAGTAAAAAGATAGACAAGAGAGCCGTGAGGCGTAACCGTATGCGACGTTTGTTGCAGCAGTTTATTCAAGAGCATATAGCTCTTTTTCCTAAATCATCAGACTATCTTTTTATTGTAACTACTGCTTTTGAAGATCTTCCAGACAGTATCGAGTCTGAACTGGAACGATATTTTAAACATACCCATGAAAAGAATAGCTGATTTACTCATCCGTTTTTATCAGGTTATCATCTCCCCTCTTCTTCTCCAAGTCTTGGGAGTTCCAAGTATTTGCCGGTTTGAGGAGAATTGTTCTTCCTATGCCCGAAGAGTTATTAAAGAGTATGGTATACTATACGGACTAATGCTGACAGTAAAGCGACTTGTCGCCTGTCAGCCTTTTATTCATTATGGGTAGTATTTTTACAACACTTCTTGTTCAGCCGATTACCAACCTGCTTGTCGTGATCTATCAGCTGTTAGTGTATCTCCATATTCCTTCTCCATTTGGCTTCTCGATTATTCTGCTGACCATGGTTATTAGACTGGCACTCTTCCCTCTTATGGCAACCCAGTTAAAGTCCTCAAAAAAAATGCAAGAAATAGCCCCGGAGCTAAGTGCGTTGAAGGTAAAATATAAAGGTGATACTCAGCGTCAGCAAGCAGAGACGATGGCTCTTTATAAAAAGTATGGTATTAACCCAGCAGCAGGATGTCTTCCTGTTCTTATTCAGCTCCCAATTATCTGGGGTTTATATTCTGTTTTGCAAGAAGCTGTTAAGCAGACCACTGTTGGCGGTATTAATCATCTTATCTATACTGATTCATTAAAGCTTTCTCAGATGTGGGATACTCATTTCTTTGGAATTCCCCTTGGTAAAACCCCCTCTCAATTATTAGGGACTGTAGGAGTTCTCATTTTGATACTTCCTCTCTTAACAGCGGTTACTCAATTTATCCAATCCAAGATGATGCTGCCAGCTGCTGCTCCTAAGGCCCCAACTCAAAAGAAATCAGATACGATGACTGATTTTGCTAGTGCTTTCCAGACTCAGTCTCTCTATATCTTTCCTCTTATGATCGGTTTCTTCTCCTTTCAGTTCCCATCAGGTCTCTCCTTCTACTGGATTACTTTCACTGTTTTTGGTATCATACAGCAGTATTTAATGCAGAGAGGTTCAGCTCCCCTGGAGCCTGCTTCTCCGCTTGCATTACCGAAGTCATCAACTAAAAAGAGAAAGGCTAAGAAATTACATGGCAAGTAAGTCACCAAACGAACAACAAATAATTCAGGAAGTAACAGAAAAACTTCTTCATGAGCTAGAGGTCTCTGGCACCGCAGACGTAGTCGTTGCTGAGGACACAGCTGATATTATCCTAGAGACAGAGGAAAGTGGGCTTATTATTGGGTACCATGGTGAGATCCTAGAGGCTTTGCAGCTGCTTATTTCTCTTATCTCTTCTCGAAAGATCGGCCGTTTTGTGCGAGTATCAGTGGAAGTTGGGGATTACAAGAAAAACCGTACTGAATATTTGGAGCGCTTAGCAGAGCAGACTAAAGAGAGAGTCCTTCAAGAAGGAAGAGCTCATACTCTTTCCTCTCTAAAATCTTGGGAGCGACGTGTTGTCCATTTGGTCCTTCAGAATGATGACGAAGTTACCTCCGAATCAATGGGTGAAGGAAAAGATCGGGTCTTGGTTGTCAAACCTCGCGACTAGCCCAACGCGTACCCTCTTCTATCTTTTCTTATTTAGTATTTCTTCTCAGTTTGGCCGTCACTTCTGGCCAGCCTTTAGTAGTCTAAATGGATTACGAGTAGATTACCTCTCCCCCACTCTCTACTTTTCAGATATCATTATAGTCCTTCTCTTTATTGAAATGCTCCCTGTTATTGTGCGGACTGTTCCCCTCTGGAAATTAGGTATTAGTACAGCACTTCTTATCGCCTTTGGGTATCTTTCCTTTCTATCGGTCTCTCCTCTTAATAGTCTGGTTGGTGTTCTACGATTATGTGAAATAGTAGGTATGAGTTTTGTCTGTGCCCGTTTTTTTAGTAAACAGGCTCTGATATCTTCTATCCGATTTTTGATCTCCTCTTCAGTAATACTTATAAGTCTGTTGGCTATCTGGCAATTTCTCAATCAGAGCTCTGTTGGAGGCTTATGGTATTACTTAGGGGAAAGAAGTTTTACTTCACTTACCCCCGGTATAGCCAATGCTTCGCTAAACGGGACACTTATTCTCCGTCCTTATGCAACCTTTCCTCACCCTAATGTCCTGGCAGGATTTATGGTAGTAATGAGCATTTACCTTCTCTATTTTATTCCTCAGGGCATGGAGGTCCGGTATAGAAGATGGCTAAGTATCATTGCCCTTTTTCTAGGAATGGTGACAACCTTACTAACCATGAGCAGGACAGGGATAGTTGTTTTAGCCTTTGTGTATGTGGTGTGGTTAATAAAAAAAGCTTTCTCCCGAAAAATCCTTTTCAGCCTAGTGATAGCCTCAATTATTGGAATAGCGGGATTTCTTTTTCAGACCGGCATTTATCTTCGGTTTACTGCTCTTAGTTTTTCAGACGAGGCAATTACATTGCGAGAATTTTTACTCATAAGAGCATGGGAGCTCTTTCATTCGCATATGCTAACAGGAGTCGGGCTACAAAATTTTCTTCCGGCACTTGCTCTCCTTCTTCCTCAGGCTACTCCGCTTATGTATTTCCAGCCTGTCCACTCTGTCTATTTTCTGTTGTTGAGTGAGACAGGTTTGGTAGGAAGTTCCCTGGTGCTTCTTTTCTTGTTTTATCTTATGTGGCGTATTCTCACTTCTTCTCAAAAGCTAGGGAAAACAGTACTCCTTTTTTCACTCCTTCTCCTTTTTTTGACTGATCATTATTTTTATACACTCCATCAAGGACAACTACTTCTCTCATTTTCTCTCGGTTTATTATTAGCTCAGACATCACCTTTCACAAGACAAGAAGCGAAAAATTTGAGAAAAGACACAGGACACAGGAAGGCGAAAAAAAGCTTGAGCCATCGGCCTGTGAAAATTTCCCGAAATGGTAAATCAAGCGTGAAAAGAAAATAACTTCAGAGAGATAAGGATGATGTACAATAGACATACTGCCTATGTCTCAATCCTCTCTCAAACCAATCCTTGTTGTTGATAAAAAAGGAACACTAGGAAGCGCATTAGTTACTAAACTGTCTTCTCTATCTCTTACTGTTTTTGTCAGTAGTCAAGACCACCCAGGTAAGAATGTCATCGCTATCCCTTTCTATAAAAAGATTCCGCGTATTCCAAATAATTCTTTTTCGACAATAATTATTTTCTATACAGGTGAGTTAGAGCTAGAGCAGGCTATCCCCTCTTTTATTAAGAAGGCTCAAGAGACTCAGGCAAAACTTATCCTAATAACTTCGATCTTTTACTACAAAGAGAAAATGGCAGAAGTACTTTTTGCGCACTATGAACATTCGGAGGTTGTGGTCATCGGAGATGTTTTTGATGAAGGAGAGTCACATAAGACTCCAGTCAACCATCTTTTATGGAGTACAAAGACTCAGGGACGTGTTGAGCTCTTGCATGATGGCCTGAACTTATTATATCCAGTCTCTCTCGCCGATACGGTAAAAGGTATTGAAGCAGCTCTTTTCACTCTTGCCGAGGACAGGCAGATATTTGCCGTTATGCCTGTACATCCGATGACTGAGTTGTCATTTGTGAGGATCCTTCAAAAAAAATATCCTCTGCTTCAGATAGATTTTCTTAAAGGCAGTTCCCATCCTAACTACCTCCTGCCTCATTCAGCAGTACCGACCTTGGATGAATATAATCTAGAAAAAGACTTAGCTAAGCTGGATCTTAATCCACCAGTGAAAAAGCCAAGTATTGCTCTTAAAAAGGATAAAAGGAACCAAGGAGGAAGGAAGACAAGGACATCTTATCGCTCTGTCTTTTTTATTTTTTCTCTCGTTTTTTTCTTGCTGGCTCTCCCTTTTATAATTACTATTACAACCGCAATCGGAGGAGGCATTCTCCTTAAGCAAGCGAAGGGACATGCGGAGAAAGGAAAACTTACCGAGGCACTTCATTCGTCTCAATCAGCCGTAACGTTCTTAACACTGTCTGACGAGACTGTTACTACAGTAAACGCAGTTGTGAGTGTGATGGGGTTATCAAAGGAGGTATCTCCTCTTCAGCGTCTTGTTCATTCAGGAAAAGAAATTGCTGAAGCTTCGACAGAATTTCTTCAGGCAGGTGTACAGCTTCAGAGGATCCTGACGTCTTCACAAGCTGCAAGCAGAGACGATTTTATGCTGGCGATAGGAACTCTTAAAGAAGCTGCCTTGAGTCTTCAGGCTATTGAGGCAGAGGGGGAGTTACCAGACACTTATAAGAAATCCTTAGCCTCTTTTGATAAACCGCTTGGATTACTAGTAAACCTGGTAGATGCTTCCCCTAAGCTCTTGGGATTTGAAGGCAAACAGCAATACCTTCTCCTTTTTCAAAATAATTTTGAACTTAGACCTGGCGGAGGGTTTATTGGGTCATATGGACTTTTACAGGTTGACCACGGCAAAATTATTGATCTAAAGATTAATGATGTCTATGATGCTGATGGAAGATTAAAGGCAAACATCGAGCCTCCATTCGGATTAAGAAGGTATATGGGTGCTCCTCATTGGTTTTTGCGGGATAGTAACTTCGATCCGGATTTTGTCAAAAGTGCCTCAAGTGCTGCCTCTTTTCTTAAGCTTGAGACAGGGGAGAATGTGAATGGTGTTATAGGTCTTGATGTTAGTTTTTTAAGTTCTCTTTTGGAGGCGACAGGCCCGCTTACCTTACCTGATTACAAGAAAACGTTAACAAAAGATAATTTTTATCTTCTCACGCAGTCTCAGGTAGAAGATAATTTCTTCCCGGGCTCAACACAGAAAAAGGATTTTCTCCGTGCAGCAGAGGCTGAGCTGATGAAGAGAATTGAAAAGAGGAATTTTTCCTATCAAAAAATGGTTAGCCTTCTCACTACTGCAATAGGAGAAAAACACCTCCTTTTCGCCTTTTCAGATCCTGCGATCCAAAAGCTCTTTGCTGTTAATAATCTTTCCGGTACTCTCCAAGAAAAAAGGCTAGTGACCCCTACAGTATTCTTAGACAGTGTGGGAATTAACGAGGCCAATATTGGACAAAATAAAAGTAATTACTATCTCAAGCGGAATATTGATCAGGATATAACAATTGATGGGGAGGGAGTGGTGCGTGGTGTAACTACAGTGACTTACGCGAACCAAAGTTCAGAGAAGACTCCATTTGGGGGAGATTATAAAGCGTACCTACGTCTTATCGTACCGCAGGGAACAACGTTAACGGATATTTCCCTTGATCACAAGAAAGTGCCGATAGAAGAGGCAGTGACAGATCCGAATCGTTATCTATCTTCCTCATTCCGTCCTCCTGGAGGGGTTGAAGTCGATACCTTAGAATCAGAAGATAATACACAGTATGGATTATTCATCAATGTTCCTGCTGGAAAGACGAAAACAGTTAGTCTCTCTTATACTCTTTTACATAAAATAAATGTAGATCTCCCTAAATGGACATACGCTCTGCACACGATAAAACAACAGGGAACTCTTAATGATCCCTATAAATTGACTATTCATTACCCTCTGGCTGTACGTCTTTTCACTACAACAAAAGGAGTTAATGATTTGGGAGGAAAGGCTACTTTGGAGACAACCCTTAATGAAGATAAGGATAGTAATTTTACCTTCATAAGTAAGTAGCAGTTCTTTGCTATAATAAAGAGTCTAATGCCAATTTTTTCTATTATTCTTACCGTTGTAGGTCTGTGCCTATTTGAAATCATTAGCAGTATTGATAACGCTATCATTAATGCTGAAGTTCTCGGGACTATGGGTGCAAAGGCACGAAAGTGGTTCCTTGTATGGGGGCTTTTGTTTGCAGTCTTTGTAATGAGAGGATTACTCCCATGGGCCATTATCTGGGCTACCACTCCTACACTCGGGCCGATTGGTGCACTTACCGCAACATTTAGTAATGATCCTCGAGTACATCAGGCAATTAGCAACTCATCGCCTATTCTTCTCACAGGAGGAGGAGTCTTTTTGGTTTTCCTTTTCTTCCATTGGTTATTTATGGAGCCTAAAAATTATGGTTTAAAAGGTGAGCGGTTTTTTAGATCTCAATCAGTATGGTTCTATGCTATTGTATCGACGCTGCTTGCAGGAATTGTCTATGCAGGGCTTAAGATCCATCCTTTGATGGCGTTTAGTGCATGTCTTGGCTCGACTGCATTTTTTATTACTCACGGTTTTAGTCAGCAGGCTGAGCAGGCTGAGAGGAATCTTACGAAAAGTAATATGTCTGATCTGAGTAAGATTCTCTATCTTGAGGTTATTGATGCTACGTTTTCCATTGATGGAGTCTTAGGAGCCTTTGCCTTTACTTTATCTGTGCCGTTAATTCTTTTAGGAAATGGGATTGGTGCCATTGTACTTCGTCAGCTCACAGTAGGGAATATTGAGAGAATTAAGCAATATAAGTATCTAAAAAATGGGGCAATGTATTCGATTTTGTGTCTAGGCATAATTATGTTACTTGATGCTTTCGATTTTCATATTCCAGAATGGATCTCCCCAAGTATTACCTGTGTAGTAGTAGGATTCTTTTTCATTAAATCCAGAAGAGAGCTGACGAGTAAGTAATATTACTTTGACCGTTTGAGAAGGCTCTTAAGAGTCTTTCTTGTATCTTCCGACTTGAGTGCATGATAAATAGCAGGAAGTAGAGAAATAAGAATAACCAAAAATATAACCGGCTCGAAATATTTGTCAGGAATATACCTTCCTAAATAAAACCCTGCTAAACATAATCCAACTGCCCACAATAGACTCCCGATGATATTAAAGAGAAGGAAGGTACGAAATTCCATATCTGCAATTCCTGCGACAATTGGTGCAAATGTTCTAATAATTGGCATGAAGCGTGCAATAATGATTGCCTTACCGCCATATCTCTTATAAAAAGCTTGTGCGCTTTCAACGTATTTCTTTTTAAAGAGGACAGAGTCTTCCTTGTGAAAGAGTCTCTTTCCAACTTTATGGCCAAAGAAATAACCAACAATATTACCGATAGTAGCTGCCAAAAAGAGGAGTATGCAAAGTGTGACGATATTAAGATCTCCTTTAGCAGCAAAGATTCCAGCAGTAATAAGTAGGCTATCTCCAGGCAGGAAAAATCCTAGCATTAGGCCTGTTTCAGCAAAAATAACAGCCGTAATACCAGGATAGCCAAATGCCTGAACAAGGACATGAACATCAAGAAGATCTTTAATAAAACTAACCATAAAACAATTATAAAGTTTTTTTTAGAGTAAAGCTAGCCATCTAGCTAGAGGTCCTCTTGGGTAAAGAGAGTAGTAGGGGGGAATTCCCCTTCATCCGAAGTATCTGAATAAATATCTTCTGCTGATTTTTTTCCTCTCCTTGCTTGATCGATATGTTCTACAGGATACATGGCTGTAGTGATAGGTGAATTCAGAGATAGTGGCCTTTGAGGAAGGGACTGATCCTCAGGGGGTTGGTCAGGAGAAAGAGAACGATAGAATTCGGCTAGATCAGGAGCGTAGATTTCCTCCTGAGTAGGAATAGTGATTTTTCTAGCAGGCGGATTTTCAGTCGATGGTATGCGAGTCTCAATCATTTTTTATCAAAAAAACAATTAGTAGTTAAGCATCAGGACATGTCTCATCAGGAGTATTTACTTGACTATCATAATAGTCCTCAGTTTGAATGAAATTAATATCTACTGGTACTCCTTCAACAAGCTCACCAAAAAGAGGTAGGCGGAGAGAAGGAGGACTACTTATCTCTTTGAGATCCTCGATGGGAGTGAATTCGGTTTCCGGTGAAATTGGCATACTGTATTTATAGATGAGAAGAGAAACCTCAGCATGACGGGGGAGCTACCAAAAGCCTGACAGATTAAAGACTTTCTGAATGATTGAGCGCATCAATTCCTGGAAGTGAGTCTTTCTCAATATAAGAAAGCATTGCGCCTCCACCAGTAGAGATGTGAGTAATCTTAGCAAGATTTTCTTTATGCGTTAGGGCTGCCAAGGTTTCACCACCTCCCACGAGCGATACAGCGTCCTTGTTAGCAATGATCGCATAGTAAATGAAATCAGTTCCTCTCTGATAGATAGGTTCTTCGAAAAGCCCCACAGGGCCATTCCAGATAATAGTTTTGGCCTGTAAAATAGCTTGAGCAAAGATAGCCTGTGTTTCAGGCCCAATATCATAGATGGTGTCATGCTGAGAAAGCATATGAACTGGCTTGATTACTGCATGACGGCCATCTTTATCTCCCACAACAACATCGCTAGGTAATAGCAGTCGGCAGTGTTTTTTACTTGCATGGGTAATGATCTGGAGAGCCTGATGCAGCTCATTTTTCTCAACCAGACTTCTCCCGATCTCATTTTTTAAAGCTAGAAGTAATGTATTAGCCAAGCCACCACCAAGTAAAATGAAGTCAGATACCTCTATGAGACGTTCTATAAGATGAAGCTTGGTCGAGATTTTTGCTCCTCCTAAAATAGCAACTACTGGATGCTTAGGATCTTTAATTATTTTATTAATTGCTTCAACCTCTTTCTTCATAAGAAGACCTCCATATGAGGGGAGAAGAGAGGGGAGGCCTACCACAGAGGCGCTTGACCTGTGGGATACACTAAAGGCGTCGTTCACATAGACATCTCCATAAGTGGCCAATTCCTTGGCAAAGCTCAGTTGATTCTTTTCTTCGCCTTTATAGTAGCGGATATTTTCTAGAAGGAATATCTTATTTAGGTTGCCCGTTCGGGTAATTTCTATTGGTAGATGTTCTAAATCGGACACAAAGACGACCTCATAATCTGGCAAAAGATCTTGAAGATCTTTTGCGACAGGTTTAAGGGAAAGTGATGCCTCATGAGAGTGAGGCCTGCCGAGATGAGAAAGAAGAATAACAGTATTGTTATTTTTAAGAAGATGGAGAATGGTGGGAAGAGACTGCTGTATTCTTTCATCGTTTACAATATGGTGTCTCTTATCGAGGGAGATGTTGTAATCAACCCGCAGGAGGACACGTTTGTTTTTGATGGTAACCTCATCAATATATTTCATGACAGGAAGCTTTTGAATAATTGTATATTCTCAGGACTCCCCATAGCCACAGGGAGTTGTTGGTGAACATGTTCGGGGAGTATCTCAAGGGCAGGAAGGTTATTGGCAAGTGCAATACCTCCTGCTTGCTCTAGGACAAAGGAAAGAGGATTAATCTCATACATGAGACGGAGTTTACCTTGGGGATTTCTTTTACTTTGGGGGTGGAGAAAGATGCCTCCCTGCAGGAGAATGCGATGGATTTCCGCTATCATAGCTCCATAATACCTAAGTTTATAAGGTCTTTTAGAGTCGGGATCTTCTTCTTTAATGTAGGTAAGGAATTTTCTCGTCTGTTCATTATAGGAATTATACTCACCTTCATTGATACTATAAGAAGCCTTAAAGGATGGAATTCTGATATCTGGATGAGAGAGGAGAAATGCACCGATTTGAGGATCTAGTGTGAAGCCATTTACTCCATTTCCCGAGGTATAGACAAACATAACGCTTGCCCCATAAAAAATGTATCCACTGGCAACTTGATCGGAACCTTTCTGGAGGAGTGATCCCTTATTGTGATAAATAGAGAAAATAGTACCAATAGGAGCGTTAATATCTATATTGGAGGATCCATCTAGAGGGTCAAAAAAAACAGCATATGGAGCCTCTTTATCCAAGACAAGGGGTTCACTGAGCTCTTCAGAGCCAATTGTGGACACAACATGAGATTCTTTGAGGACTTGGATAAGCAGGTTATTGCTAAATACATCAATTTTTTTAACTTCGTCTTGGAATGTGTTACGTTCTCCCGTAACTCCTAAAATATCAATAAGCCCTGCTTGCCGGACATGACTGGCTATAATCTTCCCTGCATATTCAAGAGATGCCATAAGAAGAGAGAAATCCCCATGAGCACGGGGGTGATTCTTTTCCTGTCTTAAGATAAACTCTGTAAGATTAAGCGGTCTGGTTGACATAGGTGTCTATAGTCTTTACTGTTGAGAAAATCTGCAATTTTTGAAAAATAGTTGTAAGCTGATCTGAAAGCTTGGCAATTATTGGATCTTTCTCTTCTTGAGAGAGATTCCAAAGTTTTTGTTTAAAGGGTCCCAAAGCTTTTTTACGCGTCTTATACAAAAATTGTTCTTCCGTCCAATCGGGATCTCTCTCTTTCTGAAGGTTCTCTTGAATCCAATTATACATACTTTCTTTTAGTAATTGTGGCATAGTTTCATAGACGATATTTTGAAGGCCAGTTGCCAGATGAATTTCCAGGGTATCATTATCAACAAAATGATCAAAATCAGAGAGGGGAAGAGTAGATGCTCCATGCTGGACAGCTCCTCCTAATTGGTATTCTTTGCGTGCATGGGTACTAATCTCTTTCAGGACAGAGAAATCTAATTGGACTTGCTGAATTGTCCCATTTGGTAGTGGTGTCCCCCCGTGAGTAGAGCCTGTTTGGACGCTAACTTTTGTAATTCCATTAGTAGAGATATGTGCTTGGTAGCCTTTCATAAATGCATCAAAGTCTGCTACTGTACTATTTTTTCCACCAATATGGCCGATTTCACCACCGATTGAGATGGTTACTCCTTCTGGTTCGTGCTCCCTGATATAGGTGGTTAAAAGAGCAGTCATTTCACTGTTAAGTTGCTGCTGAGAAGCGAGCGTATTTTGGCTAAGATCAACCAGTGTCGATGCATCAATATCAATATTATAAAATTTCGCTTTAATAGACTCATCAATGAGTGACTTAATTCGTTGTATCTCTTGTTCTTTATCGATACTAAATTTGTTTTTACTGAATTGATAGTGATCTCCTTGGAGAAATACTGGACCCTGATATCCTTCCTTGATGGCTGCAGCCAGAACTGCTACAGCAAACTGCTGTGGTCGTTGATTGGTATATTCAATTTCTGAACGTGCGATTTCAAAAATAACACTTCCTATCTCGTATTTCTGCATAATCCGGAAAATAAGTCGTGCGGTGTCATAGGTTAAAGCTCGAATATTGACAGCAGGTACGGTAAAGCCCTTAATATCACCTTTACCAAATGCTTGATAGAGTGAGTAAATAGAAGTTGAAGCACAGTTGGTTAATTCAGAGAGGCTGTAAATCAATCCAGTACAAGCTGCTGTAAGAGTCGGATCGGTGGCAAATTCTGCAGTATAGATAAGATCATCGATAAGACTTTCCCTAAGTTTATCCTGATTTAACAAAGTTGGAGCGGAGATATCACTGAGAATTCCTTCCGATGCTACTTCTAGGTCAGTGAATGAAGGTAAAACTCGTCCCATTGGAAAGAGTATAGCATAGCCTTTAAACTCATTTATGAAGTATTTCTTGCCAACGGGAGTAAAAATCTTTAGAATGTGGCCATGGTGTATCAAGCAACTGAGAGTGCATATCAGCTTACCTTCCGTGAGGATGATGCGAAGGCTCTTGGTGAACATTTACATAGACGCCACTCAGTGGATCTTATTGGTATGAAGAGAGTAGGAATTAGTAACTTCTTACGTTATTTTCTCTATCATAAAGATCTCAAAGAAACCTTTATTAGTCCTTCAGAAAATCACCTTCTTATCTCAGTTGATCTTAATGATCTTGTTGAGCGGGAGCTCTATGCTTTTTGGACGCTTACCTTCAAGCGTGTTATCGACAGCGTGGAAGAAGCGGACGTATCACCTGAGCTTAAGCAAAAAATCTCAACGGCTTTCCTTTCATCAATCCAGACGCAAGATTTGTTTCTGCTTCTTGATGCATTACGGAAAAGCATGGGACTTCTCGTCCAATCAGGTGTCTTACCAACCGTGTTTTTCCTCCGTTTTGATCGCATTAAAGATGCGGTTACCCCCGAATTTGTTGATAATCTGCAGGGATTACGCGATGCGACTCATGAGAAGCTTTGTTATGTCTTTACGAGTTATAGAAGTCTCGATGTTTTGTGTCCCCAAGCATTTACAAAGGCAAGCCTTAATGCTTTCTGCCAGCTGATGTATATCCGTCCTCTCAGAGATGCAGATATGCGAATTATTATCCAAGAGTATAAAAAACGTTATGCTTTGGATATTAATGAAGACCTAGAGAGTCACCTCATAAAATTAGTAGGTGGGAATGTCCAGTATATGCAGGTAGTCCTAGTTATCCTTAGTGAACAAAAAGAAATGACACCTCTTACTAAAGAAAATCTTGAAGATATCATTAGGCAAGATGAGCGTATCTCCCTTCTAGGAGAAGAGTTATGGGAGAGTCTGAGTAGTTCAGAAAAAGAAGCCCTTGCCAAAATTGAGACCCAAGAAATCCTTACTGACGATGAAAAAAAAGTAGCTAGTTATATCTTCGAGACTGGGATAGTAAGGGAGGGGAAGCCATTACAGGTATTCAATCCCTTATTTGCTGAATATGTGCAGGGGGTTCTTCAGCATGTCTCCCGAGAAAGGGAGCTTGTTTTTAGCAAGAAAGAGCATCTTCTTTTTACCCTTTTACAAAATCATGTGGGAGAGATTTGTGAACGGGATTTAATTATCGAGGCAGTATGGCCTGAGTATCGGGAATTTGGAGTATCTGATTGGTCAATTGATCGTTTAGTAGCAAGAGTTCGCAGTAAACTGAAAAAGCAAGCAAGCCCTTTTGAAATTCGAACGATCCGTACGCGCGGATATATGCTCACCGAGCGAAGTTAATTCCCGACTATCTCCCGACCTATTCCCGAAGAAAGTCTGATCTGCTACAATTAGCCTCAACTACTACTATGGATAAAGCCTACAACTTCAAAGATAAAGAAAAAGAAATCTATACTAATTGGGAAGAAAAAGGTTATTTTAAGCCTAAGATTGATCCCAAAAAGAAGCCTTTTACCATCGTACTTCCTCCCCCCAATGCCAGTGGCAAGATGCACACAGGGAATGTCTTAATGGTTGCGATAGAGGATCTCCTTATTAGATGGCACCGAATGAAAGGGGATCCTACTTTGTGGGTGCCAGGCACAGATCACGCGGGGACTGAGACGCAGATAACTTTTGAAAGAGAACTAAAAAAACAAGGTAAATCTCGTTTTAATTACAGCAGGGAAGAACTCTATGAAGCTATTTGGGATTTTGTCCAGAATAATAAAGGACAAATTGAGGGTCAATTACGTCAAATGGGGGCAAGTGTCGACTGGAGTCGTTATACCTTTACTCTGGACGATAAGGTTATCACTACTGTTCATAATACTTTTAAGAAGATGGTGGAGGAGGAGTTAGTCTATAGAGGCAACTATATGGTTAATTACTGCCCGAAATGCGGTACAACGTATGCAGACGTTGAATTAAAGCACGAGGAGCGGAAAGATCCCCTGTATTATATGAAGTATGGACCCTTTGTCCTCGCAACTGTCCGGCCTGAAACAAAATTTGGTGATACAGCGGTAGCAGTTAACCCCAAAGATAAACGATATAAGGAATGGGTTGGGAAAGAGATTGAATTTGATGGGTTGAATGGAATCGTAAAGCTTAAAGTAATCGCTGATGATTTCGTCGATATGGAATTTGGGACGGGAGTTGTAAAAGTAACACCCGCCCATGATAAAAACGACTATGAAGCTGGAATTAGGCATAACTTAGAAGTAAAACCAGTCATTGATCTTAATGGCAAGCTTAATGAGAAAGCAGGTCCATATGCAGGTCTCTCAGTTTTTGAGGCTCGTAAGCAAGTAGTAGCAGCTCTCAAAGAAAAAGGGCTCATGGATCATATTGATGAGCATTACGTTCATACTGTGGCTCTGTGTAAGGCAGGACATGAGATTGAACCAATGGTACTACCTAATTGGTTTGTTAAAGTTGATGCACCCCATAAATCTTTTAAGAGACCTGCGTTAGATGCAGTCAAATCAGGGAAAGTGAAGATTTTTCCTAAATGGCAGGAGATTACGTATGTACGCTGGATGGAGGAGATGCGAGACTGGCCGATTAGTCGCCAAAATGTTTGGGGAATTCGTATTCCTGTGTGGTATTCCCTCGAGAAAAACCCCACGCTCCAGGTATCGTATCTAAAGAGTGATGGTACGAGAGTTATACGCAGTGGAGAAGAGCTAGTAAAAGAAAATGAATTTGAAGAGGCAGAAAAAGGACTCCAGAAAATTATTGCTCCAATTGAGTGTGTCCCTGAGTTTGAAAAATCATCCTCCAAGGATCATTATCTTCAAGAAACAGATACGTTTGATACGTGGTTCTCCTCAGGACAATGGCCATTAGTTACTCTTGGTTATCCAGACTCAGAGGACTTTAAGTATTTCTACCCAACATCTGTCCTTGAGACAGGATGGGAGATTATTCGTCTCTGGGTTTCACGTATGATTATGTTTGGAATTTATCTTACAGGAGAGGCTCCATTTGAGTATGTATACCTTCATGGTATTGTACGAGCGCTTGATGGAAGAAAAATGAGTAAATCATTAGGGAATGTGATTAACCCAGAGGACTATATTAATGAATACGGTGTAGATGCACTTCGAATGGGGCTTATCTCAGGTACAGCTAATGGGAAAGACTTTGTTTTCCCTAAAGATCGCGTAATAGCCTACAAACATTTTGGCAACAAAATTTGGAATATGGGGAGATTTATTCTTATGATGCGTGATCAATGGGGTAAAGAGGTTCCTGAGTTCGCAAAGGTAGAGAGCTCCCAGCTTAAAGATGAAGATAAAGCAGTGCTTGGAGAACTCTCTACAGTTATTAAGACAGTGGACCTAGAACTCGAAAAGTTCCGTTTTGCTGATGCATCTGAGGCAATTTATCAATTTATGTGGCATACACTTGCTGACAAGTATATTGAGCAAGTAAAAATGAGAGATGACAAAGAGGTGGCTTTAGCTGTCTTACAACATGTCTATATGACTTCTTTAAAGCTTTTGCATCCTTTTATGCCTTTTGTCACGGAGGAAATCTATCAGAAGATGCCTGGCTCGGGTGAGTCGATTATGATTGAGCCCTGGCCCACTAATAGCTGAGGGTGACAAGAAAAATAAAATTTACTATGCTTATAGAACCCTGCTATGCCTGATATTAAAAAGTATCTATCTAAATTCCCGAGGATTCCACGATTTATTACCGAATTGCCGAAAAATAAGTGGTTTTTCTATAGTAAAATTGCTTGTTTTAGCCTCATTACGACAGTACTCTTAGTTACGATCATCCTTCGGGGGTATGAGTTATTTCAAGGCATTCAGGTACTTGAGGCAGCGACCACAAAATACGATGATATCGTAAAGGAAAGAGAGTATTGGATAGGTGTAGCTAGCCGTCACCCTGGCTATCGAGACGCTGAGTTCAAGTTAGCTGTATTGTCTTACCAATTAGGAGAGAAAGATAAGGCCAGAGAGTATTTAAATGAAGTATTAACAATCGATCCGAATTTTAAAGAAGGAAGAGAGTTTGCCAAGCAAGTAGGACTCTAAAGATTACTCAGCTTTTTCCTCAGAAGATTCTTGACTATCACTAGGTTTTTCTTCACTAGATTCACCACTTTCAGCTGCTTCACCCTCAGGTGTTTCGCCTTCAGCACCTTCTTCTGTTACTGGTTCTGGTTCTTCTTCAACAACAATTTCAGCAATCTTTGCTACGACCTGTGACTCATCAGTTAGAATAGTTACGCCTTCTGGAACAGTAAGTTCAGAAATCATAATCTGATCGTCTACCTGAGCTAGATTTTCAATATTAACTTCAATATTTTCTGGAAGTGCCTCAGGAAGTGCTTCTACCTCTACTTCATTGAGAGTCTGGAGAAGAGTACCTACATTCTCAGTAACAGCTTTTGCTTCACCAGCGAGAACAAGAGGTACCATAGCTTTAACTTTTTCTTTCAAGTTAACCTCATAGAAGTCTACATGAAGAGGAGTACTGGATGCATAATTCATTTGGAGGTTCTTAACAAGAACGGGATGCTTTTTCTCTCCCACCATCAGGTCAATAAGGCCAGTTTCTCCTACCTCAGAAAATACTTCTTTAAAATCATTGCTTGCTACCTGGATTGATGTGGAAGCCAAGCCCTTACCATAGACATTGGCTGGAAGTTGGCCTTCACGACGGAGTTTTTTAACTTGCTTGCCAAGGACTGTGCGGGGAGTTGCGTTAAGTACTGGGTGTTTCATGTGTTTTAAATAGTACAGGACATAGAAGATCTACGTCCATGCATTACATATTACGCAAGTATAAACTAAATTGCAACCCCTGTCAAACTATAGGGTTAATCGAGGTGTGCTAGTATAGAAAAAGTATGCGGATTTTAGGAATAGATCCAGGCCTGGGGAGACTAGGATGGGGTGTAATTGACACCCAGGGGTTAAAGAATATCCCACAAGGCTTTGGTTGTATTGAAACAGAGGCAAAATTACCTGAAGAACAGAGAATAAAGCAGGTATTTGATGGATTACAGGAAATTGTTCAGAGATATCATCCAGAGGTAGTCTCTTTGGAAGAGCTATTTTTCAGCCGTAATGTAACGACTGCATTTATGGTCGGCCAAGCCAGAGGGGTAGTACTTCTCATTGCTGCCCAGCACAATCTTCCCATTGCTTCCTATAATCCGGCTCAAGTTAAATTAGCGGTAACAGGGTATGGTAAAGCAGATAAGAAGCAGATTAGCCAGATGGTAAAAGTTATTTTAAAGCTAGATAAAATGCCCCGGCTTGATGATACCACTGATGCCCTTGCTATAGCCCTCACCCATGCTTTCACAGGTAAAATAAGCGAGGATATAGTGAAGTAATAAATTGTCAGAGATGCTATAATCATCTGACTTTCCTCTATGATAGGCATGCTCCGCGGTACTATTGCTCTTAAAAATGCTCCCTCACTTATTCTTGATGTTTCTGGAGTTGGATATAAAGTCTTTGTTCCTCATAGCCTGCTTACTAATTCCTCGGTGGGGGACTCCCTTACTCTCTATATCCATACCTACGTCAGGGATGATGCTTTAGAGCTCTACGGATTTTTATCTGGTGAAGATTTAAAACTGTTTGAAATGCTGATTAGTGTCTCAGGAGTAGGGTGTAAATCTGCTTTAGGTGTTTTTTCTGTTGGAAATCGCAGCAGTATTGTTAATGCTGTTATTACAGGAGACGTAGGCTTTTTTACAACTGTTCCTCGACTTGGCAAGAAAAATGGTCAGAAGATTATTATTGAGTTAAAAAATAAGCTTGGCGGAGTTGAAGATTTAGATCTATCCTCAGGTGAGAGTACAGAACAGCAAGAGGCAATTACTGCTCTCCAAAGCTTTGGTTATAGTCATCACGAGGCAGAGCTTGCAATAAGTGGATTAAAAGGTGAGAATTTGAAGACTGAAGATATGGTTCGTCAAGCACTCAAGGCTTTGGGTAAATAGTATGGATACAGCACTCGTTAGATCAGAATTAGATGAAAAGTCTCCTGAAGAAGAAGTAATATTTACTTCCCTTAGAGCTAGCAGTTGGCAGGAGTTTCATGGTCAAGAGGGTATCAAAAAATCCGTCAAGATCGCGATCGAAGCAGCGAAGAAGCGCAGTGAGGCATTAGAGCATGTTCTGCTGTACGGGCCTCCTGGTCTGGGAAAGACTACTCTTTCTCATATTATTGCCCGTGAAATGGGAAGCAATATTCGGGTAACATCAGGTCCTGCCATTGAAAGAGCAGGAGATTTAGCCTCAATTTTGACTAATCTAGAAAAAGGAGATGTTCTCTTTATCGATGAGATTCATCGGCTGAATAAAGTTGTCGAAGAGACTCTTTATCCAGCGATGGAGGATTACGCCTTAGACATTATTTTAGGGAAAGGGCCATCTGCGAGGACGTTACGATTAGATCTTCCCCAATTTACGATTGTAGGCGCTACAACAAGGGTAGGGCTTATAGCAGCTCCTCTGCGGGATCGTTTTGGTGTGGTTCATAGGCTTAATTTTTACTCGCCAGAAGAATTAAGCGATATCATTAAAAAAGCTGCCAGTAAGCTTAGTGTTACGATTGATAAAGAAAGTATTCAGGAAATTGCTATACGTGCACGTGGGACGCCACGTATTGCTCTTAAGCTCCTTAAACGAGTGAGAGACTATGCTCAGGTGCATAATGATGGGAAAGTAACTCAGAATGTCACTACAGAGGCTCTAAGCCTTCTTGAAATTGATACGTTGGGACTAGATCCGTTGGATAAGAAATACTTACTAGCCATTATTGAAAAGCACAGTGGCGGTCCGGTGGGTATTGAGACTATTGCCTCAACCATCGCTGAGGATATCGGAACACTTGAGGATATGGTCGAGCCGTATTTGCTCCAGGTCGGCTTTCTTAAGCGGTCTCCACGAGGAAGAGTAGCTACCTCTCTTGCCTATAAGCATTTAGGTCTCGATATTCCGCCTTCATCTGATCAGCAGCCTCTACTTTAATCCGATTTTAAATAACTCTTGGGTAAAAGGAAGAAGAGTAATTATTCCTTGAACAAGAAGTGTAAGAAAAATCGTGGTGAGAAAGAAAGGAGAGATTGTCCGTAATGATCTGCCCCGGATAAGAAGTGCTAGGCCAAGGTGAGAGAGAACAAGTCCATTAAAAATAATAGTTCTTGCCAGAGTTGAGCTCACTATATCTAGCAGGAGAACGTAGATCAAACCAAGGAGAAGAGCAAGTCCTAGGCCTCCACCTACTATTTTCCCTAGTCGCTTAGTGGTAATAAGAGGCAGTTTGGTATTTCGGGGTGGTTTACTCAGGACTGCGTGTGAAGTAGAATCAGTGGCAAGGCCCAGGGCAGGAAAGCCATCTGTTGCTAGATTAATCCATAAAATTTGTGTAGGGAGAAGCACAGCAGGCAGATTTAGTATTGTTGAGAAGATAACCAGGGCAAGTTCTGAAAGATTACTCATTAACAGATAAAGAATTGCCTGGAGAATATTGTGATAAATGGTACGTCCTTCCTCAATTGCTCTCACAATAGTGTGAAAATTATCATCAGTTACGATAATATCGCTTGCTTCTTTAGCAACGTCAGTCCCCGATTCCCCCATAGCAATTCCTACGTGAGCTTTTTTTAGGACAAGAGCGTCATTAACTCCATCTCCTGTCACTCCTACAATAAAACCTTGTTTTTCAAGAAGTGTGGCAATACGAAGTTTGTCTTCAGGTTCTGAACGAGCGATAATTTGGACTTTACTCAGGTCTCGAATTAATTGATCATCAGAGAGAGCTTTTAGTTCCTCTCCTGTTATTACCTCTTGAGAGGTCTCAAGAAGGCCTATCTCTTTAGCGATAGTAAGAGCAGTCAGCTCATTGTCACCAGTTACCATAATTGTTCTAATTCCTGCTTTATGTGCTTGGCTTATAGCTAAGCTTACTTCTTCTCGAGGAGGATCATATAGTCCAGCAAAGCCAAGGAAGGTTAGTTCTCTTTCTTGCTCTTCTCTAGCAGCTTTTTGGGAGGAGAGACCACTGCGGTAGCCAAAAGCAATAACCCTTAGGCCCTCTCGAGCAAACTTCTCATATTCTTTTTCAATTTCTTGCCTTTCATCTTTTGAGAGTATTGATCGGTTTATAATTGCTTCTGGTGCTCCTCTAACAAAAATTGAGCGTTTATTATTACCTTCCCAAACCGTTGAGATTGTTTTGGCAGTTGCATCAAAGACAAATTCATCAATAATTTTCCCTTCTTTAATAAGAGAGGGAAGTTCAGGATGATTCTCCCCAACCCAGATGAGGAGGGCTCCATCTGTACGATCACCCAGAATATCAATTTTTCCGTCTTCTTTCTTGGATATTGTTGCAGTATTTCCTAAGAGTGCAGCCTGAAGCATCTCAGTTGGAACCTTTCCATTTTTAGTCCAAATATGTTTTACCCGCATGTTATTTTGGGTGAGCGTACCTGTCTTATCAACGAGGAGAACATTAATTGCTCCTAGTGTCTCAACAGCTTGCATTTTCCTCACGATTGCCTTTTTATGAGCTAATCGATTTGTTCCAATGGCGAGAGCAATAGTGAGAACAAGAGGTAATCCTTCAGGAATTGCTGCAACTGCAATACTCACAGCAGTTAGAATAACCGTTGTCTGGGGATGTCCTTGCCAAAGCCCGATAGGAATAATAAGTGTTGCAATAGCGAGTGCAAGGAAGGTAAGGAGTTTACCTAGGTGGGAAAGCTGTCTCTCAAGAGGGGTTTTACCAACAGAAATAGTTGTCAGAGTCTGCGCAATTTGGCCAAAGCGTGTCTTAGCTCCAGTTTTCTCAATTAAAAGAGTACCATTGCCTTTAGTAACAAGGGTCCCCATAAGACAAAGTGTATTCAACTCTTTATTAACAGGCAGAGATTCCCCTGTAAATGCAGACTCATCAACTTCAAAAGTAGTGGCCTTAATCAGTTTTCCGTCTGCAGGGATCCTATCGCCCTCAGCTACGATGACTACATCTCCCGGTACCAACTGGCTGGCAGCGATTGATTTTTCTTCATGATCACGGATAACTCGTACCTGATGGGGGGTATAGGTTACTAATGCTTGGAGTGATTTTTCTGCTTTGTATTCCTGGATAAAGCTAAAAATACCATTAAGGAGTATAGTTACAAGAATAAAGATTCCATCAATTACATCGCTAAAGAAAAATGAAAAAATTGCTGCTGCGAGCAATAAGCCATTCATGAGGGAGGGGAACTGTTGAATAAGGAGGAGAAGAGGAGTCTTGTCAGCGTGGAGGGGAAGGGTATTGGGACCTTCTTGGGAAAGACGTAGTCTCGCTTCCTCTGTTCTTAATCCAGGGGCAGTCATTAGGCTATTTTAGCAAATTAGCGTTGGCATGTGGCAGTGAATTGCTTGCTATAGCTTTCAGCAGCAGGGTTATTAGTTTGCGTATAAAGAACTGCTAGTGTGCGAAGAGTAGAGCAATCATGGGGAGTGCGTGCAAGAAGCTGGTGGAGAACTCTTTCAAGCTGAGGGAAAGCGCCAATAATACTATAAAAATGTCCAAACTGTCTCAGGCCGTTCTCGTTGTGGGGCAAGACAAGGGATTTGTGGACGACGTCAATGCCATAGTTTTGAATAAGCAGGGCATTCTCAGGAGAATTCTTAACAAGGATAAGCATAGTGCTATCCAAATACACAGTACTCCAGCTTGAATTACTAATAATAGATTTTATGAATTGCTCTCCCCAAGGGGTTTGGTCTGTATGAGAAAATATAATGCTATTGAAGTGATATTGCTGAGCGACTTTATTAAATAGTGCAGGGTCTTCTTGCATTTTGATGTAGGTATCCTGAATAAATGAGGCAGGATATGCTTCAGGCCTCCCATCAATAAAGACTTTTTCCTGCGGGTAAAGCCTATATTCAATATAACTTCCAATATCAAAATTATTGAAAATTGGGCCCTTAATATTATGTGAAATGGCAAAATCTAATGCATTTTTCCCTCCTTCTTCGACTCCATACTGTAGGGGGATAAGCGAATGAATAGTTTTTACTTGCCATATAAAAAAGCTGAGAAGTAAAAGCCAAAGAGTGAGCAAGTAAATAGGAGGTCTACTTTTCATCCACTTCATTATTGGCTCTAGAGCTCTATTGAACGCAAGACTTGCGGGGATAAAAGTAGCAAAGACAAAAAGAGGGAAATTTCTTACCGCAGAAAGGGCAATAATTGTGAAGACAATGCTAAGTAACCAATCAATGATAAAGGTCTTTTTCCAGGAAATAAAGAGTGAAACAAAAAGAAGTGCCAGAGAGATTTCAAGATAGAAAAAAGAAGGTTTGAGAAACCCTAAGCTCTGAAGAAGAAATGGTGTTTGGTTTTCCTCGATCGTGTAACCATAATTCTGAAAAACTTTCAAAGGATAGAGCGCACCTTCGAGGAAATGAGGATTAAGAAGCGTTATCCCTCCCATGGCTAAAAAAACAAAGAAAAGAGTCTTGGTATGGGTATTGAGGAGGTTTTTGCGATGGAGGATCACCTCGTCAACGAGAAAAAGTAAGGTGATAAGGAGTCCAATAGGAAAGTAGATATGCATATTCACCCAGAGCAGCTGGAGAGGGATAAGAAAATAAATAAATCTGGTAAATTTTCGATGAAATGAATAAAGGATCGTTACCATAAGGGATAGAAAAAGAAAACTAAATAGCTCAGGTCGAAGATCTGTGCGTTCAAAAAGAATTCGTAAGTATAGGAGAGCTACAAAAACGAGGGGAATACTTGCTGTTTTCCTGGCAGAGTAAAGAAAAATTACTGTACAAGCAGTACCTATGATAAAAAGAGATAGAATGAAGAGTCCCACGTTACCACTCAATGACTTGATAAGATAAAACACGACTTCAGAACCCCAATGGTGGTTAATAAAAGTGAAAGTAGGGTAGGTGTAGGAAAAGAGGTTAATTTCTGGAACAGAAAATGTTTGTACGATAATCTGTCCAGTTAAAAGATGCCTTCCCAAGTCTTGATTGTAGGCAGTAATGGGGTGGAAAAACCCCATCACAAGGATGATAAGAGGTAATAAATAGAGTAAGCGGGAAAGCATACTGAATCTAGTATGAATCAAAAACAGTTTTGGCGATACTCCCGATTGTTTGTTTAGTCGTTTCCTCATCAGATCCAATATCTGAAGTGAGGACTCCTAGGAAAAAGACATGGTTATTTTTAACAATTATGCCTACGTCATGCAGGAAACCTACTCCATCTCCTGTTTTATGTTCGACAAGTGTAGAACTCGGAAGGAGAGCAGGGAGTCTATCCTCGATATCAGTATGAGTCATAAAGCTTAGCATCTCTTTTGTTTTGCCGGGTGTGGTTATTTCATTGTTGTAGATTTTCTTAAAAAGAATAGCCATATCAGAACTTGTCGTTTGATTATTTCCCATATCAGTTTGAGTCATCCCCCACGAGGTAATTATTTCCTGGATAGTATCCATACCAACCTTATCAGCGAGGATATGGGCAGCTGTGTTGTCTGATTGTTGGAGCGTTAACTTAATAAGACTTTTTAAGGAGTAGGTTGTCCCTGGTTTTTGATAACGCAGACTGCCTGTTCCATAATCTTGGATATCACTCTCTTGGAGAGTAATCTGATCATTAAAGTTAATCTTTCCGTGATTCTCTAAGTCATATAATGCAGCAATAATAGGGACTTTATTGACGGAGGCAGCTGTCATCATCATCGTGTCATTTATCCCGAATGTCTTACCAGTGGTAAGGTCAAGGTAGGTTATACCATAGTTGCCCTTTTTGCCTGCAATAACTTTTTCGACTTTTTGCTTTACATCAGTTGCATCGGGTATGTGTTCTTCTGAAAAATTGGGGAGGAAAGAAAGATTACGACCTGCCAAAAGGAGGATAAAGCTATAAATAATAACGGTTGTGAGCTTACGCATAAAGGGTAGGAAATTCTATACTAAGCAATTCTTAAGGAGCCTGTCAAACTCATTGATACCTTAGGACAATGTGTTTTTAGAGCGATATTGGAGCGCTTCTGCAATATGAGAAGGAAGAATCGCTTCCGATCCAGCCAGGTCTGCAATAGTCCTCGCTACTTTAATCGTTCTGCTGTAGGCTCTGCCTGAGAGATGGAGAGTGCTTACTGCCCTCGTCAGAAGATCGACAGAGTCAGAAGAGAGAGGACAATACTTTTTGAGATCCTTGTTATTTAATTCAGAGTTACTGATAATCTTACTTCCCATATAACGGTCTGTCTGGGTATTGCGAGCCTTTTGTACTCTTTGTCGGATTGTTGCTGAATTCTCACTGGATACATCATGACTCTCAACTAATTTCTCAACTTTAACAGCTGGAACTTCAAGATGGATATCGATGCGGTCAAGAAGAGGTCCGGAGATTTTTTTATGATATCTACTTATTTGGGAAGGGCTACAGATGCATTCTTTAAGGGTGTCTCCTAAAAATCCGCAAGGACATGGATTTTGGGCAGCAATCAGCATGCATTTTGCAGGAAAAGAAACTTTACTTTGCGCTCTGGCGATATGGACAATCCCATCTTCAATTGGCTGTCGAAGCGTTTCAAGAACACTCCTTGGGAATTCAGGAAATTCATCCAAGAAGAGAACTCCTCTGTGGGCAAGCGTAATCTCGCCTGGACGGGGATTGCTACTCCCACCAATCAGACCGACCAGGGAAGTAGTGTGATGAGGAGAGCGGAATGGCCGGGCGCGTACGAGTCCTTGAGAAGGTAGCATGCCAGCGATACTATAAATTTTTGTTACCTCTACGGCTTCCTGGAAAGTGAGAGTAGGAAGAATAGAAGGAAGAGTGCGTGCAAGAAGCGTCTTGCCAGCACCAGGTGGTCCTTTCATAAGGATGTTATGCCCTCCAGCTGCTGCTATCTCTAAGGCTCTTTTGGCTTGGTGCTGACCTTTAATATCAGCCATATCAAAGTCAAAAAGTTCTTCTTCAAAGGAAGAGGGGACTCGTGTATAGGGCAGTACTTCTTTCTCTTTACTCAGATGCTTAAAGAGAGAGAGGAGGGTTGGGAAAGCAAAGATGGTAATGGAATCAATACAGGATGCTTCATACGCATTGTCTTCTGGAACAAAAAAAGCTTTGAAGCCATGATCGCGGGCAAGAATTGCTTGAGACAAGATGCCTGTAACTGGCCGAATTCGTCCATCAAGCGCAAGTTCTCCTGACACTAAAATTTTTGAGATGTCTATTTGCAACTGCCCTGATCCCAGTAAAATTCCAAGTGCAATTGGGAGATCGTAAGAGGGACCTTCTTTAGGTAGATCAGCCGGAGCTAGATTAACAGTTATTCGTCTTGCGGGGAAATCCGCACCGCTATTACGAATAGCAGATCTAACGCGTTCTTTAGCCTCCTCAACAGCTTTATCGGGAAGGCCGACAATCGTAAAGCTGGGAAGACCTTGAGAAGCGATATCTACTTCAACTTCTATAGCTACAGCATCCAGGCCGACAATCGCACAAGATGCAACCTTAGCCACCATAAATCCATAATAACACTGTTGAGCTTGATGTAAAGAGAGAATCGTATGAAGGATAGATCGTTTTTGCTACAATACAGGTGTGAAATACACAGACGAACAGCTAAAGATTTTTCAACACAAGAAAATTGCAATTCTAGGGTTGGGTATTGAGGGAATGTCGAGTGCTGAATTTTTACGAAAATTTGATCCGGATATTACTTTTTTTGATCAAAAAGAAGAATCAGAGATTGAAAGAAAAGTTCTTGAAAGGGCAAGCAGTTTAGGTAAGGTAGAAGTAGGCCCTCAGGCATTTGAGAAGGTAGTAGGATTTGATCTTATTGTGCGTAGTCCTGGTATCCACAAAGATGAAGTCTTTTTAGAAAAAGCTCAGGAGAATGGAGCTATCCTCACTTCACAGACGAAGTTATTTTTTGATCTATGCCCAGGTCAGGTTATCGGTGTAACTGGAACAAAAGGTAAAGGGACAACCTCAACACTTATTTATGAAATGCTCAAAAAATCTGGACGAGATGTTTATCTAGGCGGTAATATCGGAGTTCCTCCCATTGTTTTTCTTGAGAACCTTAGTGAAAGTTCAATCGTCGTATTAGAGCTGTCATCATTTCAACTTCATGATCTGACAAAAAGCCCTCATATAGCAGTACTGCTTATGGTCGTACCTGAACACCAGGACTACCATAAAAATCCCGAAGATTATATTAACGCAAAAAGAAATCTCTTGCGTTTCCAGACACAAGAAGATTTCGCGGTTATTAATAGGGACTATATCGCAAGTAATGAGTCTGATATCTATACTGATGGGCAGGTTTTTTGGGTAAGTCGGGAAAGGCCTTCAACTGAACAGGGATGCTTTGTTAAAGAAGATGCTATTTGGATAAGAATGCAAGGAAGTGAGTGGAAAATTATCGATTGTGAAAAAATAGCTCTCCCTGGTAAACATAATCTAGAAAATGCTTGTGCTGCCTCGATGGCTGCCACCCTTGCGGGTGCGACAAAGTCAGACATAGCAGATGCCCTGAGTTCTTTTAGGGGGCTTGAACATCGATTGGAATTAGTACGAGAGGTGCAGGGAGTACATTACTATGACGATTCTTTCTCAACAACTCCGGAAACTGCTATGGCAGCAATAACTGCTTTCACTCAACCTGAGATCCTTATCCTAGGCGGGTCGAGCAAGAATTCAGATTTTCATGAATTAGGAGAGACAATCGTTAACGCCCAGAATATCAAGGCAATTATTGGGATTGGGGAAGAGTGGGATCGTATTAAAGAAAGTATCCACGGGCTGCCAGAACATGTATTACTTTTGGAGGGAGCGAAAGATATGCATGCAGTTGTTCAGGCAGCATCAAAAATTGCCCGGAGTGGTGATATTGTTCTCCTTTCACCTGGATGCGCCTCTTTTGGTATGTTTAGAAACTATAAAGAGCGAGGAAGTCTCTTTCAAGAAGAGGTGAATAAGCTCTGATGTTTGAGTTCAAGATACTGCAGAGGGATCCTCATTCAAATGCTCGCGCTGGGCGTCTCTCCACACCTCATGGAGATATTCTGACTCCGAATTTCAATCCCGTCGGTACACAGGCTACAGTCAAGACGCTGTCTAGTCAGGACCTTAAAGCAATTGGTGCCCAGATTGTACTTTCTAATACCTACCATCTCTTTCTACGGCCCGGAGTTAACACAGTAAGCACATTGGGAGGCTTAGCGGAATTTCAGAGCTGGAATGGTCCTACCATGACTGATAGTGGCGGATATCAGGTATTCTCACTTGGGGTGGCTCAGAAAAAAGTAGTCATTCGGGATAGGCATGGAAGAAAGCTCAGTAAGTTCTCAAAGTCTGTCTTTCTTGACCCAAGCCAGCAAGCAGGCCTCTTGCCAGCAGTAACGAAGACCACTGAAGAAAAACAGCTGAAAAAATTACGTGCAGCTAAGATCAGTGAGGAAGGAGTTTGGTTTTATTCTCACATTGATGGGAGTAGGCATTGGTTTGATGCTGAGGTCTCAATTCAGGCACAAGAGAAATTGGGAGCTGACTTGATAGTCGCATTTGATGATCACGAATCTCCCTTATGGGATCATGAAACGACACTAGTATCTCTTGAGAGAACTAACAGATGGGCACTTCAAAGTCTGTCTGCCCAGACACGAGATGACCAGTTGATGTATGGAGTCGTCCATGGAGGCTGGTATGAGGATCTTCGTAAAGAGTCAGCCAAGTTTACTGATAAGTATTTCCCAGCAGTATCGATTGGAGGATCGTATTCTTCAAAAGAAGTTCTCAGACATGTCCTGGAGTGGTGTGTACCGTACTTTCAGGAAGATAAACCACGTCACTTACTGGGAATAGGTGAGGTAGAGGATCTCTTTGAAGGTGTCTCAAGAGGCATTGATTTTTTTGATTGCGTCGCACCAACCAGGCGTGGCCGTCACGGGAATTTATACATTTCGCCTCTGACTGGGGGGAGAAAGCAAAATAACTTTACTCTCCAGATTACTAATGCACAGTATACGCTTGATACAGCACCTATTGATCCTGTCTGTGAGTGTTTTACCTGCCAAAACTATACGAGAGCATATCTCAGGCATCTCTTTACGGCAGATGAGCTCCTCGCACAGCGCCTAGGCTCCTATCATAATGTCTATTTCATCGTGAGTCTCGTTAAGCGTATCCGCGAGAGTATCTTGGAGAGTTCATTTGGAGAACTTAAGGCTACATGGCTTGGCTAATTTGACAATTTTTAGCTTTGAGGTATAATAAACATAGCGTTGATCCGGAATTTTGGAACCGGGGAGTAATAGCAAAATACATCACATCAAACGTGATTGGAATAATGCACGGAGGCGAAACCGATAAAGTCTGCAACGTGAATTGTCTCGAAAGAGAATTACGCACGTCAAGGAATAAGGTTTTCTTATAGACGTGCTCCCTAAAGGAGCATTTTTTATGCCTTCCTTCGCATACAGCTACGGAAGGGTTAAATAAGAAAATAAAGCAAGGTGGCACCGTCCTTCGGTGAACTCAGGATAAACCTAGTTTGAGAGGGCCCTTGTGAGATCACGACTCGTTTTGTGGTTTCACAAGGGCTTTTTTAATGCCCTCAGAGGAGATGAGGTGAGGACACTAAGCGTCCAAAACCGCGTTGAATCTGTCGCACATTTTATGAGGAGGATAGAGCACAGCTCTATCTTAACAGGAGAAAAAAATGCTAACTGTCAGCTTTGGGCATGAAGAGATTTCAGTCACGGGAATCAGTGTCGAGGATTTTTCGCAACCTACTCCCTACGTTCTGTGCTCACAGGACGGACGGATACAAGGTGTCGATTCCGAGACCGAACACTACCTGAAGGCACATCGTCGCGTTTTCATCACGCTTGATGAACAAGACGGGAGAGTCTTTCTCGCCAATGCTCACCTATTTCGTGGCGTATTGTATTGTACGCCAGCTCCGTTGACATTCGTACCAGAACCAACTGATGGCTGTCTTTGGCAAAGCTAGCAACTGGATCTGCCGGGGAAATGCCCGGCAGATCAGATTCTATCCTCCTCATTTTTAAAGCGGTAGTATATAATGCAAACAATAATATGAAGAAAAAAGTGTATTCAGGAATACGGGCAACCGGAAGGCTCCATCTAGGCAACTATATGGGAGCTGTTAAGGGGATGCTTGCGGTACAAGACGAGTATGACTGCGTCTTTTCTGTCGTGGACTTACACGCGATCACCACTCCTTATGATAAAGATACGCTTTCTGAGGCAACCCGCAGTGTTATCCTTGACTACTTAGCTGCAGGACTTGATCCAGAAAAATGTTTGATTGAGGTACAGTCACTCGTCCCTGAGCATATGGAACTGGCCTACTATTTAGGTACGATTTACCCAGTCAGTCGCCTCGAGGATCTTCCTACCTATAAAGATAAAAAAGCTCAGCATCCAGAATACATCAACATGGGACTTTTATATTACCCAATCCTTATGGCTGCTGACATCATGCTTTATAAAGGTGAGTTAGTGCCAGTTGGTATTGATCAGGAACCCCATTTAGAGGTTACCCGTGAGATTGCCAGGAAGTTTAACCGAATGTTCGGCGAGACTTTTCCTGAGCCAAAACGATTTAAAACAGTTGGAGAGTATGTGCCATCCCTTACAGGAGAGGGGAAAATGAGTAAGTCAGTTGAAGGGAGTTTTATTAACTTAACGGATTCTCTAGATGAGATTAAAGGAAAGCTTGCAAAAGTTCCAACAGATAGTGGACAAATCGGCGGACAAATTCCTCAAGTGGGAGGAGTAGCTAATCTATTTACCCTTATGTATCTTTTCGGCGGTAAGGAGTTACATCACAACTATGTCATTGACTATAAAGACAAGAAGATCAGATATAGTGACATGAAGGCGGAATTAGCGGAGGTAATATATAAAGAATTAGCACCTATCCAAGAAAAACGGAAGTATTATGAAGACCATCCTGAGATTGTGGATCAGATACTTCGTGAACACACCGATCGTTGCCGAGCCCAAGCACAGCTTGTCATCCGTGAAGTTAAGAGTAAAATGGGCTTTTTTAGTTTGTAATTCTTCATGGATGTAACCCCTGAGCATATTTTTCAATTTCAAGAAAAGATTCTTACCTGGTATAGCCACAACAAGCGTGATTTGCCTTGGCGAAAGACCAGGAACCCTTATCACATTCTTATCTCTGAGGTGATGTCGCAGCAGACACAGCTTGCTCGGGTAATTCCAAAATATGAAGCCTGGATTACGAAGTTCTCACGAGTAGATGAGCTGGCTAATGCAGCTACCAGCGATGTGTTGCGGATGTGGTCGGGGCTTGGCTATAACAGAAGAGCTCTTAATCTGCAGAAAACAGCGCAAGTTATTGTGAAAGAGTATGGAGGAGTGTTCCCAAAAGAGGTCGAAGAGTTGGTTAAACTCCCCGGATTAGGAAAATATACAGCCTCAGCGGTGGCCTGCTTTGCTTTTGATGTCCAGATCCCAGTAATTGACACCAATATTCGTAAAGTCATTACCCATGAATTCTTTCAAGGAGTATTGCCAGAGGAGAAGATGATTGAAAAAATAGCACTCCATATTCTTCCGTTAGGCAAGGCTTATGAGTGGAATCAAGCGTTAATGGACTATAGCGCTCTTATGATGAAAGGTAAAAAAATTCCTGTTCCTAAACAATCCCACTTCCTAAGTTCTAATAGGTATTATAGGGGACAGACAATAAAGCTTTTACTGAGCGTGTCTGAGATATCTCTTTCAGGGCTCTGGGATTTTTTCGATGAGCGAAATCCAATTGAGAGAGGAAGGCTAGAAGAGCTCTTATTATCGATGGAGAAGGATGGTCTTATTATTGTAAGGAAAGGGAGAATTTCTCTGCCAGCAGGGTAAGCTGGCTGACAGAAACTATAAGGTAATAAGGGCTAGCATCAGGATACATTATTTGCTATACTCGATGGATTCTATGGCTTCAAATGGCAGGAAAAATACCTCAGGTAAAAAAAATAAGATTGTTAAGTTCAAGGTAAAATCATCTTGGAAAAACATTCTCCTCTATGGGTTTTTGATCGTTTTGGGCCTCCTCATCATTGGTGCTTTTAGTACTCCTTATAGCAACGCAAAGACAGTAGCGGTCTCAGACATTATTAACAATGTTAAGAAAGGTAATATTACCCAAATTGTTGTTGATGGAGATAAGCTGGTAGCAACTGAAAAAAATGGTACACAAATTGAAGCGTACAAAGAATCTTCTGCTGATGTCTATTCTCTTTTTAATAACGCCGGAGCTTCTCTAAAAGATAAAAATATTAAAGTAGTCGTCAAAGATCTCTCAACCATGAGTGGCTGGGTTAATTTAATCGGTGCAGTTTTGCCAGTTCTTCTGATGGTAGGCTTTTTCTATTTTATTTTTCGCCAGGCACGAGGAACTCAGGAAAGTATTTTTTCTTTTGGCCAATCCAAAGCCAAGCTTTATAACAAAGATACCCCCAAGGTGACATTTAATGATGTGGCGGGCGTAGATGAGGCGAAGCAGGAGCTAACTGAAATTGTCGATTTCCTGCGCAATCCTCAGAAATATAAAGCGATTGGTGCACGAACGCCTAAAGGAGTTCTGATGATTGGTCCGGCAGGAACAGGTAAGACGCTTCTAGCCCGCGCAACAGCAGGAGAGGCAAATGTAACGTTTTTCAGCATGGCAGGTTCAGAATTTATGGAGATGCTAGTTGGAGTGGGAGCCAGCCGTGTTCGCGATCTTTTTAATACAGCAAAGAAAGCACAGCCTGCCATTATTTTTATCGATGAAATCGATGCTATTGGCCGTCAGCGTGGTATGGGACTTATGGGAGGGCATGACGAAAGAGAGCAGACGCTGAATCAGATCTTAGTTGAGATGGATGGGTTTACTCCTAATGAGCAGATTATTGTTATGGCAGCGACTAATAGACCTGATGTCTTGGATCCAGCGCTCGTTCGTCCAGGCAGGTTTGACCGTCGAGTAAGTCTGGAGTTGCCTGATGTCGAAGGGAGAAAAGATATTCTTATGATTCATGCGAAAGGCAAGCCGTTTGAGAAAGAAGTTAATTGGGACAAGGTTGCCAAGAGAACAGTAGGCTTTTCTGGAGCGGACTTGGAAAATATGCTTAATGAGGCAGCAATTCTTGCAGCACGGCTTAATAAAAAGGCAATTGATATGGATGATCTGGAGGAAGCAGCTACGAAGGTGAAATTAGGCCCTGAGAAGAAACGTCTTCAGTCAGATGAGGATCGTCGGATGACTGCATACCACGAAGCAGGGCATGCGCTGGTTTCCTGGCAGATGCCTCATATGGATCCAGTGCACAGAATCTCCATTGTCTCTCGCGGAATGAGTCTGGGGCACACAATGATGGAGAACATTGATAGGGTACACGAGACCAAGTCCCGTCTTATCGAGCAGATTGCAGTCATGATGGGAGGACGTGCTGCTGAAGATATGATCTTTGGTGAGGTAACAACCGGTGCATCAAATGATATCGAGAAAGCAACTCAAGTAGCACGAGCTATGGTCATGAAGTTTGGGATGTCAGATCTAGGGCCACTAACACTAGAAATTGAGAAATCTTCTCCCTATGAAGAAGGAGAGCTCTCAGATGAGATGAGGGCGAATATAGATCGTGAAGTGAGTAAAATCATAGATGCAGGATACAAATCAGCTGTCACGGTGCTTAAGAGTCTCCATGATAAATTGGATATGATTGCCGAAGAGCTTCTTAAACAAGAGACACTGGATGCAGAAGACTTCATTAAACTCATTGGACCTAAAGTTCAGCCAGCTGCTGTTACCGCAAAAAGTCGAAAAAGTAGGTAGGACCTCTATGCTACAATGACAATATCTTCATGAAAAAACTCGTTCTCATTGACGGCTCCGCACTTTTGCATCGTGCCTTTCATGCCATGCCAGGTCTTACTAATAGTAACGGTCAGATAGTCAATGCAGTGTATGGCTTTTTCTCCATGTTTTTAGGAGTTTTGCATGATCAGAATCCTGACTATATCGTCGTTGCTTTTGATCGTTCTAAGCCTACAATAAGACAAGCAATGTTCGCTGGGTATCATGAGCATCGTCCGCCTATGGACAGCTCTCTCTCAGATCAGGTAGGGCTTATCGATGAACTTCTTGAAAAAATGAAGGTAAAAGTTGTCTCAAGTGATGGATATGAGGGTGATGATGTCATAGGTACATTTGCCCATCAGGCGGTAGCATTAGATCCTGAAATGGAGGTAGTTATCGTAACGGGGGATCGCGATATGCTTCAGTTAGTTACCAGTCAGACGAAAGTCCTTATGCTTATTACTGGTATGACGAAGACAGCTCTCTTTGATGAAGCACTTGTGGAGGAGAAATACGGGGTAAAGTCTTCTCAATTTATTGATTATAAGGCGCTCATTGGAGATGCATCTGATGGTTATCCAGGTATTACAGGGATTGGTCCAAAGACTGCAGCAAGTCTTCTGAGGGAATATGGAACATTTGAGGCGTTGTATGAAAAGATCAGTAGTCTCCCGGAAAAAACTGCTTTAAAGTTAGCAACAGATGCTGAGCAGGGAGCTCTCGCCAAAAAACTGGCAACCATTATCACCGATGCCCCTGTCCACCTGCGTTTAGAGGAATGTAGGGTAAGTGATCTGGACATTGAGGGAGTACGAGCTGGCTTTGAGAGCCATAGTTTTAAGAGCCTTATAACCAGGCTTGATGCGAGATATCCGCGGACACCAAAATCCAGTAAAAAAACGCCTGAAGATAACGGGCAGATGGGACTCCTATGAGAGTAGCCTTAGTGCATGATTATATTAAGGAATATGGGGGGGCAGAAAGAGTCTTAGAGGCTCTCCACGAGGCCTTTCCTCAAGCAGATGTCTACACCACAGTCTATTTGCCTTCCTATTTAGGCCCACACAGAGAGCGATTCAAGGATTGGAAGATTCATACGAGCTTTCTTAATTATATTCCTGGCAAAGCTAAACTGATCAGTCCTTTTCGCCTCTTATCACCCTTAGCATTCAGGTCGTTTGATCTCTCGAAATATGACGTTATTATCACTTCAGCAACAGGTGCTTATTTCCCCAATACTCTCCATAAGAAAAAGGCAAAACTTATTTGTTACTGTCATACACCCCCTCGTTATCTCTATGGCTATGCTACTGCCAGAGAATGGAAGAAAAATACCTTTTTGAAGATAGTAGGAGAGACAGCTAATCATTTTTTGCGAATTGTTGATTTTAATGCCTCTCAAAATGTTGATCAGTATATAGCCAATTCTGAGGAAGTAAGGGCGCGTATCCAGAAGTTTTATCGTAAAGACGCAAAGGTTATTTATCCTCCAGTTGAGGTAGATAAAAGAGATAATAAAGCAGTAAAGCGAAGTTATTACCTCACCGGAGGTAGGCTCGCGCGGGCTAAGCATGTCGATCTTATTGTCAAAGCATGTCGTGAGTTGGAACTCCCTCTTAAAGTCTTTGGTAAGGCTTTTGCGGGTTATGGGGAGGAATTACAGCAAATGGCAAATGGCAAATGGCAAATAGTAAATGGAGAAAAAAAACCATTGATTGAGTTTGTGGGGGAAGTATCAGATAAAGAAAAACTGGATTTGATGCGGGGAGCTAAAGCCTTTCTCTTTGCCTCAGAGGATGAGGATTTTGGCATCACACCAGTGGAGGCGATGGGGCAAGGAACACCGGTTATTGCCTATCGTTCAGGTGGAGTGAAAGAGACTGTGGTTGAAAATAAAACAGGCCTTTTTTTTGATCAGCTTTCGGTAGAAAGCTTGAAAGAGCAGCTTAAAGTATTTAGCAGAAAAAGTCTAAAAGCAGAAGATTGTGAGAAGAGGGCGAAAGATTTCTCCAAAGAAAAGTTCCTTAAATCAATTACTTCTTTTATCAACTCCCTCTAAAATAGGAGGGCGCGTTCACCCTCCAGAAGGTGAGCAAACGCGCCGAAAATTTCGTATCAGATGACCTGCTTCGTTACTGCGGAGCACATTGCGGACAGCGTCCGCTGCCCCGACTGTGGGTGGGACACACCCTCCGCGTGCACTTGGGAGAGTGACATTCATATCCCGGGTTTTTGCACCCGGAGACGCAGCATCTCGCCTCGTAAGCCTTTCGGATCGCCTTACGTTCAGTGGAACTATAGCGCTTTGATTTGGCCACAGTAGGCTCCTCTCATGGGTAGGATCGTGGTACGACCTGTACCCTTCTAAGGAGATATCTCCTCACAAGGGTACAGATACATACCTCTGATATGAAATAAAAGTTCTCAATTAAAAAGACCATCAGGCAATTCTGGAGGTTTTCAAATTGATGGGAAGATTGTAACAGAAGAGGTAAGAGAGAGTAAAGATGCTATAGGATGGGTTTGCGCCTCCCCGACAACGTTGTCGGGGAGGACGCTCGCCTGTGTGAACTCAGTGGGTGGGCTGCGCTGCAGCCCTTTCTTCGGTTGTCGGCATCCGTTGAATGGGGCAGAGCCCCAATCGGACGCGGGCTGCGTCCAGACGCTTTTCGATGGCTTCCCGCTCCCCGGGGAGCCAATTGCGTCCGTCGCGGAGCATCCGCGTAAGGACGATCGGATCGTCCTCAGACTTCTTGATGCCCTTTCTGTGTTTCATTGCCCTGGCCCTCCTGGACGATAGGCATGAGATACGAGATGGTTGTTCTTTTCCCCTCGAGGGGCGGTTTGATCACCAAGGTATGCGTACCCTGGTTGACGAGTTGACGAATTCTGTGGACGGAGAACTCCTCCATGTTGAGGACACGTCTGTGTTTACGGCATAACGTATCACCTGACTCAGCGAGTCGGTGACAGCCGTCCTCAAAACAAACGTGTCGCGTAGGATCGAACATACGAGAGACTTCCTTCCCTGAACAACGGATAAATAGCGCGATGTGCCTACCAAACACTCTTTCCACTGACATCCATAAGTCGTGGAGAAGGAGTGTAACCCCAAAAGAATCTCTTTGGGTTGGCTACAGCGCCACGAGAAAAAACATAGTTTTACCCATGACGCCATAGCCAAGACTCTCTCGCAAATGAGAGAGTAAAGAAATAATAAGTTCACAACAAGCTGTTAAAGGTCTAAAGTTGAGAGCCGTCTCACCCATGCGTAACGGGTGAGCGTATCTCAGCTTTATGTGGATTATAGCACTCATTAATTGAGGCTACCTGACAAAAAAAAGACATGGAAATCCATGCCTGTAGAGTCAATTTTAGCAAAGAGAAATAAAGATTGCAAACTATAGGTTATTGATGGGGTAGATTTAAGCTATGCTACAATCGAGCAGCTATGCCGGAACTACCAGAAGTTGAGACTATACGCAAAGGTTTGGAGAAGTATATTGTCGGTAAAGCGATCGAAGGAGTTGAGGTAAGACGTGAAAAGCTCTTTACAGGGGAGGCCCATGAGGTGATAGGAGCACAAATTGAAGCTGTCAGGCGCTTTGGGAAAGGCTTAGTCATTGATCTATCAAATGGCTATAGCATTACAGCCCATGTCAAAATGACTGGGCAGTTCGTCTATGTGGGGCAGGAGACAAAGAATCTTCATCCTACGTTGGATATCCCGCAGAAATTACCCCATAAGCATACTCATGTTATTGTTACGCTTAGGGATGAGAGTGGAGAAAAGAGCCAGCTTTTTTATAATGACATCAGACAGTTTGGCTGGCTGAGAGTGGTTAAGACAAGTGAAGTTAAAAATCAGCCATTCTTTAAGTCGCTTGGCCCGGAGCCTTTTTCAGATTTAACGTTGTCGATATTCAAAAAGATCCTCTTGTCATCAAATATGCCCATCAAACCGCTTCTAATGGATCAAGCCAAAATAAGCGGTATTGGCAATATTTATGCTAATGACGCGCTGTATGCATCCTTCATCGATCCTCGGCGTAAAAGTAATAGATTGGCCGACCACGAGCAACAAAGTCTCTTTACAGCTATTCTAGAGGTCTTGGAAAGAGCTTTAACATACGGCGGAGCGAGTGAAACCAACTACATCCAGGTAGATGGCGGAAAAGGTGAGTATCAGCATCATTTTTTGGTATACGGCAAACAAGGAGAAAAGTGTATTCGCTGCGGAACTAGTATTGAGCGAATCAAACAAGGAGGCAGGAGTACGTTTTTCTGTCCCACCTGCCAAAAGTAATTTTGTCAGGCTATTGTCTGAAAGAAAGTGGTGTGATACGATACAAGATAGACTAATTAGCCTATGACGAGTACCTATCAAGAAAAAATTGTGATGTCTGTTGGCGGATCTCTCATCGCCACCGATAAAGGAATTAATACTGAATTCCTTAAGGAACTCAATACGTTTCTGAGAAAGCAAATTGCCGAACATCCACACCGGCAATTTTTTTTGGTCTCAGGAGGGGGAACCATCGCTCGGCGTTATCGTGATGCAGGAAGGGATGTCGTCGGACATGAGCTGACACGTGATGACTTAGACTATCTAGGAATCCATGCGACTAAGCTTAATGCTCATCTGATTAGGACAATCTTCCGCGACATCGCTCACCCCTATATCCTCAAACACTATGAAATCATCCGTAAAGTTACAGAACCCATTGTCGTTGCTGCCGGGTGGAAGCCGGGCTGGTCGACTGATTACTGTGCCTTACTTCTTTGCGAGGACTATGATGTACGGACAGTTATTAATATGAGTAATATCAAACAAGTCTATGATAAAGATCCAAAAGCCTTTCCAGATGCGAGGCCGATTGAACATACTAATTGGGCAGATTTTAGAAAGATAGTAGGGGATGAATGGATTCCTGGTCTGAACGCTCCTTTTGATCCTATTGCTGCTAAAAAAGCACAAGAGTTAGGTGTTAAAGTAATTGTCCTCCATGGAGAAGACTTTGCTAACTTAGAGAATTATTTTAACGGGAAAGAGTTCGTCGGCACGGTTATTGAATGAGTATCACATCACTCTCTCTTCAGCATTTCAGAAGCTATACGCAGTCTACTTTCCACTTCTCGCCTCAAGTAACGGTAATTATCGGCCCCAACACCGCAGGGAAAAGTAACCTTATTGAAGGAATCAATTTACTCGCAACGGGAAAAAGTTTTAAGGCAGAAAAAGACCTTCAGATGATCCAATTTGGGGAAAGTATCGGGAGAGTAAAAGGACTTGTGGCTATGGATGGGGAGAAAGATACCTTAGAAGTGGTAATCGCTGAGGCTCCACAATCACTAACGAGCAGATCTTATACCAAGCGATTTTTAGTTAATAATGTCCCCAAGCGACGTGTTGATTTTACCGGAAAATTGCCAGCGCTTCTTTTTGTTCCTTCAGATCTGGATATTATTATTAGTTCTCCCTCACAGCGGAGAGACTTTTTAGATATGGTATTAGAGATTACTGACAGGCAGTATCGTATCAGTAGTATTGCTTATGATAAAGCCCTTCGTCACCGCAATGCGTTACTAGATGTAGTGAAAGAGACTGGAATCCGTAATGAAGAGCAGTTTGTTTATTGGGACCATCTGCTTATTGAGCATGGTAATTATGTAACTAAAAAAAGAGAGGAATTGCTTGTCTATATGAATACACAGGAGCATACGCTGCAGGAGTGTCATATTACTTATGATAAAAGTATAGTATCAGCTGAGCGGTTGGAGCATTATAAAGGACCAGAACTCGGGGCTGGCGTAACCTTAGTTGGGCCTCATAGGGATGATTTTTTTGTTGAGATTACAAAAAGTGGAGAGAAGAGAAATGTTAAGTCGTATGGGTCACGTGGCCAGCAGCGACTGGTGGTCCTCCAGCTCAAGCTCCTTCAGCTTTCCTATATGGAGCAGGAGCTGGGTGAGAGACCACTCCTCCTTCTGGATGATATTTTTTCTGAACTGGATGAGGAGCATATAGCAGATGTCTTAGGTATTGTTGATAGGCAGCAGACTATCCTCACCACAACTCACAAAGAATTTATACAAAGCGGGGTAGGTAAGAAGGCTGAGGTTATAGAGCTTAGCCTTTAGGAACTTTAAAACCAAAATAGGCAAAAATAACTGTTGCTATAAAGGCAGTTCCCATAATATTGGTAACGTCAGTATTCTTTGCATAGATCACGGTAAAGGCAGTAGCGATCCATTGCATCACAAGAACTATTGCGACCCACGGGTACTTGCTATAGAAATTAAGAAATTTATCCATAAGACTCTTAGTTATCGATCTGATTATACTTATTGATGTACCCTTGCACAAGCGTATAAATTGCCGGGTCTACTTCAAGCAGGTATGCTAACCAACTATTCAGCCTTTCCATAGCCCTTTCCCGACTAATACGCTTTGCAGAAGGACGGCTGTGAAGAAGAGGAAAAGTCTCTTCTGGATGATGATCAAAAAAGTATTTAATCTCTTTTTGGAGACTATAGTCATTACTAAGCTCTTTTGAGACCAGACCTAACGTACTAAGCGCCTTGATAAAAATAGCCATTTCTTTAGGAATTTTGATCTTATAACTCTTGGTGGTGTTGATTATCTGTAAAAGAAGAGTTGTATAGTCTTTCTTCATGTCTCGAAGGTCCTTTACACTGCCTCCTACAATTACTTCAACAGATTCAGCAAAATGATCCGTGACAAGCCGAAGAAATTCATCAATCTCTTTTTGTTCAACGCTTGCAGGAAATGCACTTTGGATCATTTGCTTAAGATCGGTACTGACAACATCAGCAAAGTAGTAGGTGGCTTCTTTAAAGGAATAGTCGCCTACACTTTTCATAAATCGGATAAGCGAGAGTTGATTGGCAGGAATCCATTCGCCCATAATTCCGTAGTCAATGAGTGCAATTTTATTCTCAGGAAGGAGGATAATATTCCCGGGATGGAGATCCGCATGGAAAAAGCCAAAGAAAAAGTATTGGCGAAGAATTTCCTGAGTGAGGTTATGAGTGAAGGCCGTAATATCAACACCATATTCTTTGAGAGAATGATGGTCTAGTCTGCCATCCTTAAAACCCCGGAGTACACGACTCAGATGAAATCCCTCAATATACTCCTGGACAAGAATACGTTTCGTTGAGAGCCTCTCATATACTTTGGGAATAACGATAATAGGGTTATCTGCCATATTCTTTGCCATACGCTCTGCGTGTTCTGCTTCTATCTGGTAGTCCAATTCCTTAAGTGTCCACTGCTTAAATTCATCAGCAAATTCACGCCAGGAAAGCCCAGAGATACGGAAAAAGTAATCTGCTAAAAAGGCAAGAACTGTAATAGTGATGAAGTCTGCCTGAACTCTCTCTTCAATTCCCGGGCGCATTATCTTAACTGCAACAATGGTGCCATCTTCTAGTTTTGCTGCATGGACCTGTCCAAAAGAACCTGAAGCAAATGGCTCTTTTTGAAAGTCTTTAAAGATTTTTTCAGGTGCTGCCCCTAGATCAGCCAGGAAGACTTCTTTTACATCTCCATAGGAAAAAGGCTTAACGTTATCTAAAAGGTCGATCATATCAAGGGAGTATTCCTTAGGCAGAATATCTACTCGAAGCGCTAATAGTTGCCCAAATTTAATAAATGAACCTCCAGCTTCTTCAAAAAAACGTTTAATTACTTTATTTTGGGGAACATGATACAGACCAATCCGCATGAGGAGGTAAAGAAAGGCATATTTGATAATAATGCCACCTATGTAGAAAAAACGCAGCATAAAGTATTAGTAGTAATTCTTCGTTAGCCGCGGGCAAAGCCTAGGAAAAATAAAATAAGAACCGTAACAGTGGCATAGATATAAATAGTTGCGGGTTCAACGATATTAACAAAGAGGACAGCCATGGTAGCGATCCATACTCCGGCAATTGATATACAAACCCAAGGATATCTCACGGGGCCATTATAGAAGAGAGAATCGGTTTATGCAAGGAAAGCAGAAAACTGATGTTAATCTTCCTGGGAGTCAGAAGAATTTTTTTTAGGGAAATACTTATCAATAAAGAGAATCCCTGAGCTTGCAAGGAGCGCAGTCATATCTACTGTGGTTCTTTCTTTATAAAATATATCCTCATGGAGTGTCCGTCTCAGATCTTCAGAATAGGTAGGGGGAATAGCAGGAGAGTGAGATTCTATAGCTTCTGCTTGCCTAACCTTTCTATCAATATTTCGATCTGCAATGCGGAGAAGCCCCTGATCGCCAAGCCCCATTACACTAAGGCCCAACGCTATAGCTTGCCTTCTGTTCATGAGAGGGCCTCGAGAAGATGGATCTTTGTCTTTCACAGATGAGTTTATACTCTATTGTTTAACAAATGTCAAAACCAGCACTTGCATCAATTCGGGAATTATGCGAGAATCTTGAAACGATGTACGAGCCTCATTATCAGATTACCAATAGAATGCTGAAATTTATTGGCATAATTGAGGCTGCCAAACAGTACATTGATCATGCGCCACTCCTGCCTTATTACGAGAAGAAGTTCCGTGAAGACGCAATGCTTCGTGCTGCCCATCATGGCACCCACTTGGAAGGAAATGAACTTAATCTTACTCAGGCAGAGAAAGTGCTTCAGGGAGAAGAGGTAGTTGCTAGACAACGTGATGTTCAGGAGGTAATCAATTATCGAAAAGCCATGGAATTTATAGGACAGCTGCATACGGAGGATGCTGCCTGGCGACTTAAAGAAGATGATCTTTTAAAGCTTCATAGTCTAACAGTAGACAGAACTCTTGCTCATGAAAAGGTAGGGAAGCTGCGTCAAACCCAGGTCGTAATCAGAAATAGTTTTACAGGTGAAGTATCGTTCCGTCCTCCTGAAGCAAGTCTTGTCCCCAAGCAAATAGCCGATTTAATTGCGTTTGCGAATACATCATTAGATGAAGATATCCACCCACTGTTGAAATCAGGAGTTGTTCATTATGAATTTGTCAGGATACATCCTTTTATTGATGGGAATGGAAGAGTGGGCAGGTGCCTTTCAACACTTTTTCTTTATCAAGGAGGATATGATATCAGGAAATTTTTTTCTCTTGAGGAATATTTTGATAAACATGCTTCTGATTATTATGCTGCACTTCAAAGTGTTGCCAAAAAAAATGGTGACCAGACTGAGTGGCTAGAATTCTTCGTAGAATCGCTTGCCGTAGAACTGGTTAAGATAAAAGAAAAGGTTGAGCGAATTTCAGTAGATGCACGATTAAAACAGAAATTAGGAGGAGCTCCTGTACTTTTAAGTGAGCGCCAGCTTAAAATCATCGAGTACCTGCAGGCAACAGGTTACCTGCAGAATAATGCATTTAAGCAATTATTTCCTTTTGTTTCTGAGGATACAGTTCTGAACGAACTTAAGAGTCTGATAGAATCAGGAATTATTAAAAAAGTTGGGAAAACTAAGGCTGCCAAATATGTAATGGCATAATATATGAATGTTTCAGAATTTGCAGTTTATTTGGATAAATTAGAAGAGACCTCATCTCGCCTTACTCTCATAGACATTTTGTCGGAGATTTTTAAGAAAATTCATAAAGACGAAATAGATAAAGTAATTTATCTTATGCAAGGGCGAGTGGCTCCTTTTTTCGCACCTATTGAGATGGGTATGGCAGATAAAATGGTCGCCTCAAGCCTGGCAATTGCCTTTAATGAAGAGAAAGAGGATGTATTAAAAGCCAATACTAAAAAAGGTGATTTAGGACTTGTTGCCTTTGAGCTTCGTAAAAAGCACCACGAGAAGGCAAAAGAATTATCAATAGATGAAGTCTTTGAGGTCTTACTTACTATTGCTAAGACTTCAGGAGAAGGATCAGTTGAAAAAAAGACTTCTCAATTCGCCACACTCATCACTCATCTTGATGCCACATCGGTAAAGCATGTGGTAAGAATTGCGCTTGGCAACGCACGGCTTGGAATCGGCGATCCGACAGTTCTTGACGGGCTTTCTCTAGCATTTCTTGGAGATAAATCAAAGCGTAGTTTTTTGGAAAAAGCATATAACGAGACCTCAGATATGGGACTAATAGGGAAGACACTTATGGATAAAGGGTTATCCGAAGTTGAGAAGCTGACAGTAACGGTGGGACGACCTATCAGATCAGAACTCTGTGAACGCTTACCGAATCCAACTAAGGTTTTTGAAAAGATGGGGGATTCTGTCCATGCAACCTATAAATACGATGGCTTTCGAGTCCAGATTCATAAAAATGGTGAAGAAGTAACAATGTACTCCCGTAATTTAGAGGATATGACTCACATGTTCCCAGAGTTGATAGAAGCTACTCGAAAGCAAATAAAAGTGAAGACTGCAATCCTTGATACTGAAGCTATGGCATACCAGCCTGAATCTGAGGAGTTTTTGCCTTTTCAGGAGACGACTAAGAGACGAAGAAAACATAATATCGAAGAAGTTGCTAAGACGTTACCCTTAAAAGCATTTGTCTTTGATATTCTTTACGCAGATGGGAAGTCACTTATCGATACTCCGCTTATGGAGAGGCGCGAGATCATGCAAAAGATTATTCATGGTGATGAAACGCTGATTCCATCTCCGGGAGTAATTCTTCATAAGGCTGAAGATCTCCAAATCATGCTTGATGACGCAATTTCCAAAGGATTAGAAGGTGTTGTCGTTAAAAAACCTGACTCAGTGTATATCGCAGGAGGGCGTAACTTTAGTTGGGTGAAGCTTAAACGCCACTCAGCTGGTAGTATGAATGACACGATTGACTGTGTCATTCTTGGTTATATTTTAGGTCGTGGGAAAAGGACAGAGTTTGGTGCAGGGGCGCTTCTTGTCGGAGTCTATGATGATAAGAACGATGAATTTGTTTCAGTAACTCGAATCGGAACAGGATTATCAGATGACGAGTGGCGAAGTATTAAAGAAAAAGCAAAAGGATTAGAAGTATCGCATAAGCCCGCCCGGGTTAATTCTCGGATTGAACCTTCTGTCTGGCTGAGGCCAGAGATAGTCATAGAAGTCTTGGCAGATGAAATAACGAGAAGTCCCAATCATACTGCTGGGATGAGGGTCGAAGATGGAAAGGTAATTGATCCAGGATATGCTCTCCGCTTCCCACGGCTTCTCAAGTTCCGTGATAGTGACAAAAAGCCAGAAGATGCAACAACAGTGAAAGAGCTTGTAGAGATGTACGATTCACAAGGGAAAAAGGAATAACTAGTCGCCAGGATATGGCTCATAATTGCTCTCTTGAGTCTGGGAAGAAAAACGACTTATTACTGTTCCTAAGCGATCCCGTATCCGAGAGGCGAACGAGAGACTGGCTGGTTCGGATGAAGCTCTCTTCAAAATCTGTTCTTCTAAAGGGTAATTTACTAAGTTAGGATTTGGGGCTCCTTTAACAAAGTCAGTATAAAGTCGTAAACCTCCAGGAGGTAGATCATCAGGAAGAGTGGCGATAAAGGACGTATCGATGACAGAAGGCTCTTCTGTCTTCACGATAGGTTTAGGGGAAGCTTCGGGTTCGGAGGAAGGTATTTCCGTATCTTTAACCACAAGCGTTCCGTATTGAATATAAGTACCTGAGGGTGCTTCTTTGCCAGGTTTCCAATGGATAACCTGATCAGTCCAATTACTCGGCAGTGGGTCACTTTTTGCATCTTGTAATAATTCTGAGGTGGCATCAGGATCTTCCACATGAGTATTTGGGGAGCGGAAATTGATAGCCTCCTCAGGTAGAGCTCTTAAGTCTTCCATAGGAGATAAGTAAAGTATATAAATACTCTCGTGAAAAGTCCAACTCTTTTTTTATAGATTCTGGGAGTGTAGAATAACTCTCATGCAGATAACTTCTGATTTGCATCTTCATTCTAAATATAGCCGTGCTGTGTCTCCACAGATGATTCTTCCTACCATGAGCCAGGTAGCTTTAGAAAAGGGTTTGCAGCTTCTTAGTGCTTCTGACTGGACCCATCCGGTCTGGTTTAAAGAAATCTCAGGCCTTTTGGATGAGGCAGGGGAGGGGGTTTATAAACTGAATATAGGGACAGAACAAATGCAGTCAATACGCTTTGTCCTTTCAACTGAAATCTCCTCAATTTACAAACAGGGAGGAAAATTGCGCCGTATCCATAATCTCATCTTTGTCTCCTCTCTTGAGAGAGCAGAAGCATTTAGTAAGGCCCTTATTGCTAAGGGATGTAATATCTCCTCAGATGGAAGGCCAATTGTAGGTCTTACGAGTAAGCAGGTTCTTGAGTTAGTACTTGAAATTGATGAAAAGGGATTTTTGATTCCTGCTCATGTCTGGACGCCACATTTTGGCATCTATGGTTCCGCAAGTGGGTTTGACTCATTAGAGGAGGCTTTTGGGGATCTTAGTAACTATATTTATGGGATTGAGACGGGGTTATCAAGTGATCCGGAGATGAACTGGCAAATTCCGGAACTCCATAACCGTTCTATTCTATCTTTCTCAGATGCTCATAGCCTGCCGAAAATGGCTAGAGAAGCAACTGCCTTGGAACTTGAAGAGATAGATTTTCCTCATCTTAAAAAGGCGATTCAAAAAGGGAGCAGTGAGAAGAATAAGGTAATTTATACTGTTGAATTTTATCCTGAGGAAGGCAAATATCATTTCTCGGGGCATAGAGCCTGTAAAACGCGTTTTACGCCTGAGGAGATAGCTGAGAAAGGGAACATCTGTCCAGTCTGCAGACGTCCCTTTACGGAAGGCGTTTTTGTGAGGCTTTCACAGCTGGCAGGCAAGAGCCAGCTTGATTCAGCTCTTATTAAGCCAAATGAAAAAGGCCTCCATTGGTTTACTGATCCGAAAAAAGTCCATCCGCCATACGTAAAACTAGTCCCCCTCCTGGAGATTATTGCTGAAGCACTTGAGTCTACAGTAATGAGTCAAAAAGTCAGAGTACAGTACAATAAAGCTATTAAGCTTATAGGTTCAGAGCTGGATATCTTATTAAAGGCTGATATCTCTACTATTTCCCATACATTAGGGGAGAAAGTCGCCGAAGGAATCGAAAAGGTGAGAAGGGGAGAAATAGTTATCGAGCCTGGTTTTGACGGAGAATATGGCGTAGTTAAGATATGGAATCCAGATGGTAAGACTCCCTCAGCTCTTTCTCAGACTGCCTTAGATTTTTAATTCTTCTTCTAGCAAAAGTGCTAAAGCCTCGATATAATAAGGTTGAGTTTGTTGGAAGGAGGTGAATGAAATGAAGGATCTCAATAAATCAATAAGTGGTGTTGTTGCAAGTATGGAGGAGTTCTTTAAGAAGGCTCCTGCACTTCCTGTTGGTGTTAAGGATTTTATCGTAAAGGTAGCTCCTTACTTGGTAGTATTAGGAGGTATTTTTGGTATTCTAGGTGGGCTGAGTAATCTATTTATGCCTCAGTCAACCTTTGTTCCAGTAGTATTAGGCAATTCATGGGCCTTCAAACTGAGTGCGCTTTTAAACATTGTCGCATCTGTTCTGATGGTAGTTGCCTTTCCTAAGCTTAAAGCACGTAAAGCAGAAGGTTGGTTACTTTTATTCTGGATTGAGATGATTAATTTACTTTCAATTCTTGTTTTTGGAGGAATAATCTCGGCAGTAATTGGAGGGTTAATCGGGTTTTATCTTCTCTTCCAGGTTAAATCTTACTATCGTTAAGATTTAATACGAATTTATTTATCAGAAAAGGGCAGCTCGCCTTGCGGGTTGCCTTTTCTGTAACCTAACTTATTGCCAACTTTTTTAAAATGGCTTACAATGCGAGTCATAGATTATGAAATTAGTGATAGGATTAGGGAATCCCGGTGATAAATATGATAATACGCGCCATAATTTAGGCTTCATGGCTGTTGATCGCTTCCTCAAAGACTTCGCCCCCGTTGAAAATACTACATGGTCTGATGAAAAAAAACTAAAAAGTGATATTGCACTCATTAATTGGCAGCCAAAAACAGGACAAATGGAACGTATAATTCTTGCGAAACCTAAGACTTATATGAACAACTCGGGGATGGCAGTTCAGATGGTTGCAGATTATTACAAAGTCAAGCCTGAGGATATCTGGGTAGCCTACGATGATTTGGATCTTCCAACAGGCAGTATGAAAATCCGTTTTGGAGGAGCAGCTGCAGGGCATCATGGGGTGGAGTCGATCATGGCATCACTCAATACAGATAAATTTTGGCGGTTTAGGATGGGGATAGGACTTCCTCATGGTCATAGAGTTGATGGCGATGGTGTGGAACATGTGCAGAGTAGACGAGCAGTTGGGAACGTCGAGGATTATGTTCTAGGTACTTTTGGTACTAAAGATCGTAATAAGATTCGCGAAGTGATTAAGGCTTGCTCCAAGGCCTTTGAAGTGGCACTTGAGAAAGATATGACAAGTGCCATGAACCGCTTTAATACAAAATAAAGAGTACTCCTCCTGTATAATAGTCTCATGCAGTCGATTAAATCTGTTTTAGATAAGTTTAATCCAGCCACGGATAAATACATTTCTCGAGAATTTCAGACGTTTGGTATTCATCTCTCAGAAGAGCTGGATGATCATAAACACAAATCGCTCTATATAAAACTAGCTAAGACGACCAATCGTGCCTTGCTAGAGAAAGCTCTGAGCTTTGCCTGCGATAGTAAGGCAAAGAATAAAGGAGCTCTTTTTATGTGGAAGCTGAAAGAGTTAAAGGACCTCCAGAAAAAAAATACACCAGTTCTTCAGGAGAAATTAGTGTAATGTCAGATTTTAAAGACAAAGTTATCCGTGTTGTAGGCAGTATCCCTAAAGGGAAAGTAGTTAGTTATGGCCAAGTGGCTTCGTACATTGGATTACCTCGAGCTGCCCGAGAAGTAGGATGGGTAATGAGTGAAGTTGGAGAGCTTACGCCGTGGTGGAGAGTGGTGAATAACAAGGGATATATTTCAATTCGCGGTACTATGAGTGCTGATAAAGAGAGGCAAGCGAGCCTCCTTATTATGGAAGGAGTGCCAGTTGATGAAGAATTTAAGCTCCCTATAGAAGAATACCGGTTTCGTCCAACCAAGGCGGAGTTAAAGGATTTTCAATTGGAAGATAGCTATATCCATACCCTTATTGAGAAGTATGGGGTGTAATTATCAGAGGAACCACTTCAACCGCATTACAATCTCATGGGGGGACTTTCCCCGTTGTACATAAGATTGAGCGATGAGCCGTAATTGATAACGGGTAGCTAAGAGCTGCTCCTGGTGAGAGTAAATATTTCCATCAGCTTTTTTCTTGTGTTCAAACCCGCGAATAGGGCGGGAGATATGTTGGTCTATCCATGAAGAAATTTCATGAGGAATTTGGGTAGAAGCATCCATGGCTTCTTTTAGCATACCAAGATAGGATAAGCCCTGTGTGTAAAAGAAGTGTAATAATTTCTTATCCCGTGTCTGAGGTAGGTTTGATACAATAGAGAGACTCGAGATTCTTACAGAGTATGTCAACATTTGTACTCATCATTTTTTTTACGTTTCTTGTCTCTGTCTCTTCACTTCTTTTAGTGGGGTCGCTTCTTTTGCATAGATCATTAATGCATAAGATCTCATTCTCCCTGGTATCATTTGCTGCCGGTGCGCTTCTGGCAACGGGATTTCTTGATACTATGCAGGAAGCAGTAGAGCAGGCAGGAGGTCATAATATTTTCCTTTGGGTCACACTCTCTTTCTCGGGGTTTTTTATTATTGAGCGACTTTTTCTCCACCTCCATCATCATGATGAAGATGATGAGGAACATAAGGAGGATCTCCAACTGCCCACAGGCCTGCTCCTTTTTGGTGATGGATTACATAATTTCATTGACGGCGCTTCGATTGCAGCAAGTTTTATGGTAAGTATACCAATGGGAATTATTACTAGTCTAACTGTCTTTATTCATGAGATTCCCCACGAGCTAGGGGATTTTGGGATTCTACTTCATAAAGGCTGGGGAAGAAAAAAAGTATTTATTTTTAATGCCCTTACAGGCTTAACGGCTTTAGGAGGTGCAATTCTGGCTTATATAGTAGGTGCTACTTTTAAAGATGCAGTACCAATACTCCTGGCTATCACGACTGGCAATTTTATCTATCTCTCAGCCACAGATCTCCTCCCTGAGATTCACCACCATTCAAAGAAGAATCCAGCTCTTCCTCATGCTCTGCTTTTCTTAGCGGGGATTTTTACTATCTGGCTATTAACGACTTTTCTGAAGGGGTAAGGAGCAGGCAAAGCTTCCTTCTATTCGTTTGAGGCTGTACAAAACAGAAAAAATGAGTACTGCAAGAATAGCTGCTTGAATGAGTGGACTATGCAGCGTTATTGCTAAGACGCTTGTGGATGGTCCGAGAAGAGAAAGAAGTGTTAGACCACAGCCTGGGCAGCCAGTACTTACTAAGGCAGCTACACCTACACCACCAAGAGAAAATTTCATGTTCCCTGAACTCCTCATACGCTGCATTAAAACTATCATGAGGGTAAGGTTAAGACCCACAAGAAGAGCTACAGCTACTGTAAAAAAAACTTGGGATAGCGGGAACATGACAAAGTATCCTGTGAGAAGATCAAAGCTAAGATGGAATTTATACTCAAGAGGGAAATTCCCAAGGAGTGTGTGTGAGATGAGTGAGTGATTGAGGAAATAGATTTGAATTAAGACGTAAGCTATTCCTAAAAGGATTGTAATTAGTGCAACCCTCCGATTGGTGAGGAGAGAGAAAGATAGCGACGTTGGCAGAAGAGACATAGTTATTTTTTTAGCTCTTGGTCAATGATGGTCTTGAAGGAATCATAGGGAAGTGCTCCGACAAGCATCTGCCCATTAATATAGAAGGTAGGAGTAGAGGTAACATTAACTTTTTGGCCGTCAGCCATATCAGAATCAACTTTCTTCGCCTCTTTTTTATTACTAAAGCAGTCAGTAAAGGTAGCCATATCAAGACCCAGACTGCTTGCCCAATTAGAGATGTCAGTAGTTGAGACAGGGATAGTTCCTGCGCCTTGAGCTGCCTGCTCTGCGAATGCTTTATCATGGAACTCCCAGAATTTGCCTTGATCGTTGGCACATTCAGAAGCTTCTGAGAGATCACGGGCAGCCGGATGAACCTCAGCCGGCAGAGGGTACTGGCGATAAGCTAGCTTTACTAAACCTTTATCAATATAGTCCTTTTTTAGCTGGGGTAGGGTATCTTCCCAGAATTGACGACAGAACAAGCATTGGAGATCAGAGAACTCAACAATTGTTACTTTAGCGTTTGATTTGCCCATGATAGGGAGGTGTCCATTGCCGACTTTATAAAATGAAGGCGTAGGGGTGGGGACTGCTCCTTGGGCTCCTGATAAGGCGGTTCCCAGGGCTTTCTCCTTCTGCTCCCAATAGGTAATTTTGGCAGTTTGGTAGCCTGCTAAGAATGAAGCGCCTACTAATCCTAAAACAAAGATGGTAAGAAGTAGCTTAACATTTGCACGAGGGATACGCGGAAGCTTAAATTCAATATAGTCGTTTTGGGGAGTTATTTTAGGAGTAGCTTTTTTAACCGCCATATAGCATTTATTGTACGCAAATTGCGAAAAGCTTGTCAATCCAGCTAATTAGCAACAATTATAGTCGTACTATACCTAGTAGGTAATACCTGAAAGCAGTATTATATTTCTTTTATGCAGATTTAATTAAGTCTAATAGATAAGACTTATTTTGTATATAGGTTAATAAAGTTGTTCATGTCTGTTTGATACTTGTCCTGCTGCTTGGTAGTGTATAATAAAATGATGACTGACACTCAACCCACTTCCTCTTCGGTCGAGTCTCCCAGTATTAGCCTGGATTCCCCGCAGAACCCTGTAGTAACGCATCGTGATCTTTCCGCTCTTTCGCTCTTGGTAGTAGAACAATTCGAACATCAGCATGCTGCAAACCATGAGCGTAAAATAACAGTTAATCCCTTTGTTTCTAAAGTTGCTTCAGCCTATGAAAAGCTCCGCAATGCTATGGAGTATCGAGAAGATGAAGTCATCCTCCGTTCGACAATTGAGCGTATTTTACGGCGGAGACTTCTCCTTGGGGGAACTGCAGAGACAACAGCCGAGCCTCTTGTTCGCGAGTTAATCTGGGCACGTTATCTTTCAGATAATACCGTGCCAGTCAGTGCAGTTGCTAAGGTAGAGGAGACTATTGATTTGTATTTACAGCTTCGGCTTAAAGTACTAGAAAAACACAGGGTCAAATTAAATGAAATTAATGAGTGGACGTATCATTTGATGTCTAGTGCATTAGAGCATATTGTTAACCCTAATATGGAGAGACAGATGATAGGGAACTTTATGTATCAAGTCATGAAGGATGATGTGGTGATCGTTGATGACAAAGAGCAGACCCGCGATGCCCAAGTATATTTAGCTGTCAGGCGTGCTTTTGCCAGGGATGATCTAGCATTTCTCAGATTTCACCTGTTTCAGCTTTATTTTGGTGAAGTTACTCTTGAGTCCCTTGACCATATTGTCTCTTCCTTTAAAGAAGGAGTTAAAGAGATTGATACCCAGCTGTCCTATCCTCGTAAAGATCGTATCTATACATACGTCAAGAGAAGAGCTGCTGTATTTTTTATCTTAGAGGATATCTTACGTGAGCATAAGGGTTCCTTAAAAGATGTACTGCGCGATGAAGAGAAGGTACGCCAGGCAGTGGAAAGTGCCTGTCGGACGAGGTACCAGAGTATTTCACGAAAAGTGAGGACAGCAATCATCCGTAGTTTTGTTTTTATCCTAACTACAAAGCTCATTTTTGCTTTTGCGATCGAAGGAACCTATGAGAAGATGGTCTACGGCAGTATCCAATGGGCATCACTCGCTATTAATACGACTATGCCACCTCTTTTGATGGTGATTGTAAGTCTTTTTATCAGAACGCCGGGAGAGGACAATACCAGAAGGATCACAGCCTATGTCAAGCAGTTACTTTATGATGAATCTCCTCGCTTGGGGGATCAGCTAGTCGTGAAGAAGCAAAATGAGAAGCCAAATATTATCTTTACTGCATTATGGCTATCTGCTTTCCTTATTTCATTCGGTGCAATTATTTATATCTTATATCAGCTTCATTTCAGCGTAGTGAGTATGGGCATCTTCCTCTTCTTTGTAACTATTGTCTCTTTCTTGGCTTATCGCATCAGTATGCTGGCCCATCTCTACTCAGTGGGAGAAAAACAAAACGTCCTTACACCATTTATTGATTTCTTATTTGTGCCTATTATCAGAGTAGGAAGAAAATTAACTCAAAGTATCTCCCAAATTAATATATTTCTCTTTCTCTTCGACTTCTTAATAGAGACACCTTTTAAGGTTTTCTTTGCCTTTGTGGAGCAGTGGTTTAAATTCCTTCATGAGAAGACAGAGGACTTAGGATAGTATTCAGCTCTTCTTCAGGTTGGCTGCATAGAGTTATGATATACTCTCTTGCTATATGAAGCTTGTTAAAGAAAATAGTCATTATTTAGCCTTAGCCGTTGCAATTGCAGCTACGTGTGGAAGCCTATATTTTAGCGAGATACTTAAATTCCCCCCCTGTGTTTTGTGCTGGTACCAAAGAATCTTTATGTATCCTCAGGTTGGAATTATCGTTTTAGGAATTTATTTCAAAGATAGGTACTTTTATCGGTATTCATTACTTTTTGCCAGTATTGGTATTATTATCTCTCTTTATCATAATCTCCTCTATTACAAGATTTTGCCGGAATCCGTGGCTCCTTGCACCTTTGGAATATCCTGTACAACTAAATTTATTGAGTGGGGAGGCTTCATAACCATTCCATTCCTTTCAGGGTTAGCATTTGCAATTATTATTTTCTTTATGCTACTCTACAGAAATTCTGTGGGGAAGAAAGAAGGGAAAAAGAAATAACCTATGCGTAAAGAAGGAATTATTTTAGTCGGAATTGGAGTTATCACCCTCCTTATAGTTGTAGGAGCAGCATTTTTCCTTAGTGGTCCTTCAACTCCAAATACTCCCAAAGGAGAGGGTAAGGTATCAGACACTCAGCTTCTCTTAGGCCCAGAACAAGAACGGATGACTGAGGGAACTCCATCAGCCAAGGTAACCATGGTTGAATTCGGCGATTTTCAATGTCCAGCCTGCGGAGCAGTCCACCCAGCTGTTAAGCAAATTGTTTCTGAGTATAAAGATAAAGTCTACTTTGTCTTTAGGAATTTTCCTCTTCCTATGCATCCCAATGCACCACTCGCTGCACAAGCTGCTTATGCAGCTGGACAGCAGGGAAAATTCTGGGAAATGCATGACAAATTGTATGAATCTCAAGATGAGTGGTCTGAAAAACCAAGCGGACAGGCCAAAGATATCCTTACGTCTTTTGCTAAGGACTTAGGCCTCGATATGACGAAATTTGAGAGTGATCTTACTAAAAATGCTGGCAATACAAAAATTCAAAAAGATCAAAACGATGGCTACCAGCTGGGAGTTGACTCAACGCCTACTTTTTATATCAATGGGACAAAGTTTTCTGCAGTCCTATCTTATGATCAGCTGAAAAAAGAGATAGATTCCCGCTTGAAATAGTACTTTCTTATTTCATAGTATTGACACTCAAGTAACCCTACTGGTAGTATTAAATTCTTATAACAAAACACTACGTTTTGGTAATATATGGCAGATCTAGTTATCACCGATTCTAATTTTTCTCACGAAGTTGAACAGAGTAAAACACCTGTTCTGGTAGATTTTTGGGCACCTTGGTGTGGTCCATGTAAAGTTATTGGACCTATTGTTGAGGAGCTGGCACACGAATTTGCAGGAAAAGTAAAAGTAGGGAAGTTAAATGTAGATGAAAATCAGCAGACAGCTGGGCAATTTGGTGTGATGTCTATCCCGACTCTTCTTTTTTTCAAAAATGGTAAGCCCGTTGACTCAATAGTTGGAGCACAAAGTAAAGAAACTATCAAGCAAAAGATGGCCAAGCTTCTTACGGCCTAACTTTTTAATGTCTTCCCTTATATGGACAATATATATGACGTAATCATCATAGGCTCAGGGCCTGCTGGGTTAACGGCTGCTATTTATACAACACGGGCAGCTCTTAAGACTCTAGTTATTGCTGGAGAAAAGTGGGGAGGACAACTCCAATTAACTTCTTTAGTTGAAAACTTCCCTGGTTTTCCTGAAGGTATTCAAGGACCAGATCTTATGCTCAATATGCGTAAGCAGGCTGAGCATCATGGTGCAGTAATTAAAGATAGTAATTTTACTACTGGTAATTTTACTAAACGACCTTTTACGATCCAGGCAGGCGGAGAAGAGTTCAAGGCGAAGTCTGTTATTCTTGCCTCAGGGGCTGACGCACGATGGTTAGGAGTTCCTGGAGAAGAAGAGCGGATTGGCAAAGGAGTTTCAAGCTGTGCGACGTGTGATTCGATGTTTTTTAGAGGGAAAAATGTCTTTGTCGTTGGAGGAGGCGATAGTGCTATGGAGGAAGCATTAGTACTCGCAAAAGTCGCTAACTCAGTAACGGTAATCCATAGACGTGATGCCTTTCGTGCCAGTGAGATCATGCAGGAGAGAGCAAAGAAAGATCCCAAAATTACTTTTCTCTTCAACTCTGAGGTGACTGAAATTAAAGGAGATATGCGGGTGCAGTCAGCTACTGTTAAGAATACCAGTACAGGAGAAATAAAAGAGATACCGGTTGATGGAATTTTTGTAGCAATTGGCCACATCCCAAACACCAAAGCCTTTCAAGGAATTGAACTGGATAATGATGGCTACATCAAAGTTCAGAATCACTACCATACCAATATCCCAGGCGTATTCACCGCAGGAGATGTACACGACAGAGCATATCGGCAGGCTATAACTGCCTCAGGCTTTGGTGCTGCTTCGGCACTTGAGGCAGAACGCTGGCTTACTACTGACGGCTTGAATGAAGAATTTAAAGCTAACTAGGAATTTAAAAAAGAAGAGATCCAACTGTTACGTTAAAGCGTTTGGCTGCACTCTTCCCCTGGGCAACGACCTCGAGGAATCGATTCTCACCATATCCAGAACTTCCAATAATAAGTCCTGCTTCCTCATTTGGAACATCCTTTAACCGGTTATAACAGGTAAGTTCTCCGATAGTGGTGGCAACTATCTTTCCTGGAGAGAAGAGGATATCATCAGCAAAAAGTGTGGTTTTGCAATTTCCAAAATTATCAATAAACCAGATCGCCTTAGGAATGTCAGGGATGTTCTCAAGAGGGTAATCAGTACTGGGAAGATCCTTTCCTTCTTTTAGCCAATGTGCTACTCGAGGGAGGAAGTCATAGCTGCGAAACTGCGTATGAACAATATGATTTCTTTCATTCTCTGTGAGATCTCCAGACTCAACCAGGAGAGAAGTGACAGCTGGTATATCAAAGAGATTGAACTCTCTGAGAAGTCCTAACTTTTTGACTAAAGAAAGAGTTACTCCATCAACGCTTGCAACAACTAAAGTGTTTTTGAGGGTAAAGTATCCAAAAGGTGTTCCATTAGGCCATTTTTTACCTCTACCGTGACGAGGAGCAACGTTTACCAAAATAACACCTTCTTGCCCCTCAGAGGCATCAAGCATGTCAACTAAGTTTCCGCTTGCTTCTAACTCATCCTGCTCTATCCCTACTGTGGTAACAGGAGAGTTAAAAAGCGCCATCGCGCGGGTAGCTTGACGACCAAAAGCATTTTGGTCCCGACAATCATTAATAATGGTAACAAACATAGATTAAAATAAAAAAACCTCGTAAAGAGGATCAAAGGGAGAAGACCGGTTCCTTCTGTAGTATACAACGTGCCTTGGCAAAGTCAAGGTGAGGAATCTTAAATGCATGGTTTTTAGGGGTAAGGGGGAGATTTTCTTTCCTCTTGACAGCCTCGAGGAAGCTATGGTACTATAGCTTTTACAGTAAATCGAAAAATTCGTTTTTTATGCCTAGATTTTCACATAGATTTTCTACTCCCAATTAGGGACTCTACTGGCCTCCAAAACGCTTTTTTTGTTTTACTTTCTTCCGATTAAATCGGAATTCGCACCTTTTGAAGTTTTTTTACTGGCCAACTTAGTTATTAGTCTATAGCGTATAGCGGTTAGTTTTAGGGTGCAACTAAGTACTAATGGCTAAGAACTATATCTAAATACGGGCCGGTAGCTTAGTTGGTAGAGCGTCGCTTTTGCACAGCGAAGGTCGAGAGTTCGAATCTCTTCCGGTCCACACTTTGGCAAATTCAGCAAAGCTGAAATTTGGCAAAGAGATCGAAGAGATGAGAAGCAAGCAACGCAAGTTGCAGTCCCCGTAGGGGAAATCTCTTCCGGTCCACCCATTCGACTCGCTTTGCTCGCTCAGGGCAAGCCAGCTAGTTTAGCTTGTCAATTTGGACAAGCCCCCTAGTTAGAGGGGGTTTTTCCAAATTTGATAAGAGAGCTCTTTAACAAGTGAAGAGAATATTCCGTCCACAGCCGTGGATGGAATAAATGTTTTTGTCTAGTCCCATGAAAATTGGGACAAAATAAAAATCTACTCATAATGCCATTAATGGATGCCTAGGCAATGATGACCGAGGAAGGACGCACACGGCGGCGATACTCGTCGGGGAGGGGCCACGACCCTTTGATCCGGCGGTCTCCGAATGGGGCAACCCACCAGCTTGTCTGGTAGCCTGCAGTAAACATTAGTCGTAAGACTATAATAGCTGTTGAGCTGGGAACGGCGTGAACTGAAACATCTTAGTAGCGCCAGGAATATAAATCATATGAGATTCCGTCAGTAGCGGTGAGCGAAAGCGGAACAGTCTAAACCACTTTATGTGGGGTTGTAGGGCAGACGATATGTGATGAAGTATAGATAGCAGAAGGACTCGGAATAGTCCTCCAAAGAACGTGAAAGACGTGTATGCGAAATATATACTTCCGCTAGTTTGTACCTAAGTACCATGGAGCACGATAAACTCTGTGGGAATCCGGGTCGACCACGATCCAAGACTAAATATCAGCATTGACCGATAGTGAACTAGTACCGCGAGGGAAAGGTGAAAAGCACCCCGGGAGGGGGATGAAATAGAACTGAAATTAATGGCTAACAAGCAGCGAAAGTCTCAGCAATGGGATGATCGCGTGCCTATTGAAGAATGAACCGGTGAGTTATTGTTTGCAGCGTTAGTTTAAGCAAGTTTCCTTGCGTAGACAGAGTGAAAGCGTGCCCTAACCGGGCGATAGTTGCAAGTAATAGACCCGAAACTGGGTGAGCTAACCTTGAGCAGGTTGAGTCCTACAGAAATGTAGGAGGAGGACCGCACTCGTTACCGTAGCAATGGTATGAGATGACTTGAGGTTAGGGGCAATATGCCAATCGAACCCAGAGATAGCTGGTTCTCCCCGAAATATATTATGGTATAGCGCTATGTATACTCTTACGGGGTAGAGCACTGAATGGTTCGTGGGGGAGCAATCTCTCGCAACCAATCAAACTCCGAATACGTAAGATTTAGCATAGTAGTCAGGCTGGTCGGGCTAAGCTGATCAGTCAAAAGGGAAACAGCCCAGACTCCCATTTAAGGCCTCTAAATCAAAGCTAAGTTTTGAAGGAAGTCAAGATCCTTAGACACCCAGGAAGTTGGCTTAGAAGCAGCCATCTTTTAAAGATAGCGTAACAGCTCACTGGCGGATGGTTCTTGGCGCCGAAAATTTATCGAGGATTAAGCTTTGTGCCGAAATTGGAGATTTGTTAGTAATAACAAGTGGTAGGGGAGCGTTCTATTTGCAGTGAAGTTGGAGTGTAAACTCTGGTGGAGCGGATAGAAGTGAGAATGCCGGTATGAGTAGCGATAGATAGGTGAGAAACCTATCCACCGAAAGCCCAAGGTTTCCTCCGCAATGTAAGTCAGCGGAGGGTTAGTCGACCCTAAGGGTATTCCTCGTTAAAGGGGATTAGCCCGATGGATAATCCGTTAAAATTCGGATACAGATTATATGTATGTAAGGGAGTTTCGGAGTTGGAAAAGCAGAGCTGGCTCCGGCCAGTCCAAGCAGTGAGATAGTGATGATCGGCAAATCCGTCTGTCACGTTTAATTAAGCTGTGAGTGAAAGTTTCCTAGTAATAGGGGATAATTTTGTAGTTTTCAGTTCCCAAGAAACGCTTCATTACGATCCGTAAGGATCAAAACATATAGTTTTTCGTACCGTATTACCGACACAGGTGGGCTGGTCGAGTAGACTAAGGTGATCGGGAGACAGAGGTTTAAGGAACTCGGCAAAAAAGCTAGGCGTAACCTATGGGAGATGCCTTTCCGCAATGAGATTTGCGGACACAGCAAAAGAGTATTTAGCGACTGTTTATCTAAAACACAGGTCCCTGCAAAGCTGAAAAGCAACGTATAGGGGCTGACACCTGCCCAGTGCCGGTAAGTCAATGATTGTCGGCTGATCCAAGTAATTGGTTAGGTTGGTATCAAAGCTCCGGTGAACGGCAGCAGTAACTATAACTGTTCTATGGTAGCGAAGTTCCTTGTCGGGTGAGTTCCGACCCGCACGAAAGGTAGAACGACTGAATAACTGTCTTAAACCTCTACCCGGCGAAATTGAGATGGCTGTGAAGACGCGGCCTAAACATACATGGACAAAAAGACCCCGGGAGCTTTACTGTAGCTTGACATTTGCAAGCTTTTTTCAACTGTTTAGTATAGGAGGGAGGCCACGCCGCCAATGAAATACCTCTCTTTGAAATGAGTGAGCATTACTCTGCGCCGCATAAAAATACGGCAAGTGGACAGTGTCTGGTGGGCAGTTTTACTGGGGAGGTAGGCTCCTACAACGCAACGGAGCCGTACAAAGGTCGGCTAACTCCGGATGGAAATCGGAGTGATAGCGCAATAGCAAAAGCCGGCTTGACTGCGAGACGAACATGTCGAGCAGGTACGAAAGTAGGTTATAGTGATCCTGTGATGCCTAGTGGTAGGCACACAGCTTAACGGATAAAAGCTACCCCGGGGATAACAGGCTGATCGCATCCAAGCGTCCACAGCGACGATGCGGTTTGGCACCTTTAATAACATTGGGGCGCCTGTACAGAGATGTACAAGTCTGGTCACATTACACACATGAGACTGTGATATGTAGTGAGATGAAATTACTAGTCAAAATCGGTGAACTCCAAACAGGTTTTGTTTGGACGATGCCGAGGGAATCCTGATTTAATCGGGACCTGTATCGACTGGATTGTGCTAACAAGCACATGAAGATAGAAATGTCGCCTTTCGAGGAGAAATAATCATTTCTATAAAACACTAGCTCCACGAAGCGTTCGTGGATGAAGGTATAGTCAACCCTTTTGGTAACAAAAGATTATTTGCGATGTCGGCTCATCACATCCTGGGGCTGGAGAAGGTCCCAAGGGTCTGGCTGTTCGCCAGTTAAAGTGGTACGCGAGCTGGGTTCAGAACGTCGTAAGACAGTTCGGTCTCTATCCTGTATGTTCGACGAGATTTGAGGAGGTTCGCCCCTAGTACGAGAGGACTGGGGTGAGGGAATCCCTGGTGTGCCAGTTGTTCTGTAAAAGCAGTGCATCGCTGGGTAGCTAGATTCCCATCGGATAACCGCTGAAAGCATCTAAGTGGGAAGCCGTCTCCGAGATAAGATCTCATTGGATCGCAAGATCCAGAAGACCCCTTGAAGATTACGAGGTTGATAGGCGGGCAGTGTAAGCATAGTAATGTGTTAAGCTTACCCGTACTAATGGTCAAGCAGTAGATTTTTAAGACAAAACATATTTCCACCCTAGGATATTTTTCCTAGTAATAGGGGAAATGCCTTAGGGTTATCTCTTCACTTGTTAAGTAGCTCTCAAAAAGAGCATCTTTAACATTCTTAGTAAGTATTTGTCGGTATTTTATGCGAGATGGTACCACCTCTTCCCATTCCGAACAGAGAAGTGAAACGTCTTAGCGCTCACGATACTAGGTGAATGCCTGGGACAATAGGTCGATGCCGACGATTACTTGCCAAGAATACAAAACCGCCATTAGAGGCGGTTTTTTTGTGGATTTTTAGAAGTGGCTGAGAGTAATCGCTGTAAGGGTCGCAGCAATAATCTCCTCCGTGAGATACGGTCAAGCTGTGATGAGGAAGAGACAAAAGGGAGAGGTTCAAATACTGTAGCTTCAGTGGATGAAACCGTAGCCGGTTGAGTAGTTTTCTCATCTCTTTGTTCTCCTTCTTGGGAAGGATGAGGCGGTATGAGTTCTGTAGGAGGTAAGAATGTGGGCCGTTCTGCCATAGTCAAGGTATTGTAGCACGTGGAGTAGGGAGAGGCTAGGTTAGAAGGCGCGAGGACTGGTTGGCATGTCCTTATCTGCTTGTCTATTAATAAGCCCTTCAGCTAGATTAGTAAGTGTTGCATCACTATTTTTCTCCTCCTGAAGAATATCAAGGAGGGTATTAAGTGCTTCATCGTGTTGAATTTGTTTGGCATAGGCAGCAGCAGTACCATAACCTGCAATTTCATAGTGTTCTACCTTCTGGGCACAGCCAATGAGTGCGCTATCAAGTGTCCAGCCAGGAGTTGCTTCCTGCATGAGTTCTACCGCTTCTTCAATGATTCCCTCCATACCTACACAGGTTTTGCCAGATAAGTCTATATCAAACTCTTTGGCTAATTTTTCTAATTTTCTTATCTGCCCGTGTGTCTCTTCTAAATGGTTTGAGAGAGTCTCTCGTAATTCATCTGAATGGACAAATTCAAGCATCTGAGGGATAGCTTGGGTTATTTGCTGCTCAGCATCATAAAGGTCCTGCAGTTCTAGGATAAAGAGATCATGGAGTCTGTTGAGTTTCATAGCACTTACTATAAAGCAGAAGATTAAGAATAAATCCTTAGATGCAGTAAGAGTGCAGTAAGAGTGCAGTAAGAGAGTTGCTTCAGAGGTGATATAGTGATATACTCTAGTCTAATCTTAGATATGAAAGGCGAAATGATTAATGGCTTCATCCTCATCAAATAATCCTTCGACACGCTCAGGACAAGCTTCAGGTGCTACCTCAATGGCCGAACTCATGGCCAGACACTCAGCTAAACCGATCAATGCTCTAAAAAAGGGTGATTATGTGAAAGGTATACTTACCAAACTCAATAAGCGAGAGATGCTTGTTGATATCCAGGCAAAAGGTGAGGCAATTGTCCTTGAGCATGATCCAAAAATGCTACGGAGTATTCAGGCTTTTCTTAAGGAAGGCCAAGAAGTTGAGGTATCTATTATTAGCCCAGAATCAGAGTCAGGGCAGCCAGTTGTATCGCTTCGCCGTTTTATTCAAGATATCGTGTGGAAGGAATTAGAGACTATTAAGAAGAACCAAGACAAAGTAGACGTTACTATTAATGAGGTTACTAAGGGAGGTTTTGTAGTTTCAACACATGATGGACAATCAGGTTTTTTGCCAAATTCTCATAGCAATGCATCTCAAGGAGCTTTGAGTGTAGGAAAGACAATTCAGGTGACAATTGCTGATCTTAATCGGGAGGATAATAAAATTATTTTCTCTCAGAAAATAACAATGACCCCCGAAGAATTTAGCGAGGTTACCAAGGAGTTCACGAAAGGCACCAAAGTTAAAGGGGAGATCAGTAGTGTCACTACTTTTGGGTATTTTGTTATGCTCCACCCCAAGAGTACAGATAAAACAATTGACGGCCTTATCCATGTCTCTGAGATCTCATGGGATAGAGTAGAAGATCCTTTAACTCTCTATAAAGTAGGTCAGGAAGTAGAAGTTGTGGTGATAGGGACTGATCGCGACTCACGGAGAGTAGATCTCTCTTTCAAGCGTCTTACGTCAGATCCATTTGAGAAGCTTAAAGAAGAGTATCCTGTAGACAAACAAATCACCGCTAAAGTAGCAAGAACCGAGGATGGCAACGTCTATTTGGACCTGGGTGATCCTTCGACAGGCTCAGGACAAGGATACGTAGAGGGTCTTATTAAAAAAGAAAAAATACCTCCAATGACTACCTATGAAGCAGGACAGAACGTAACCGCTACAGTTACGTCTCATGATATGAGGCGTCGGCGTATCGAATTGACTCCAGTTCTTAAAGAAAAGCCTCTCATGTACCGCTAATGAGCTCTTAGGTAGAAGGTCTTTGTTCTTAGAGTTTCATTGTTTCTTCAGAATAGATTCAGAATCCACGTGTTATAATCAGGTGATTATGGCTAAGAAGCCCCGAATCTCCTTTGTCTGCCAAGAATGCGGTTATGATAGTCCTGCCTATATGGGTAAATGCCCTGAGTGCGGGAATTGGAATACTTTTAAGGAATTCAAAGAAATTCCCCTTACTGCTCAGAAGGGAAGCGACTCAGTCATTGCCAATACCTCATCAAAACCTCAAAAATTATCAGAGGTGGTATACTCAGAAAGATCGCGGATCCAGACTAAATTTAATGAGTTGAATACAGTAATGGGAGGGGGAATTGTGGCAGGATCTGCAACGTTACTCGCAGGGGACCCAGGTATCGGTAAGTCGACACTCCTCCTTCAGCTTTGCCTCTCTCTAGCTCAAGAAGGGAAAAACGTCCTCTATATTTCAGGTGAGGAGTCTGTTGAGCAAATTAAGATGCGAGCAGATAGAATTCTAGACGCGGGCAGAATCAAAGAAAGTAAGGGGAAAAATGGCGAACAAAAAGTTGACTCACTTTTACTAGTTTCCTTGTCAGATCCAGATCAAGCTATCCTACAGATTGAATCACTAAAGCCGGATCTTGTCGTCGTTGATTCGATCCAGACCATGCAGTCGCAGAATTTGGAAGGATTGTCGGGTGCAGTCGGACAGGTCCGCTATGCAGCTATGCATTATATTCGGGCTTCTAAGGCTTTAGCGATTCCTCTTATTTTAGTAGGCCATGTAACAAAAGAAGGTATGGTCGCAGGTCCTATGGTGCTTTCGCATATGGTGGATACAGTGCTATTTCTAGAAGGAGAAAAATTCACCTCTACTCGTATTCTCCGAAGCCTTAAAAATCGCTTTGGTCCGGTTGATGAGGTGGGAATCTTCTTAATGGATGAGGAAGGACTAAAAGAAGTTGCGAACCCTGAACAGATTTTCCTCACTCAGAAATCTGGAAATGTTCCGGGAAGTGTCCTTGTAGTGACGATGGAAGGAACAAGAGCGTTCTTAGTAGAGATTCAGGCGTTGGCAGTCTATTCTAAGCTTCCTATGCCACGTAGGGTCGTCTCAGGACTTGATCAGAAAAGAGTAGAACTCCTCTTGGCAGTACTCCAGAAACACTGTCGTCTTCCCGTTGAGACAATGGATATTTTTGTGAATGTAGCAGGAGGGTTGAAATTATCAGATCCTGGAATCGATTTAGGAATTTGTCTAGCAATATATTCAAGTGTTAAGAATATCCCGCTCACAAAGACAGTAGGTATTGCAGAGGTAGGACTCCTAGGTGAGCTGCGAAGTGTCTCTGCTTTAGATAAAAGAATTCGGGAGGCAGAGAAGTTAGGATTTAAAGATATTGTCTCGAGTAAGTCTCATACATTCCTTCCTCAAGTACTCTCAGCTAGAGGTTCACACCGCGAAGCAAAAGAGGTATAATAGACTGAAATGGCAAGCAAAACGAAAAAAATCATTCTTCCAGTAAAGACTCCTGTCGCACATAATAAAAAGACATCTTCTGAAAAAGAGATAGATAATCCCTTAATGCTTCCTCCAAAATTAGCTGCAGTTCTTGCGGATGAGGTTGCTCGAACGCTCGTTACCAGACTTCCCAATATGCTACCTCGCCCTCGCTCACGTTCAGCTAAAGCAAATAAGAAGAAAAGTAAGACTATAGAGTACGGAGTATTCTTAGATACATCAGCTATTATTGACGGCAGAATTTTTGATGTTATTCATCTAGGGCTTCTTAATGGTGTTATTGTTATTCCTGAGAGTATTCTTCTGGAGCTAAAACACTTAGCTGACTCTCAAGACACGGTAAAAAGAGAAAGAGGAAGGAAAGGGTTGGACTACTTAGATGCTCTTAAAAAAAGTCGCAAAATGAAAGTAATGGTACTCTCAGAAGAAGGAGAAAAGGGAATTGTGAAGGGTAAGGCACAAGAGGTAGATGAGAAATTAATCCGTCTTGCTAAAAATCATAAAGGAAAAATTATTACTTGTGATTATAACCTTGAGAAGAAGGCGACTATTGATGGTGTTCAGGCCATCAATGTTAATGGTCTGGCAAATGCTCTTAAAGTGATTGCAGTTCCTGGAGAGTCGCTCCATATCAAGCTTCTTCATCCAGGGAAAGATAGCACCCAAGGAGTAGGTTACTTGGAAGATGGGACAATGATCGTAGTTGAGGAAGGAAGCAGTTACGTCAGTAAAACAATAGATGTGGTTGTTTCGCGGGTAATTCAGACAGCGACTGGCCGTATCCTCTTTGCAAAAAAGATTTAAAAAAAATCTCTCAAGAGGTAAGAATTTCCCCTTCGGGGATTCGGTCGCCTCAGTCGACCTCAACCTACCTAAATTCCATAAAAAAACCCGTTTATAAACTTCTAAAGAGGTAAGAGTTCCGTTCCGCGCTTGTCTAGCAAGCGAACTCGCATTTTTGTTTGTAAGCTTGAAGAGGTAAGAGTTCCTGCCCTAAACTCCTACCTCATTTAAACCTGCAAACTCAAAATGCTCCGTTCCTAAACTCCTACCTCATTAGAAACTACAAACGGGTTATAGCTCAACGATGTTGATCGTGAAAACCTACTATGAAAAATGTTGGTCTATCAAGAAAAAATTAATCTTCTAGCTTCATATCCTTTTCTTGACAAATTATTACGTTTTTCTTATAAATGTTCTTAGGCAATTAGTTTTATTCCTGCCTGAAGGACTAACTGCCTTTTACCCTAAGAGCATTGCTTCTCGTACCGAACTTATCATCTGAGTAACGAAAGCGATGCTCTTTTTTTGGCGTTAAAGCCAAAAGGGCCTGCCGGTAGGCAGGTATTATAAGAGCCCCACAGGTACCCCAAGACCGCGATCAATAAGCTTTTTAAATTGTTCTCGCCCCTGACGAACAAGTAACTCTCTTTGGTAATCCGCAAGTGTGGTGCGCTGCTTTTTTTTGTCCGAACGAAGGAGTATGCGTACTAATTTCATAACTGAATCGAATAGTAACATACGGCGTATTTCTTGTCAACCTATAGCAAATACTATCGAAATATATCATAGGCCTAGAGTTTTATATATATAATTTAGCTTGGTATATCAATCTAAATATTTAACATGAAAATATGTGGATAACTTTTGGATAAGAAAAACACCTACTATTACTCTTGGGTGAGGTGAAGCGGGATAAAAAAGAATAAGGATTTAGATAGCTGCCTTGAGGCGCTCGTTGAGAGGATAGAGAAGTGAGTTCCAGGAAATGCCTGTACCATGGACAAACCGAGACTTTGTCCAGAGGTTGAGATTATAGATGAGGCGGTTAGTCAAGCTGTCTTGTGAGCCAAGCTGAGTTCGGAGGTGAAGGTGTTGATTGAGGTTGGCAAGACTGCCGTAGGGAAGGAGCTTGGCGATAAGTGCTTTATATAAGAGAGGATACTTCTGTTTATCAAATTTCAATAAATCCCGTGGGATAAGATAGCGATTGATGACTACGCTCTCAACCTGAAGGCTATCCGAGGTCAAAAAGGTCTTACTAATTACGTCATGGTCAGTAGGAAAAGCACTTCGCCTGTGCTGGCTTGTCTCTGGATTGACTACGATAGTCTGCGTACCAAGTGCTACAACTTTAGGATGACGCTTAAGGTAATATATCTGGCGTTTAATCTTATCAGGTGTCATCAGATCCCTTTGATTAACGAATGCAATATAGCTGCCCCGTGCCTTTTTAATGGCTCTATTTAGGGTGACTGTCAGGCCGTAGCTTTTAACATTTCGAGAAATAATCAGTCTTTTATCTCTCCGTCTGAATTTACGAAGGATAGAGTAAGAGTTATCGGTAGATTTATCGTCAATAGCGATCACTTCTATATCAGAGTAGGTTTGATTGAGAATACTTTCCAGGCACTCTGCTAGGGTATCCGCACTATTACGAACAGGAATAATAAGAGTTACTAGTTGGTCGATTGGTGTCATGTCTTAGTGACTCGTGATGAGTCGTGTGGGGCAGTAGAACCGCCATTTGTCATGTGGAACAATGGCTGAGGGTCAGTAGCTGCAGGAAGAGACTAGATTATCACATCCATAAAGCTATTGTCAAGTTCGCCTCCTCAGGCTCAAGGATGCTGCAACAAGGATAATGACTCCTCCTAGTATAATAAAGCCACCATATTCTAAATACTGTGGACCAAAGATCAGAACGATAGTCTCTTTGTCCCTATGAGAAGGAATATTCCAGCCGTTAGCCCAGTTATTGATCAGGACATGATGAGTGATCTCGTCTGCAAAGAAAAAAGGCAACAGGCGGGTAAGAAGAGAGGCATTATCAGGTATATGGTAGGCTTTCCAGCCAGGATGAAATGATTGGGTAAGAATAAGGGTAGTTGCGTACGTTTCTGGCTTGAGAGAAATCGTGTAATGATAGTAAGAATCTTTCGTTACTGACGGGATAGCATCTGTTACTGCTTGGGAAGCTGCAGAATTATTTTTCGTCAGTTTCATTTCTTTTAATTCATCATAGGGAAGAAGATCGACAGAGAGTGACTGGAGCGTATTAATAGCAGGAACTGTCGGAAGGGAAGTAGATTGGAAGGTAAAGGAATAGCCAAGTCCTCCCACATATTTAGACCCAATGACATAGTTCATAGCAGGATCAGTCAGACGATCCTCAACATAGGCTTGATCTTTGGTCTTATCAAGCGTGTAAAAAAAGAAAGGCTGGCCAGAATTATTTTCATTTTTAACCGAGAGTAGATAGCCATAGCGCTGGTCCAGGTCCAAATCTTCAAAGCTGATACAGCCTATCGCTCCATTACGGGCAATTAATTTGAGGCTCGTATCGGTTATTTCAGAACGGATTAGTCCTCCCTCATCTGGTCCGCAGGACGTTACGGCAGCACTACTGGGATTGAAGGAATCCAGCCTGAATTTAGGAAAGGTGACTGTTAAGGAAGTAGGTGTCTGGCTGGTGAGAATCGGCATGGCGTACTGAACCGCTTTATTATCACGATATAAGTTAGCAACTGCTGCATTACTTGAGACGAGGGTATAGTCACTCAAATGCGGTAATGAAGTGCTGACTGCCCAGTTAGTAGGAAGTTCAGTTATATTCCAATTCTTTTTGCTAATGTGGGTCTGTGTCATGAGATCGAGAAATGGATAATAGGCATCAAATGGCTTTGCCGGATCTGTCTGGTACAGCCCGTTTTGGCTATAGGCAGTATCACGGTTGGTAATAGTTACTTTTGGTCCGATGTTAGGGACGTTATGAGAAAGTCTGACAAATGAAGCAGCAGGATTTTTATGATCAATCTGATAGAGGCTCAAAAAACCAAATGATTTAATTTTATGAAGGGAAGGGGTCTTATCTAAAAGTGCAGTAATACTTTGGTACTGAATACCTTTGGTGCTTGAGACAATAGGCATAAGAGAAGTATCAAAAAGGACATAGTCGACATTATATTTCTCAAAGACATTCTCCAAACTCTTTGGATCCTCAGCCTCTAGCGCAGATTTCAGCTCCCAAAAATAACTTTCGCTGGTAAAGCTCCAGACATCAAAGGTGCGGGAGATAATAGGCTGTTCGATGCCATACCACAAGAAGCCAGAGCCATCATATCCCCAGCGGTAGTGATACCATCCCCAGAACGTATACTCTGGCAGGAGGCCAATACGTTTATTTCTATCAACTGTTTTGAAGTACTCAATCAAGTCATGATAAGGCTGGGGATAGGTCACCTGCATGACGTTGGAAATACTCTGGTGGTTAAAAGACGGCAGAGTAGTTCCTAGTACTAAAAGAAGTCCAAGAGAAAAAGTGACAGAGAGAGGGATATGCTTTATCTTTAGCTTCATTTTCCCATCAAAGTGGGAGAGAGCCATGGCAAAGAAATAGGCAGAAACGAGGGCAAAGGGGATACTAAATTTGGTGAAGGGAGATCTGAATATCTGATTGACGAAGCCATTCTCGCGAATCAGATTATTAATGAAGGTAAAAGGAGGAGTGTTACTAAGCAAGCTGATTCCAATAAGGGCAAAACACAGAGTAAATCCTGCACGAAATTTTGATGGAACGAGAAGTCCACTTAGTGCAAGAAGGCTTAACGCAAAAATACCGATTGAGACTACAGGTAAATTTCGGTAGTCTTTCCAGTCTGCGAAAAGGTGATTTTGATTTTGGTCGACTCGGTCATAGAAAAACCCTTCAAAGCGGAGGAAATCACTGATATTCCCTTTATCTTTATTAGCATACAAAACGTCCTGAGTCGCAATCTGATTGATTTTCGATTCTTTAACAACAGCGCCTGATGTAGCGAGGAAATAGGCTTGAGGCATAAGCCAGAAGCTATTGAGAGAGACGATAAGGAGAAGAGAGAGAAATGCTTTCTTTAAAATACTTTTGCTTTTTGTACTAATAAATATTCCTAGTGTAATAAGACCTAACAGGAGACAGTAGACCACAAAAAGCTGCTGGGCTACCCCTTGAGGTGTAGCTAGGAGATTAATAAGGATAAAGAAGAGCCAGTCCCTACGACTGGATTTTTGCGTAAGAACTTTAAGAAATATCCAGATTTCAAAAGGAAGCAGGCCAACAAATACTGAGAAAGGCTCAAAAGGGAAAAACATCATCTGGGTCACTTCAAAGTTAAAAAGATAAAAAAGTGATCCAAGGAAGGCAAATTTTTTCTTTTGCCCATCCAGGCCGGAGAAAGTGAGGAGCTTGAACGTTCCTAATCCGCCGAGAAAAAGCATCGTAAAATGGAAGATATAGCGAAGGAGTGAAGCAGGAAAGATGAAAGAAAGGAGCCAGATATAGGTTGCGCGCAGTATATCGGCTGCATGCCCCATGCCCGCTAGAAGACCTAAGCTTTGGTACTCTTCCCAAACTGAAAATACGGCTCTTTTCACTCCTAAAAGAGGGTTAAGGTCGGTTTGCAGATTATCCCAGCCTGAGAGATACGTTCCTGAGTGGTAATTAGTTATAAAGAGAAGAAGGACGATGCCAAGAAGAAGCAATTCAAAACAGTAACGCTTGAGAAAGTTCATAGATCTATCTTAGCAAAATAAGACTTATTGAAGACTAAGACTTTTCTCCTTTTTAACTCGGGAAGAGGTAAGAGGAGCTGCTGTCATAAGGGAATAAAGACGCTTTGTTACAACTTCGATACTTCGAAGCTCTGCCAGATTACGAGAAAATTTAGTTAAATTTCTATAGTATGCCGGTGACTTCTGAGCCTTCTCAATAAGGGTGATAAGACTCTTTGCGTTAAGCTTGAAAAAGATATCTTCTTTTTTAAGATGAGATTTCTGTAATGCTTCACTGAAATCCTCAGACTGAGCATAATCTGAAAGAACACTCGATAGAATAACTGGCTTGCCATAGGAAAGAGCAAGAGAGAATGGACCTGATGCAGCCATAAAGACTTCATACGGCATAACTACGAGATCTGAAGCTCCAAAGTAATTAGCAATTTCAGAATCAGGAACAAAGCCCGTGAGCGTAACATGGGAATGCTTTCTCGCTTCGTTAACTATGGCTTTATAGAATTTCTGGTAATGAGGCTGATCCTTAAGATAAGGATTTTCTCCACCAGCAATAACTAAACGAACCTGCCTGCCGGTAGGAATGGCTTTTTTATCGCCATAGTCTTTAAGAGCTTTTAAGATCCAGTCAATACCTTTATAGCCATTGATAAAACCAAAAACTAACAGGACGAATTCGTCCTGAGGAAGATGAGTAAGTCTGCGTGCTTTTTTTTGGGCAACTTTTTCTTTAGCCTCAACAGAGAGCGAGAGAACATGAATCTTTTCTTTGGGAACAAAGCGTGACAGGCGAGTCTTTAACTCTTCCTCAAAGACGATGATATCGTTTGCCACCAGCCCCAGGATGCGATAGAACACACCAAGACTGATATTAAAGAAATGTTGAAGAATAGGATTGGTGATATTAATATGCTTCTTAAGAAGCGAAATATCAGTGATGACTTGATGCAGTTCAAAGGTAATTGATCTGCCTAGTAAGCGGAGGACAGCTAACATCATCAGAAGAGTTACGTTAGGGATAATACCTCCGAAGACATTAAACTCAAATTGGACAAAGACATGTTTGATCTTATCCAGCTTAAGAATACTGCGGAACAATCCGATAAAAGAGAGAGGACTGCCTTTCTTCCAGATACGTTTTACCAGAGTATTGTTATCGACTTGGCGAATAGAAGTACCATCACGCTGCTCAGCCATGACAATAACTGGAGCGTGTTTGGTGAGCTGACGGACTGTTTTTTGACTGTGCCAGCCGACAGCGTTGAACTCTTTGCTTCCATGTTGTCCATCCTTTGGATTAGGAAAACTGGTAATAGCGATAAGAGTCTTTTCATTATTGAAAGACGCTATTTTACTCATAGTTATTTACTGTTAGTGTATCCTTTCGTTTCCATACAAAGGTTGTACCAATAATTCTCAGGTACAGTAAGTTGCTGACCATTCTTGCTAAACGATGCTTGTCCAGCAGCATAACAGCCATCAATTGCTTGATTTTTGATGAAACGATTAGATTGGAAGTAAATCACAGCAGATAATACGATAAGACCTATCATAATAGCCGTTGCAATAATACTTGTTTCACGATCGATTGTACGATTCATAATTTTTCTCTCCTTTCTTAAAAAGGTATTTCGTCCTCAGTTGATTGCTCAACATGGACTCATCAGTTCGCCAATTAGGCGAAAATACCAGGCAATACATTATCGTTGTTTGCTCCATGGGTTCATCTATATCTGCCGCAATTGGCAGATAGATGAATGTCATGTTGCATTCATTGATATTTGAACAGATCCTCGTCGGGGGCGGGCAGAGCCCACCCCCTCCGAGTTGTCGGGTCACCGGCAGACGGTCGGGACTGGCCCACCGAAGTAGGTGACTTGGGCCCCCTGGTAGATGTAGTTCCCTTCGACGGTAGCTGCTTCCTGGTCGCCCTGGGCGACTTCGCAGGAAGCATAGACAGCGGCGTCGGTGGTTGGGTAGTTCCACCAACAGTCGTATCCCGTCTCACCGTGCTTTCCACAGTAGACCCCGCCCTTGGAAGGGTCGAGGTCCATCGCGAAAACGTCCTCGACGCCACCGACACCGTAGGTGTAGACAGCGCGGACGACGATGATTCCGTCGTTGACGCAGATCCCAGCGGGAACCGCGAGACCTGTGGGGATGGCGACGCCACCGTTCGGGAGTTCAGTCACGGCGTCGTTGTCGTAGATCGAGGCAGTTCCGCTTCCGGAGGCCTGCTGTTGGGCAGCAGCACTCTCGGCGGACATGCACTCGATACCGTTCTCCGCCAGGGTCGCGGGGTCGTAGGTCCCGGGATCCATGACCATGGGTTGCTCCGCCGTGCCTTCCTGCGTGTCGGTGTTGGGTGTCAGCTTCATGCTGTCCTCGAGGTTGCCGGAGTTGCCTCCAGAACCCGAGTCAGTAGAAGCCGAACCTTCCGGCGCGGAGCCGAAGACGTCGAGGCTGCTGCAGGTGTTGGCGTCGTAGGCGACATCGTTGACCGTGACGGAGGTGAAACCCCCGCCATCCGCGGTCAGTCGCGCGGCTGCCGTGCTGCATGCCCCGTCACGTGCTGCGTCCGTCGTGTCATACGGCGCCCAGGCGTTGTGCCCGAGCTCGTCGACGACGAACGAACCGTCAGAATACCCGAAGTAGAGATGACTCGTCGGCCAGGCCGACGCATCCTCCCACACGTAGATATTCCCGGCGGTCAGGGACGTACCGGGTGCGACCCCGGTGGCGTCCTCGGCGGCTGCCGGCATGACGCCGAACAGTCCCACGAGGAGCATACAAACGATGCCGGTGACGAACCGGCGCAACGTCAGGTTCTTGGCGCTCATCGCGCCCTCCTTATGTTGTTTGGGGCTTCGCCCCACGGATCGGAAGGGTGGGGTAGTTCTCATCCCCGATCCCGACTTGTGGCCGAGATCCTTTCTGTCGGGTAGCCGTGGTTAGGCTCCCCATGGAAACGATGTCGGTTGAGAGACGATATCACACTTGCCTGAAGGGTTGTGGACATCGCTGATCGCTGCCTGCTGAGCGCCCTGAACTCCGGCGTTGTAAGACGCTTCATTATAGGCGTTGAAGCTGCTTTGGGCGATTCCCGAGGGATTCGCCGTCGAAGGCAGTTGCAGGGGTTGATCGGCTGAGGACACGATCATCTGGCATTGCCCGTGGATTCCGTAGAGGTCTCCCGTGGCCCACTCAAAGGTGTGAACTCCAGTGGTGCTGGATGACGTGACAGCTTCGGGACTGCTGCCACCCATTAGCTTGTCGACCGCCGTGCGCACGGTGGCGCACAATGGGTCGTCGGCTTTCATAGAGGCAGCGTGATCCTTCGCGTAGTCCGGCAGGTTAGCCTGCTGCACCAACGCTTTTTGGGCGTCGGTCAGGCAGCTTTCCTGCACAGTCGTGTCGGTAGCCGTGGCTTCCGCGGTCCCCGTGGCCTTGGGAGGCTCGGTGGGCATCGCGGTTGCGGTTGGCTCGGGCGTGTTGGTCGGCTTGTCGGTCGTCGTCCAGGCCGGATCACGATGATCCGGCCTGACCGCCCAGTCGTGGGCGGGACGTGCGTAGTGATCCCCGATGGGGATCACGGCGTGGTTGATGACGATTTCGATCGAGTAGAACAGCGTGAGCGTGATCAGGGCGATGAGCAACACGTGCCCAAGGCCCTGGATCGGCGCCCACCATGAGTTGAACACGCCGAGAAAGTAGAGCAGTGACCCGAGAAAGAGGAACAGGATCAACACGGGAACGAGCATTTTCAGTTTCCTTTCTACCACTCATCACGAGGATGAGTGAGTCGGTGCCAGAGGCCGCCTTCGTGGTGACCCTTCTTGTTCTTCTTCTTGCCCCCCTTCTTCTTGGGAGTCGAGGGTGGCGTGGTCGGCGGTGTCAGCGGGGGCGTACCTCCGCTGAGGATATCCTCGGCCTTGCGGCCGGCAGGATCACCGCGTTCGAGCTCTTCGACCTTCGTGGCAAGGATCGCCTTCGTGTCGTTGAAGTGCGCTCCCACCAGGGTGGGGTCGAATGATGCGATGACTTGGAGCAACTGGGCCTGGGTGAAACCCCGGCCAGCCAGCTCCGCAACACGTGCGGGATCAGCCATGGCTGAAATTCCTTCCGTTGCATGCACTGGCTAGTGTTGCCCGCTACCTGCGGGTCGCTTTCCAGATGCCAGCTATCGCGCACTGAGATTCATTGTTATTCCTGCCCTAAACTACAAATCCTCTCAGTACGCTATAGCCAGCACCTGAAGTGCCAGAACTAAGCATATATATAAATAGTCAAATCTGTTCAAAAACTCTAGAAATAATTCCAGAGCTTATGTATTGCCTTGTTAATGTGCGATTTTTCGAGTGGCCGATTTTCTCCGCAATAATGGAGAAGTGGCATACAAAAAATCCCCTTATCTCAATTGAGACTGGGGATCATAGTTGGGCAAAGGTGTGGTTTTGTGGGAGAGTAGTGTTTAGGGCTGCCAGCTATGGTCTCCAATCGCAATTTCTTGCAAGCGTTAGCTTCTACTAGCGCGCTTTCTTAAGAGAAGTCCGCCAAGACCTGATGGGATGAGGCCGAAGAGAGCGATTGCCTCAGGGCCTGTTTTAGGCGTAGTTGTAGCTGTAGGTGCAGGATAGACAGGCATTGTCTTCTGGATACAAAGCTGTGCATTGTCCTGAACAGTAACATTACTGATTGATGCGAAGGATGAATTAGTAACACATGTTACATCCTGGCCTGTTGGAAGCTGAGATGAGCTAACAACTACTGCAGAAAGCGTAAATGTCTTTGATTCGCTAGGATTAAGAGACGAAATAGTAGTACTTAATGTACGAGACTTCTCATCATAGTTCCATCCATTATTCATCCCCTTAGTAACTGTAAGGTACTGAGGAAGAGTATCTTTTACAGAGATATTATTGACTGTAGAGTCACTAGTATTAGTAACGACGATTTGGAAGTTGACAGTCTGGCCTGCGCCATACTTAGCGTCATTAACACCAAGGTTGTCGCGATAGACTGCAACGCCACCTTTAGTCATGGTCGTTGGATCAGCAACTTTTTTATCAATAAGAAGGGAAGTGTTCTCACAGGTATTGCCACCATAGGTAGGCTGGCAAACAGTAGTAGTTGTGCCGTATGTCCCAGATCCTGCAAATACAGGACTAGCACTGAGCACTAAAGCTGTAGAAAGTGTAGCAACTGAAATAATTAGTTTATTCATATTTAATAAGCAGTTTACAGGGAACTGCTGACTTATAAGACTGGACTATATCATATCCTATAGGACAAGTCAAGCGTCAGAGACAGTCAAAGCTATTTTCTTACAAAGCTTTTCGTGATCGGCATAGTATAGCCATGCCGTAAGTATATTGCAGTAAGTTAGCTTGTAATGACAGGAGTTTAACCGTTACGGAGTGATCCTCTCAGGGGCAAACCAAGAAGGAACAGGGGCAGCGTAGCCACAAAACTTACTAATTTTGTACTCTTACGCGATCGTCTTTTGTAGATTCTTTTTCTCATAGATAGGTATTTTTGTCAATAGCCTCAGCAGAAGCTGCTTTAATAGCTACCAATCTCTAGCTGGAATAGTCTTCCAGACAGGGAATGGTAAGGCACTTCTCATGAGAGACGAGGGCAGATGCGCCTTACCATTGTTGCATGCAGCTTCAATGCTGCTGATGGTATGACGCTTCGCGCCTCCTTTCTTTAGGATCAGAAATTCGTGTCATCCACAGACTCTCCGGAATGGGCCGGAAGACCTCTGTGGAGAGGCTGTAATGGCTTGTAGGGGCCACATCAGTGTGGCGGGAGTATCTCATCAGTGAGAAGGGTGGACGTCATTGTCCCATGTGTGGTCATCGACGACCGAAAAAGAACTGTAACACGGCCAGTACCACCCCCATGAGGGGGATTCTTTCAATAGTGCTGAGGGTATTTTCCCCCTCATACTTGATAACTGTCACCTTGTCCCCTTCGGTCATAGCTCCACCCTCCCAGGGGGAACTAGTTGAGTCTATCTGGACTCACAGACCGGAACTACCCTTAGTACCGACGATAGCGTCACGATTAACAAATAGTGATTAGCGATTAAAGAATATAGTTGTCATTAATCCTTAATCTTACAGCTTTAATCAAAATTGTGAAGCCGTCGCCGGTACTAAACCATAAAAAGATAATAAATTCTGAGTTATTTCGCTTTCGTCACCTGACGGATGGCGAAATAGAGAAGTGCCTTGTTAATGTACGGCAGATAGCAAATAGCATATAGCAAATGGTTAAAGTAGGAATATTTCCATAAGCTATCGGCTATAAGCAATAAGCCAATATGCTGTTTTTCTACATTCTTCCGCAAATGGAAGGAGTAAAAAGTCAAAGACCGCCTTAAAGGCGGATCACAGCTACATATATTGTACCTCTTGTTGTCAAGTATGGGGAACAAATAGACAGGAAATAGCTATAGTTCAGCGTTATTTTCTTACAGTTGCCGTTCTCTAAGGAGTAGTATTACTCTTCAAAGAACGGCAAGGCACTCATGAACAAATATGAGGATTACAAAAAGGCGAGGCCTTACCGCTATTGGTGAGGATTACCCTTAGGTTATCTCTTATTTGTGGTGTCGGGTATGACCCCGACAGTCTTCCATATACTGTTCCCAGCTTTGGGTGTGTTCCACCTTATGCTGGGTGCTTCGGCTCGTATGGACGGCGACGATCGTGGCCACGATGGCCATGATCAGGCAGCCGACCAAAAACGGGCCGGGGAGGATGGGTGCTGGCTGGATGAGAGCGAGAACGACGAGTCCCCACATACATCCCGCCAAAAACTTCTCAAGCATGGCTGCTCCTTTGAGAGTGAATGAGCCATGCGGGGCGTAGTTACGAATACGACCGGTGCGAGCCGGTATCTTGGTGTTCCACACTCTGCTCCTCTTTCATGTGTGAGAGTGTGGGCTAAAGACCGCTTTCCGAGCCTCAGGCAGCCAGCCTAACTCTTAGCGTTTTGGCTGCTGGTACGAGGCTGTGGGGCTTCAAGCCCCCGAGGAGGTCGAAGCGACCATCGCGAGATGGCGCTCGACATCCAGACGGACGGAGTCCTCCGGAATGAGACGGCGGATTCGATTGTATCGGTGCTGGTTGTGCAATTCGTGGCCGTTGATGTCAACAACAACCCATTCACCGTCTGTCTTGATGACGGTATGAGCATCGTTGATCAATACGACCATGGTGTCGCGTTCACGACACCTGAAAAGTACCCACGACTCGTTGAACATCGGCGATCTCCTCTTGGAAGAGCTTTGATTGCTCATTGGTAAAGCTGATACCTTGCACAGTTGCAAGGTATACGAAGTTGTAGGGGTTCATCTCAAAAGACGCCCCACAACGCACGATGATGCCGTGGACTACGCCGCCCCAGGCAGCGTAGAACTCCACTTCCCCCACCTCTTCGGCGGGATGGTGGAGTATGACGGACGGATCAAGCAGATGACTTGGATCGGCCATGTGTTTCCCCTTCGCCAGACTGGATGCCCCTGCATCCTCGAAGTACCGGCAAGATGTCCATGATTAATGAGTGATGATTAACGATTAAAGACTATATTTGTCATTAATTCTTAATCTTACAGCTTTAATCAAAAATCACGGAAATGTTGCCGGTACCTAATAGTACTGGATAATAACATTCTGAGTGCCTTGTTAAAGAACGTGATCAGTTACTAGGTATTAGCGTATAGCGTCTAGTTGAACTAAACGCTAGTAACTAATTTCTATACGCTGATACTCTGCTTTCGTCCTTACCTCACTAACGCAAATGCTAGGAGAGAGGACTCATCAGTCCTGGAAGTTTACCAGGAGAGCAATTTTTTAACTTGACATGAATTCTTGTTGTCTGCTTCATGTCAGAGAGGAGAAGGAGTGCTGTTTTCGTCTTGCCTTACATAATCAGGAAGACTCATCAGTCTGGCTTTGCCAGAGAACAGCGGCAGAGACTCAATAGGAGTCATACAGATACACGCGTACAGAATCACAGCTATTAGTGATGAGACGAATGTATACATAATCATCGTATGTTTACGAAAGGGGCTGTGGGGGCGACAGGCTGTCGCCCCCACGAAACCCGGCCACGATCAGCTCGCGGGACAGTTGGGCTGTTGCCCGTTGTCCACGGTGATCGTGAAACCCGAATTCCACCCGTTCTGGAGTGCCGCGGTGCGCTGGTCGTTGGCGACCTGGCCACAGATGTCGTTCTGGGCGGACTCGAGTGAGTCGTATCCCACGAACTGCATCAGGCGGTAACTCTCCGTAAAGACGGTGGCCGTATCCTGGGTGAGGACCAGCGCCCGGACGTCTTCACGCTGATGGGTGAAGTCGACGGCGACTTGCAGGACAATCGTACCCTTCGGCACGACCTGCTTGTCGTCGGTGGACCGGATCGGGTCGGACGTCGAGCCACACGAAGCGGGAATCGGCTTGCCATCAAGGGTGACGGTTTTGCCGGATGCCCAACTTCCGGTGGTGTTGGAAGCGTTGCGGTCAGCGACGGCCTGCATACAGGCATCATGGTTTGCGTAGGCGAGGGATGGATACCCCGACCACACGTTGACGTTTTTGCTTGGTGTGATCGGCTGGGTAGCCGGCTGACACCGCGCGTAGACGTTGATGGTCGATCCGACCTCCCGAACAACGACGAGCCCCGTAACGGGTTTCCCGTTTTCGGCGGGTGCACCGACGACAACCTGTTCGGCCTCATCGGGGTTGTTCGGGCAAGCCGACTGAGCCATCGGGGTGGCGTCTTGGGCGTTGACCACACCCAGTCCGCCTGAAAGGGCGAACATAAGGGCCAGAAGGCCCGCGAACGTTCCGATCCTTTTGATGGTGTCCATTCCGGACCTCCCTAGATAGAATCGATTGTGGCTTTCGTGGTGGGAGACCGTTGTCCCCGTGCCACTAGAGTTTAGCCACCAAACTCCAGCTTTCAAGCCACCATGGTGAACTGAAAGCCGGAGTCTGGTTTTTCGTAAATAAAAGTCTCTGCCTTGTTAAAGAACCTGTTTTCGTTCTGCCGATTCCATCTCAAATCGATGGAGCGGAGAACTCATCAGGCTAGCTAAGCTAGCGAACAGAAGAATACTCTTTTTAACCTCAAAAGTCAACCCATAGTATTGTAAGAAGGATTACTGTTTCGTCTTGTGGGATAACCCGTAGACTCATCAGGCCTGCTAATAGCAGACGACAGATATCGGCTGGTCACGAAGCGACCACAAAACTCCAAATAATCTTTTCGTTCGCACCACCGCAATTGATGGAGAAGTAGAAGACATTTGTTGCCTTGCTTTCTATTTTGGGGTGGCGGGCCGGAGCCCGCCCCCAGGCTCACTGCGGTGTCGGAGTGGCAGCCACGCCGGTGGCCATAATACTGACGATCTCGTTGGTGGCATGAGCCACGACGAGAAAACTTGCGAATCCGCAAACGAAAAATAAAACTGTTACGACTAATAGGAGTTTTTGTCCGTCGGTCATGGTATCCTCCTTGCTGATTTGAGCCGACCTGGCTCTTTACAGTACCAGCTGCTGTATGGCGAGTTTTACACGGGCAGAAAAACGCACCGAGTTCGCAGCATACAGAAGCTGGTACCTAAGAAATAGAAAAGCCGATATGTGAATGTGCATTCGGCCCAAAAGAAGCTTTTTGAGGCTATTCGGGCAGAATAGAAGAGCATCCTATCAAATATTATAGGACATGTCAAATGGACGAAATGAAGCTAAAACATGCAGTTTTAAGGCTAATTGTAAGAAAATGAGGCTAAAACTCCCGTAGAAATAAAGGGCAAGAGTTCTTTCTGCCGATGCCGACAGGAGAAGAAAATGATATAAATTATGCGTATCAATAAAGATTTGTTTGATAAGTAAAATAGTTAAATATGACTACAATATATGTTTGATATGAATTAGGATAGACATGCCGTAGGTGTACCGAGTTGGGGCGACAATTCGTCGCCCCGCCCCAGCGTCTTGCCTCAGCCCTTGGCTTCCGCAGAGCATCCCCAATAGAGGTCGAATCGACTCCCGGGAACGCCATAGGGAACACCCAAGGCTGCGTAGAGGTAGATCGTCTCCGTGCCACATGGGATCTGCGCGACGAAGTTCTGTCCATCGCGCTTTCCGTGGATCGGCGGGTACACAGAGAGGTCTCCATGTACCACATCCGCAAGGAGAACGTGCTCGATCGTTATAGGGCTGTCGTTTGCGTAGATGACGTCTTCGACGGGTTGGCCGTCGATGAGGTGGATTCCGCCAAGCGTATAGCCCTGCGGAAGTGTGAACGTGACGCCATCTTGTGCAGTTGCGAAGAAGGCGAGTACAGTGTAGTAGGCTTGTGGGTTAACGTACCAGTTCCAGTACTCAAATTGTCCTTGGCAGTCTCCGCAGAGGGTAACTCCTTCGCTGATTGGTATGGGTGCCACTCCGAGTGGCCCCGCTGGGGGAACCACTTCTTGAGCAAGCACGCAAGGTGCAGCGGAGGCAAGACAGATGACGAAGAATACGAACGCGATACAGCGTCGCATGTGAGTGCCTTTCTCAGGCTAAAATCGGCGCGGGCGGACAAGGTTGAATTCGGCTCATCAAGCTCGGCCGATGCGGGTTCCGAGCCTAATGGTAGGCTTGCGAAGCCTAGGACGCGACGTGCTCCTTTCTAAAGGTTAGCCTTACGGCTCGAGTCGCGATACCCGCTGGGGCTGCTTGCGCAGCTCGTTCAGTGGAATGCTGATTTGGATGTGGACGCTAGACGCTGGTTCCTCGAGGGTAAGTTCTACTAGGCTCCTGAGAGCCTTAGCAGTGGCGTACCCCACAATCCCTCCGACAACTAAGCCGAGGGGTATCACTTTGATCAGTCCCATAGGACTCCTCCTGTTACAAAAAATCCAACCGCCGAAGCTGCTTCTTAAAGAGAGAAGCACCTCTGGCGGTTAGATACTACGGCATGTCTTGTTAAAGACCTGCCCGCAAATGCTACGCATTATGCGTTGCAGGCGGGACATACCGGATAGAAAAGTTAAGGCAAAATCTTAACAAAAATATCCGATAGTGTGAGGGATTGTAATAGAAAGAAGAAAAGAAGTCAAACCTAGAGGAAGGAGATAAGGGTGAAAAAGGGACTCGGATACCTGCCTTAGGCAGATGATTATGCGTAGTCAACATACAGACATAAGGATTCGATCCTTCGACAAGCTCAGGATAAAAAGTTACATCAGGATGCTGATGGAAGCAGTATTTGTAAAAGGGTGGGAACCCACGACGTTGGGGGTTCCCGAGATGCAGTGTGAGGCTCAGCGAGCCTCAAGGCAAGTATTCTCGTCTTCCTCTCGAGAGTCGATGTTTGCGCTGCCTTCGCAGCGCTCATCCTCCTCCCGAAGGTTCAGTTCGTCCTGCTCTATTTCCACTTCATTCATGTGGTCTCCTTCGACCCTGCGGGTCGTGACGCTTCCGAATTGACGCAGCTAGACCAAAAAATAGAGTCTAACTTACACCCCAGTCTTACTACCGGGGTAGAAGCTAGACTCTACATACAATCCGAGTACCTTTTCAAAGGGCTACTTAGATAAGTAGCTTATGCATGAGCTTATCCCATAACTGGAATAAAATCAGCAAGATAAGAAATATACCATGAGCCTATAAGTGTTGTCAAGGAGAAGATTGCGGATTGGAGATTGATGCAGTATTATTGAAGCTATGGCCATTAAAAAAGAAGAGGAAGTGGAGATCCCTAAAAGAGTAGTTCTTGAGATCAAGACGGCGCGAACTGGTGAGGAGACTCCAGAAAGCATGAAGCAGTTCTTAACGAACCTGAGTAATCTTCGCTTTCGTCATCTCCTGATCCGCAAAAAAAGTATCCCCATTAGTCTTGAGATGGCGGTTTTGGATCAATCCATCCACTTCTATATTACAGCTCCTATAGAGTATCAGTCTTTTATCGAAAGCCAGCTTGTCTCTCAGTATCCTAAAGCCTCCATTCAGAAAGTAAAAGACTATTTGCCCGAGATGATGGCATCTCCCAATCTATCATTGGGGCAGTTGAAGCTGGAACATGATTATTATTATCCCATCCGCACCTTTGCGGATTTCAAGGATGTCGATCCTCTCTCAAGTATAATTGCAGCTCTTTCTAAAAATCAGATAGGGGATAAGGTAAGTATTCAGTATCTGTTATATCCTGTGGGCGATGGCTGGCAGAAGTCGGGGAAAAGTGTGGCTTCATCTAAGACGACTGATAGTAGCGGTGCAACGAGTAGTAACCCCTATGCCAAGATGATCGAGGAGAAAGTATCTTTTGCTGGATTCCGTGTGGGAATTCGTCTGGCGGTAAGTAGTGAGACCAAGGCTAGATCCATGCAGTATTTACTTGAGATTGCCAATACTTTCTCATCATTTAATAATCCTTCTGGTAACGGGCTTCGCTTGAGAAAGCCTTACTTGTGGCAGATTGACCGACTCAAAGGAGTTATGGCACGACGTTCTCGTTACTTTGTCCCAACTCACCAGTACTTAAATGTTAATGAACTGGCAACACTTTTCCATCTTCCTACAGAAAAGCTCTCAACTATTCCTAATATTTCCTGGCAGCATGTCATCCTCTCTGATGCTCCTGAGAATTTGCCTGTTGCGGAGGGGATGACTGAAGAAGAGAAGCTGGAGACCAATTTTTTTGCTCGTACGCAATTTCGTAACAAGCCAACAGTCTTTGGTATTAAGACCAAAGATAGGAGACGCCATTTCTATGTCATCGGAAAGACAGGGACAGGTAAGTCCACACTTATTGCCAATATGGCGATTAATGATCTGAGGCAGAGGAGGGGATTTTGTATTATCGATCCTCACGGAGATCTCTGTGAGACAGTCATGGACTTTGTCCCATCCTACCGAGTTAATGACGTGATTTATCTCGATCCTTCAGAGAAGGACTATGCTTTCGCTCTTAATCCCTTTGAAGTCAACGATGAAGCACAAAAAGAACTCACTATTTCAGGCATTGTAGCTATTTTTAAGAAAATTTTTGCTGAGTCATGGGGTCCAAGGCTTGAATATATCCTTCGTAACACACTCCAATCAGTGATCGAGATGCCTGATGCGACACTTTTGATGGTACCAGAGGTGCTCTCCAATCCCGCCTTCAGACGCAAGATGGTCTCCTATCTGTCAGATCCGATCCTGATCTCATTCTGGAACAATGAATTCGACCAGATGACTGATAAGCTACGAATTGAGGCTATCTCACCAATTCAAAATAAAGTGGGGCAGTTCGTCTCAAGTACTGTTATCCGAAATATCATTAAAAATCCTAAATCGACGATTGATCTCCAGAAAATTATGGACGAAGGAAAGATCGTCCTGATGAACTTATCTCAGGGAAAGCTCGGGGAGGATAATGCAGCCCTACTTGGAGCGATGTTTATCACTAAATTTCAGCTGGCTGCGATGAATAGAGTTTACTTAGCAGAAGACGAGCGGAAAGACTTCTATCTCTACGTCGATGAGTTCCAAAATTTCGCGACATCATCCTTTATTAAGATCCTATCAGAGGCTAGAAAATATCGATTAAATTTATTACTCGCTAATCAGTATATAGGCCAGATCCCTGAAGAAGTAAGACTTGCCATATTTGGCAACTGCGGTACGATGATGACTTTCTTAGTCGGTGCCGGAGATAGTCCGTATCTCGCTAAAGAATTTGCTGAGAGGTTTAAGGAAGAAGATATTCTTGCACTTGCTAACTATCAGGCTATGACCAAGATGATGATTGATGGACGTACGTCAAGTCCATTTATGTGCTATACACTCCCACTTCCGATGAGTAGGACTCAAAATCGTGAAAAAGTCATCCGTGCTTCCAAAGAGCGCTACATGAAGCCTGTTAAAAACGATAATGTGGAGTCAAAGCATGAGGAATTCAAACGCTTAGCAAAAGAGGGAGATGGTAAGGGGGTTGGGATGGAGAAGAAAGAAGAGCCGGTTCAATCACAGGGAGGGACTCCTCAATCTGATAAAAAACAATCAACGGGTGGTGACTCTCATGCAGCTTCTTCCCCTCCATCTTCTGGAGTCCAAGCAAAAGGAGATACCCTGCAGAATAAGCCTCATGAAAATAAAAATCCTTCCCCTAAAGGGAATAAGCAGAAAGAAAAGAAGAAATCTCATTCTCCCCAACCTCCTGAGAAGAAGAAAAGTGTCTATACTTCGTAGTAAAAGGCTTTACCTAGTTTTTTTGCGGAGAAGGAAGCCTAGCGCTCCAGCTGGAAGAAGTCCGGCGAGAACGAGTGCTTCAGGTCCCGTAGATGGGGTATTCTGTCCAGGTTGAGGTGAAGGAACGGTTCCTACTGCTAATCCGCCTTTAGTAGTTGATCCAGGAGTAACAGCACCTTTTGGAGTACTAGGCTGAGTACTAGGAGCGACTACGTCTTTAGTCAGTTGAGGGAATCCTGATTGTTGAGCGTTGCCTGGCTGTCCGCTGACACAAAGCTGTGATGAGTCCTGACTGGTTTTTTTATTAATACTAGCTAAGGCCATATTGATAGTGCAGAGGGAAGATCCATCAGTTGGGAGCTGGTCTGGCCGTGCAGACATTACCTGAATGGTAATTGTCTGGGTAGCTTTAGCTTTAAGTTCTTTTATTGTCGTGGTAAAAGTTCTACTTGAGTCATCATAGTTCCCACTTCCTGAGATAAAGGTGACATAACGAGGAGGGAGAATGTCTTTTACTGTAATATTTTTGAGAGTCGATCTTCCTTTATTCGTAACGTAGATACGAAAAGCGGTTAAAGTATTGACTGGGTATCCGGGATCATTGGGCCCGATATTCTCGATAAAATCACTATCATTAAAGGTTGAGCCAGCTGTCACAGCTACTCCTGGCTTGAGCACTTTTTTATTAATGGTAAGGTCTGAGTTATTTTTACAGGTTGTTCCTCCATTATAGATAGGCTGGCAGCCAGCGGGAGTAGGTTCGGCAGCCATTGTCTGAGGGGAGAAAAGGATAAAAAGACAAGTAAAAATAACTAATAGTTTTTTCATAAATAATGTGGCAGGAGTACCTTATAGTAGGTTGAAAGGATACCATGTCTTATATGAAAAGTCAAAATAAAAAACCATTTTTTCGAGTCCAGTATTGACAAAAGAAGTCTTATATGGTGTAATACACGAAGATTATTTGATAATTCTTCGGATTTTTGTATTCCCTTTCTTTCTCACAAGTGACAATTTCAAACTATTCTTATAGCTATGCCATATAGAAAATCTCAATCTTCATCTGTCTCTGATTTTGTGGGTGAACCACCAGAGGCAAATTCCGCTCCAGACGGAGCTTCTCACGAAGTACCACAGGAAGCACAGCGCAGTGCGCCACCTCGTCGTACTCCACGTCGGGTAAATCCTGATGATTTCCAGCCTGACACGAGATCATATCCTCAGAATGATTCCTCCCCGCAGAGCCAAGGGAATCCTCGCTATCAACGTGATAACTTTAGTGGTTCTTCCCACTATGCTCCTCAAATCCAGAGTGTTCCTACAGAGGAAGTAACCGGCTTCTTAGACTTACAGCCTGAAGGCCATGGCTTCTTGCGTCCTAAATTTATTCCTTCCAATCGTGATGTCTATATCAGTCAATCCCAGATTCGTCGTTTTATGTTACGGGGAGGAGACAAAGTTGTGGGAGTTGCACGTCCGCCTAAAGATAGTGAGCGCTACTACGGTTTACTCAAAGTAGAGAAGGTTAATGATCAGTCAGCAGAGGAGTCGATGCGTCGTCCATGGTTTGACGACCTTACGCCTATCTATCCCAAACAGCAATTAACACTTGCTACTGGCAAGTCACCTATATCGACTCGTATTATCGATCTGGTCGCACCTATTGGTATGGGGCAAAGAGGCATGATCGTCTCTCCGCCTAAGGCTGGAAAGACTACGATCATGAAAGAAATCGCAACAGGAATTACTAAAAACTTCCCAGACATTCATTTAATGGCAGCACTTATTGGTGAGCGCCCAGAAGAAGTTACCGATCTTACGATGTCTGTTAGGGGAGAAGTTATCGCAAGTAATTTCGACGAACCGCCAGAAAATCAGACGAGAGTTGCCGAGATTACACTGGAGCGCGCTAAGAGACTCGTTGAGATGGGTAAGGACGTCGTTATTCTTTTGGACTCGATTACCCGCCTTGCTCGTGCTTATAACCTCTCTGTTGCGCCATCTGGCCGAACACTTTCAGGAGGATTTGATCCAGCTGCTCTCTGGCCTGCAAAGAGATTTTTCGGTGCAGCCCGCAACTGTCAGGAGGGAGGCTCACTCACTATCATTGGTACTGCACTTGTTGATACAGGTTCACGCTTAGACGACCTGGTATATGAAGAATTTAAGGGTACTGGCAACATGGAACTTCATCTCGATCGCCGTCTTGCAGAGCGGAGAATCTATCCTGCAATTAATATTGAGCGTTCGGGAACCCGACAGGAAGAGCTTCTTTTGTCTGAAGCAAATTATAAAAAGATTGTGACTATGCGCCGTATGATGGATATGTTAGGGGAGAATGAGAGAACAAGTCTCTTTATTGAACAGCTCCAGAAGACCGACAGCAACGAAGAATTCTTAAATAATCTCGGCCAGGAGAAGTAATCAAGGTAGAGTTTGACTTTAAAATGTGCCTTTGTTAGAGTAAAGAGATTAAGGTTGCCCATTTGCCTATGAGGATCCAATCGACAAAGGGGGGTGCCTATTGGCATCGTCCTAAAAATCGCCTTGCCCAAACCAGCCGTCGTATTTTCTCCCACATAAGCTCTTTTTCGGAGTTTTTTTTCTTATACTATAGTAAGCGTAAAATTATTAGTTTTTCCCAAACTTTTGAGAAAAATAAAAATCACCTAGTTAAATTCTTTTTGATGAAACGTGGACGGTACAACCGTCCTTTTTTGCACTTAGCCACCATGGGAGTTCTCGGAGTCGGAGTCTTAATCGGTCCGTATGTAGCAGATGCGTATCCGGTATTTACAAAGCAGGCTCAGGCTAATACCGACCTTTCAAACGCTGAAAATCAGCAACAGTCGATCAATATCTCAGACAATGTTTTCTCCACCGATCAGTCCGAGAAGCCTCGCGATAAAGTAATCACCTATACAGTCCAAAAAGGTGATACCCTCTCAACAGTCGCCAAAAAGTTTAGTATCTCAACAGATACGGTTAAATGGGCAAGTGACCTGAGTTCCGACAATATAGCAGTAGGAGATACGCTCCAAATCCTTCCTGTTACCGGTATTTTGCATAAAGTCAGTAAAGGGGACACAGTCTACACAATTGCCAAGAAATACGATACTGATGCACAGAAAATCGTAGATTTCCCTTTCAACGAATTTGCCAATCCCGAGACCTTTGCTCTTGTTGAAGGACAGGAAGTTATCGTCCCTGATGGAATTAAGCCTGACGTCTCAAGCAGCCAGCGCTCAGTCATTAAGCAGCAGCTGCAGCAGTCATACTTAGCTGTTGGGAATGCTCCAGCTGTGGCAGCAGGATCATTCTTCTTCCCAGTCCCTGGCAATACAGGCGTCTCCCAGTATGCATCCTGGTATCATATGGCTCTTGATATTACAGCTCCTATTGGTACTCCTGTCTTTGCAGCACATAGTGGAACGGTGACGAGAGTCAGTGTCGGGACGTGGGATAGTGGTTATGGAACTAATGTCTGGATTAGCGATGGCCAGGGAACAGAGACTCACTATGCACATTTGAGCCAGATTAATGTCTCAGTAGGTCAGTCAGTATCAGGTGGACGTACAGTACTGGGACTGAGTGGTAACACAGGGAACTCAACAGGTCCTCACACTCACTTTGAGGTGCGTAAGAATGGCGTCTTAGTTAATCCTCTTCCATACGTACAGTGAGTAATAAAATTTTTATTATCGCTATAGCTTTTATCATAGGGGGAGGACTCGGGATCGTACTTGATCACATCTTCTTTGTTTCCCCACAACAGCAGGCCTTAGCCGAAGGACATCAGGTACGGCAGGGAGGCTATTCCCTTATCAATCCACTTTTAGAGTGTGAGATAGGAGGAGATATCCTAAGTAAGCAGTTTATCTCATTCCGCTACCAAATAGAAAAGAAAGTAGCTTCCTTGAAAAGTAGCGGTGAGGTTGAGGAAATGTCTGTGTACTTTAGAGATCTGAACAACGGAGTAACTATTGGTGTTAATCAGTATGAAGACTTTACTCCCGCCAGTCTCCTCAAAATCCCTATTATGATGGCCTATCTCAAGCAGTCTGAATTAGATTCCAGCATACTGAAAAAGACCTATAAGTATACTGATCCTGAGGACCATAATGTTAGTGAACATGTCAAGCCGATAGAAGCCATGGTAAGAGGGCAGTCCTACACTATTGATGACCTTCTCTACAGGATGATTGCCTTTTCAGACAATAATGCTTTAGCTATTTTAGTCCAGAACTTACCATTACCTATCCAGGATAAAGTCTATAGAGATTTAGGAATTACCATTCCTGGTGTTCGGGGAAGTGATGATTTTATGTCAGTTACAGACTATGCTTCTTTCTTCCGTATTTTGTACAATGCTTCGTATCTCTCAAAGGATAGTTCACAAAAAGCACTGATGATGCTTTCCAAAGTAAATTTTGCAAATGGTTTGCGGGCTGGTGTCCCTAAAGATGTTCCGGTTGCCAATAAATTCGGAGAACGACTGACAGCTACCGCTCAGCAGCTGCATGATTGTGGTATTGTCTATTTTAAGGATCATCCGTATCTTCTCTGTATTATGTCGCGGGGAAATAACTTTGATGAATTAGCTGCAAGTATTAGAGAAATATCTCATCTGGTCTATAATGAAGTAGAGAAACAAGTCAAGCTCTAAATACTCTCGTTAGGGCTCGTAGTACACCGGCTAGTATGCGTCCATGGCATGGACGAGAAGAGGGTTCAATTCCCTTCGAGTCCACCTAATTTCAGGAAAAAAACAGCGATATGATATAATACTGCTAGTTCTCATTATGAGAACCTGGTATTCTAGGTAACTCAGGAATCTTTACAGAAATCCCCAGTTGTCACTTAGGAACCCTTATATGTACAAAAAGGAGGTGAAATCCTAAGTGAATTTTCAAGATAAAACATTAACTTGTCGTGATTGTGGTCAAGAATTTGTCTGGACTGCATCAGAACAAGAATTCTACGCATCTAAAGGCTTTGATAACGCACCTACTCGCTGTCCAGCGTGTCGTGCTAAGCACAAAGCTTCTCGTATGGGTAATGGCGGTGGTAATTTCCGAGGTGGCGGTGATCGCGGTCCTCGTCAAATGTTCACAGTTACCTGTGCAGAGTGTGGTAAAGAAACAACAGTTCCTTTCCAACCTAAAGGTGATCGTCCAGTCTATTGCCGTGAATGTTTCGACAAACGTCGAGCAGAAGGCCAGGCTGCATAAAAGCTTTTAGAAAAACCAGACCTATTCATAGTCAGTAATGATTTGAACTACGTCTGGTTTTTTAGTGGGAATGAAGTAATAAGAGGGAAGATATACGATATAAGATTTATGAGATATGAAGTAAAATATGATTGCTTATTCCTTAATCCTAAATCTTTATTCTTAAATCTTATCTTAGAGGTTTGGTGTAGGAGTAGCCTCTTTAGAAGGAGTAGGTGTAGGTGTCAGATTCGTCTTAGGTGGAGGAGGCAGCTCTGCTTTCTGTCTCTGCTCTGGAAGCTGAGTATTTGGTTCATTAACGTTTAATTTAGAGTCGTTTTGGGAGTTAGCTTGGGTTTGCTGATCGTTTGCTTGACCCTCAATTTTTTTCTTGAGAGCATCAATTTCTCCCTTAATCTTATCAGAGCTTATCTTGTCATTTGTCGTGAGAGAGAGGACGACTTGATATGCTTGAAGAGCATTCTGAAGACTGGTTGCGTCTCCTTTACTCTCATAGGCATGTCCAAGGTTATAGAAGGCATTGGCAAAGTCTGGCTTAAGATTAGCAGCTAACTGGAACTGTCTAATAGCCTCATCCCAGACGCCAAGCTGATAATAGATACCGCCAAGGGAGATATACTGCTGAGGGTTGCTAGGATCAAGTGCGATTGCCTGCTGATTGGTAAGGACTGCAAATTGATCTGCATTCTGCCCAAAGCCGATAAGTGAACGATAGGTTCCAGATAATGCATTCCAATCAAGTGCTGACTGAGGAGCGACTGAGACAGAGTTACGGCCATAATTAATAGCCTGCTGGATAAGTCCCACAATTTGCTGCTGAACTTCTGCAGAGGGAGAAGAATCTTTAGGCTGGTTGGAAGCGATAGCATTAGCAATAGTTAGATTAGTCTGTGAGAAAGTACGATGATACAGATCACGATAAGGGAATTGGGTAATTGCCTGAGATTGGAGGTTGTAGGTCTGCTGAACATTGTTCTGGGATGCTGCCACCAGAGATCTTGCAAATGTCATGTCAGAGAGAATGAATTTGCTTGAGAGGAAAGTTACATACCCTACAACAGCGATGATGAAGATAACAAAGGCGAAAGGAAGAACTTTGCCATAGCGTGTATTGACAGGATCATGTGGCTGGCGTTCTCCCTCAGGCTGAGCCAGGATAAGGCCGTGCTTAAGGGTTACGAGGTAGAATTCCAAATCTGCATAGCGGGCTGTGGCATGTTGAGAGCGAAGGATCGCAAAGAAAGCCAGGGTGATAAAGAGAGTAAGCTGAAGAACAAAAGACATAGGCAGAATAAAAGCAGCTACCATAGCAATGACGATAGGTAGGAAGAATGTCTTTTCTTTCAGTACGCGGTAAGCGATAAAGAGAAAGCTTAAAAGCCCCAAAAAACCAGTCGTAGCTACAAGCTCTAGCACATAACTGCTTGATCTAAAGAAAGTGAACGACCAGAGGGTAGCATTCGTATTGTAGGTAGCCTGTTTGAAACGCGTAAAGTCATTCATATAGGTTCCATAGCCACTTCCAAATAAGAAGCCTTGAATAATACGTCCTGTATCCTGCGAGATAGCAGCTAATCCTGTCTGAAATCCTGTAATAAAAGGAAGGATGAGTGGCTTTTGGGTTGTTGCAAGCATGTAGACAGTAAGCAAAAGACCTACAGTAAGAACCGCAAAGATAATAGTAGAGACAATGCTCAGAGGTGTAACAGAAGATGTCCTTTCTCCGAAGACTTCCTGGCTGGATGATTTACTAAAAAGAGGACTAATAACAGGCCAGGCCATATATCCCGCAAGCGGAACAACAATTGCCAGAAAGATAGCCTGATCTAATAATGAGCCAAAAGAGGTAAAGCCTTGAGTATGAGAATAGGCAAATGGCAAGACATAGATTTTAAAGAAAGAAAGAATCGAGAGAACAGTAGCAATCGTTGCCCCGAGAAGGAGACTGGCAGTTGCAAATAACACAGCTTTCTGGCTGCGAATAATATTTGTTAAGACAAAGAAGAAAAGAAGGATAAAGAGAAGAGGAACGAAATTTATCAATGCATCATAACGATTCACCGCAAACATCGCTGAGACAAAAACAACTATACCAAAAAGAAGGATAGGCAGATCAAAAGGAGTGACGCGGAGCCTGACTTTTCCTTCCACGATCATCCTAATACTGAGTACAACAACTGAAAGGATGACTGCTGCACCTATCATAATCTGCTTCGGGAGGACAAAAGTATCCGTAAACATAGTCGTAAATATGAGGGGAAAACCTAGAAGAGTAACGCCCACGAGAAAGAGGGAGACATTTTCTAAATATGACAACAATTCTTTTTTAGTATTCGCGTTCATGGCAGTAATGACTAGATCTTAACCAGCCTATCAGAAGAGAGAGAAGGGTGTCAATGACAAAAGTAAGGGGTGAAACCCATCCTTAAGATTAACGATTGAAGGTTATCGATTAATGATTTTTGAGATTGATATGGAGTAGTTTTAGGGGTGAAACCTGTCTTTTGTTATTGACAAGGGGTTTCATCCCAAGTAGCATGGAGCTATGCCTTCAAAATACTTAGTAAGAGATTTTAAAAAAGAGGGAATTTATCATATTTTTAACCAAGGAGTGGATGGAAGAAGAATCTTTTTGGATGATGAAGATTACCATCTCTTCCTCTACTATATATATATCTACCTTACTCCACTGGATAAAGTCTTGAGAAGATATCATACTCTGCCGATTCGGCTTTTTAATAAAAATCTGGCAAAGAAGGTTACCTTACTATCATATGTTCTTATGCCAGATCATTATCATCTTATAGTAGCCCAGCAGGACAATGAGGGAATATCCCAATTTATGAAACAACTTTCTAATGCCTATACGCAGTACTTCAACCAGAAGTATAAGAGGAGGGGTAGCCTTTTTGAGGGAGCATTTAAGTCCATGGATGTTAAAAATAAAGATAACCTCATCCAGCTCTCACGTTTTATCCACCTCCATCCGGTGATAGAAAATTTGACCAGTGACACCGAGTACTCATGGTCTAGTTATAATGAGTACGCAGATCTGAGTAATCATAAGCTGTGTGATACTAAAAAGATCCTATCTCTTTTCCCCTCGGTCTATGCTTATAAGAAGTTCATCCATGACAAAAAAGACTATCAGAAGAAAAGGAAAGACATCCAGTCACTTATTATTGAGTTGTGAGAAGTTAGAAGTCAGCTGTTAGCTGTGTTACTTTCTTTCCTGCATGGGGCGAACTCCTTCTCCAAGAGTTCTGATACCAAGTACTTCACGGGTTAGTTCGGAGACTTCTTCAATAGTTCCTGTTGCAGGAATAGTAATCAATCTTCCTTCTTCCTGGAGTCGATCTAACATGGGCTGGGTTAATTCATCATAATTCTTAAGTCTTTTCTCGACAACTTCTGGGTCATCATCGGCTCGAGGCTCCTTGCCGTCTGCCAGAAAAGCTGACCGACGGATAGCAGCTCGTTCTCGTGAGATTTCAGGATCGATTGCATAGTCGAGGAATTTAGGTGTATCAAGTGCCACCCCCTGATTCTTAATATCATCCAAGTAACTATCAAGGAAGGTGAGCTGCTCGTCTGTTCGGGGGAATCCAGTAAATATAAAAGTGTCTTTTCCTTCTTGGAGCTGTTCTGCAATCGCTCTATCGACTAATTTAAAGACAACATCCTGGGGAAGATAGGCTCCTTTATCAGAGGCCTCGATGTAGGGAGCGACCACTTCATGCATAGGATTTTCAGGATTTCTAGCATTTCGATACATCTCACCAGTTGAGAGACGAACTGCATGATCGTTATCCTCTACCAGAAGATTGGCCTGTGTGTCTTTGCCACTTGATCCTCTTCCATTAATAAAAATGAAGTTTAGAGGAGGGCGACCATTTAGTCCTATATTCATAATATAAGGAGCAATTATAGCGGGGATGAGAGGGAAGAGTCAAGCATAAGCGGAGTGCCCCTCCTTATTATGGAGTTCCTTGGGATGGTCCGTACCTTATCGAGGAGTTTTGGTTGACAAGATTGTGTATCTGCGCTGGAGTTAGAGCGTAGTTAAATATTTGTACGTCATCAATCTGTCCATCAAAAAATTGTGAAGCACTTGGTGAGTATCTTCCGATATAGACATTGGCGCTGCTGGCTAGAGAACCTGTCCTTGAACTGATTGAGACTGTATCATCTTGCTTGCCGTCTATATAGGAGGTAACATTGGCGTCTCTGTCAAAAACAAGAGTTATAAGATGCCAATTACCATCATTAACTGCAGTATTATTTAAGTTAGCGAAAGTAAATCCACCTGAGTCGCCGATTAAGAAATCAATCTTCCCGCTTGAGAGAAGGAGCATCTCATAGCCGACAGTACTTCCATCTCTTTTACTGATAATTCGTTGCTGATTGGTCGATGTAGTCTTTACCCAAGCCGAAAGAGTAAAGTCATTAGTCGTGATATCAAGAGCAGGGGGATCCCCTACATTGATAGAGTCATCAGTTCCATCAAAGTTGAGAGATGAATTAAATTTACCTGTGGCACCATTACCCCAGGCAGTAGAGGGGGTGGTACAGGTTCCAACTGCAGTCTGAGTTCCTGAGCCACCTACAGTAAGTGTCCCATCCAGACCGTTTCCAGATACATCATGGATGACAGATCCCTGGCATTCATCCATCTTCCACCTGGCGAGTGGTGCACCGCGGTTATAGTCATAAGCAATCTGGGCAGGAGTCCTGACGTAGTTATAAACTCGAAAATCATCTACTGGAGCACCCCAGTTCTGACCAGATCCAATGCCTCCAAGCTGGGTAATAGTAGAGGTTGTCTGTTGAGAAGATGTCCCCACGTACGAACCATCTATATAAAAAAGGGTAGAACCGCCAGTCCCAACAGCAGTGAGATGGTGCCAGCCTGAAAGTACATCGACGTCATAGCCTGATGAAGCAAAGCTTGAGTTATAGGTTCCTAATAGACCACTTGAATCGACAAGGATATGATGGATGTTGGATCCATTTCTGATAAGAGTTCTGTAGCTGCCATTAGAAGCAAGAGGAAATTTAGTCCATACTGACACAGTCCATGTAGATCCAATAGTAATACCTGTAGTACTTACATAACTGTTGCTCCCAAGGAAGTTGAGGCCTGTACCGTGTTTGCCTTGAGTCCAGGTCGGGCTATTGGTGAGAGTACCTGTATTTCCATTGCCTGAGATATCATTTACCGTCGTTCCTCTATGTTCTTCAAAATTCCATTCAGCAACGGGAGCAGCACAGGACGAGGTATCTCCAGGTACGCAGTAAGCAGTACCGGCTGAACTGCTGGCAGTTCCATCGCTAGAAGTTCCAAGTGTCCCAAGAAGAAGAGAAGCTCCACGATTATAATCGATTTTGATATTATCTGCCGTAAGAGCAGTAGTATAGACTTTCAATTCATCAATATAGCCAGAGTAATCTTGAGGAACACCAGTATTATTTGTTCGTCCGATTGAAAATTGGGAAGCATTAACAGTAGGTGCAGTGACAGTGCTGCTGCCTACTTGTTTGCCGTTGACATAAAAATATAAAGTTGTACCACTTCTCACAGCAGCTACATAGCTCCATTGATTCATGGGGACAAGATTATTGGGGGCACTTACCCCTTTAAATGCCCCATCATACCAGGAGAAGGAGATAGTCTTATTGGTAGGACTATAATAGAGGGAGTATTCCTGGTCTGCTCCTTGTCCTTCTCGTAAAATTGCCTGAGAAGTATCAGCATAGCTTGAGGATGGGTTGATCCAGGCAGAAATAGTAACATCGCCTAATGTCTGTAATTTGGTGTAAGTACTGCTGGGGATTGTGATGGTCGGATTATTGGCAGTATCTGAGGCATTAAAGTATAGCGCCTTACCAAATTTCCCATCTTGCTTCCATTCAGGGAGAATGCATCCTGCGCCCTGGCAGGAGAGAGTGCCATTCGCAGGTGAAGGAGCACTATCGTGAGCTAGTGTTCCATATCCCTCATCAAATTTAAAGTAGAGCGTCTGCGATCCGACAGGAGATCCGCCGAGAGGATGGCCTGCATTCATGTCTTCGGTGATCTGTCCAGGGGTCCGCGCGTAGTTATAGAGTCTAAATTCGTCTAAAGTAATTCCGGCAGCGTTATAGCTAGCGCTTTTTCCTAAATACATAGTAGGAGTTGTTGAGGTAGTCATCGGATCTACGACAGTGGTTGTTGCGATTTTACTTCCATTAACATATGCAGTAACTGTTGTTCCGCTTTTAGTCTGGGAGTAATAATACCATTTACCTGTCTGCCATGAAGAGCTATTTCCTGTAGCTCCTATACAGCTAAAGCCCATATTTGTCGGGTCTTGTACTGAATGGAAGCAGTCAGTATCATCTTTCCGCCACAGCCCCGGCTGTCTATCAGAGCTTCCATAAAGTGAGAAAATCTGCCGATATGCACCATCATGTGCACTATCCAATCGGAACCAAAAACCATAGGTATAGTTGTTCAGTCGGTAGAGTGCGTTACTGAGGGAAGCTCCATCAAGTGAATTATTGGCAAATTTAACAGCTTTGCCATATTTCCCTGTGACAAAGGTAGGTGAACCTGAGGTAGTAAGATTAAGATTGTGAGAAGATTTATCCGCAATAGTTGTAGCTCCATTACTCTCTTCAAATGGATAGTAGGCGGTAGGGCCCGGAGCGTAGGTGTAAAGTTGTTGGACTTCAGATGAGGAGAGAGCTCTTTTATAAATACGAGTTTCATCAAGTGCTCCATTGAGCTCAAGCGAACCACTACTTCTCGCACCTAAATAGACATCGGATGCAGAGTCTTTTATGGTTCCTCCCACTTGTGTGTCAACATAGGAAGTAGTTTTTTTAACACCATCGACATAGAATTCAAATGCACCTGTTGTAGGATAGAAAACTCCCACAACATAGTACCAGTGGTCTGCCTGAGTAAGAGAGGCACCACTTTCTTGAGCCCGATGATAACTTCCATCGCTGTATCTCATTTCCATACGGAGTTGATTGCCACTGGCTTTATTTAGTTCGAAAGAGTCAATTCCTTGAGAGATTAGTCCTTGGTATATCCCTAGTCCATCACTATTGAATTTAACCCAGGTTGCAATAGAGACTGGAGAAGTCCCTAAAGCAAAACTACTGTTATCAGAGATAGTGATATAGTCACCACTTCCATCAAAGTAGCCTGCATTGCCGAATTTGGCTCCAGATGAGGCAATCGCATTTGTGGATGTTCCATTATTTCCTGTTCCTGAGCTATCAACTACCTCGCCAGTTGTCCCGTTCCAGGATGCTTCATCCATCTTCCAGTACCCGACCAGACCTTGATTAAGACTTGATTTATCATCGGTTCCGGCACTAACGGAAATTCCTTTTACTGCAGCTACTCCTGCATTTCCAGCAGAATAGAGAGCATTTATCTCACTTTGAGTCTTAACAGTAGGGAAGAGCATCACCTCATCTAAGTATCCTTGGTAATACCCTGCATACTCATAACCGAACTTAAATGATCGCGAACTTGCAATAGGATCATAGGTACTAGAATATGTTCCTGAAGTTCTTAACCTCCCATTCAGATAAATCTTTACCGACCTCGCAGCGGTATCACGTACATAGACAACATGTGTCCACTCATTCTGCGAGATAGCAGGTGAGTTGTATTGTGTGTAAGGAGGTGCATCATTTCCTGCTGATCCATGATACATCGTGAGACTGCCGGTAGTCTCCATAGTCATATCAAATTCTCCTCCATATGCCTTACCAAGCGGGTTCTGTCTTCCTTTAGCAATATTAGTAGGTTTGATCCAGAAAGATACAGTGAGATTGCCTGAGATACTGGCACGAGGGGAGATATTGCCAAAGTCTACTGAGTCATTTGTCCCATCAAAGTAGAGACATTTACCTACCTTACATTTGCTGGCTGGCTCCCACGTAGCACCGGATATGGTTCCATTGCTGCCGATTGAAGTCTTATCATGGACTATGCTTCCAGATCCTTCATCCATACTCCAATAGGCAACCGGCGCTGGAGATTGCTCTTCTGAACCAAGCGATGTAGATTGAGCACCAAGAAGACTCCCTTTTTCGTGCATCTCCTCCGATGTGCCAGAGCCCGCGAAGATACCAAAGCGGATTTTCCTGGAGGAGCCATTTGAGTAGGCTTCAGTTGTGGAGTAATTAGTCTGGTAGTAGGAGCTCTGGGCGCTTGTCTGTCCTGAATTCCAGTCAGAGGTGATAGGACTGAAAATAGTTCCGCCGTAGTTCCCTGTATCTGTCCATCTCTGTCCAAACCAGTTGTCTTTTATTAGCGCTCGGCTGAGCGCACCTGAATTAGTCGATTGATCTACAAGCGTGCCTGAGGAGTTGACCCAAAGGGAGTTACGTGTACCAGTATCAAAATATTGGTAGTAGTAAAGTTGTTCACTGCCTGATGTGTTGTAGTTCATGTATACCTGATTTTCTGCAAAGCCATTTTTAAATAGCTTGACGATAGTACCGTATGAACTATAGTCTCCATAGCTGGTATCTTCAAATTTAACCTCCACAAACATCGGCCCTGAGGCGAGTTGGGTACGGGTAAAAGTGCGGTCATCCCACCAATTTCCTGGATAGGAGCCAGTGTTCCTATAAGCTCCATCTACGCCTAAGTTAACTCCGTCTTTTTTGATATCGCTTATCCTGCCATGTGAAGTAGAAGTTGTATATTCGTATCCATCTTGGGTCGTGACAGTTGTTCCATTGGATACATTGCTGGCAATATCACTTGGGAAGGAGGCTGCTTGAGCCTGATTGTTGCCGTAATAGATAAAATATAGTGCTTTATTATCTGACTGGACAGTTGCATCAAACCAAATTCCTGTCTGTGTTGTGTTGAGGGTGCTTTGCTCCACCTGGAATCGGACAGCTTTTCCTTTGTTATTTACAATCCGGATATCAGATCCATCGGCTTTCATTTTCCCAGCTGTAATCAAGGAAGCAGTATCAATCAAAATTCGGTAAGGTATATTAGCAGCTGCAAAGGGACTTGCATTAGTTGCTGTTACTGATTGGCGATAACGCCAGGAATCATTCCACCAGGCAGCTTTGGTCTGTTCAGGGTTAAGGAGAGACGTTACGATCCAGAGACCAAAGACAATAAAAATTCCTCCTAGAACGACGTTAACGAAAAGCCGTTGGCTAGAATTGAGCCTTCTCATCAGACGGTGAGGGAGCAGTTGGAAAGGCAGTCCTAAAATTATACATATGACTTTAGAGATAGCGTCTAGTCCGCTTCGCAGCAGCGAGAGCGGATAGCGTCTAGTTGATGAATTAGTTTTATAGATTATCTTTGCCATAGGTATTAGCTTTTAGTTCTGGATGATTTTGCAAGATTTTTCGTCATAACATTTAGCATTCGAAGTACTTCTACAAGAAGAGTTTCTACCTCAGAAAGAGCCTGAGAGTCACCCAATTTTAGTTCTTTGGCAATAATTAATTGTGTTTCTAGCTCTAACCCAGAACCATACGCAATTGCATAAAATTGAGAGTACTCTTTTTGGGATTTACGACCGAATCCCTCAGCAATATTTGAAGGAATTGAGACAGATGCTCTTCTCATTTGGGAGGTGATGCCATATATCTCTGATTTAGGAAATGATTCTGTTAGGAGAAAAATTCCCTTCACCACTTGTATGGCCTTTTGCCAAACAATAAGTTCTTTGTACGATTGTATATACATATATTTAAGTTCAAATAGTATTTTAGTGTCTAGTAAATTAGCGTATAGCTCCCAATTATTATTTTATCTTAGTTTTATATACTTTTTATAACTATCCGCTAGACGCTAGTAACTATTCTCTAATTTATGATCCACCAGTTAACTTTGACATCTTTCGTCTGGAGGACTGGGATACGGACTGTGAATGAGCCTTTGATATTATTCTCTTTATCTTCAGCTGTCTGGCGAGCGACAAATGGAGTAATCCCACTAGTATCTGTCAGTGGAGTGATATAGACAAGAGATTTATCGGTAACGTAAGGGCTAAGGACCGTTCTCTCGTATTGTCCTGCTTTTATCGTAGCAGTTCCGGCAGAGGCAGTTGCTACAGTTTGGGTGACAGACGTATCAGCTGAGACACCGCGGGCTACCTGGAACTGGCTGGCAAGAGCTGCACCGCTTGCGATGATGTCGCCGACGTCGGTGATCTTAAGCACTGCACTGCCTGAGCCATTCTTTACGGTGATTCCTGGTCGATCAACAGCCAGACGAGTAGTATCAGTACCATCTCCTGGAAGCTCTATGATCAGATCACTCGTAGGAACAGGGGAGATGATATTAGCTGCTAAGCGCCCGCCTATGGTGACATCACTTGCAAAGACAGCATTTCCAGCAACTGTCAAATTACCATCAGTATCAATTGCGACTAAGCCTCCCTCAAATGCTACATTGCCTTGGCGAAGTGGCTGGATGTTAAAGGTACTGCCTAGAACATTGATGCTATTTTCAGAAAGGATAAGTGATCCGTCTACTGAGAGCTGGCCGGTAATTGAAGTATCAGAGAGAGAAGTCGCACCAAAGACCATGAGTCCTTCACTAACACTTACTCTATCTGCTGAGAAGCTAGGTACGTAGGCTAGATCTGCTGCTAAGCTTGCGATATTGGCCACTCCTGTATAGAGTGAGTCACTGACGAAATTAGGTGGTAGCTGTCCGCCAGCTAAGTAGCCACTGCCACTGGCTGTGCCTGATCCTGATGCAATATTATATACATTGGTAATGTTTGTTATAGCTGCGCTCGATGCGGTGATGTTGGTGGCAGCGATACTGGCAATACGGGCATCGAGGCCGTCTATGGTATCGGCGATTATATGTCCAGCCCGCAACGTCCCAGCGATACTTGCGTCCTGAGCTGAGATCTGGCCATCGACTGTAAGATCTCCGCTTGCAGATGCAGTCTTTTCGATATGGACATTGCCTTTTACTTTCACTGTCTGAGTTGCATCCTCTGATAGAGGAGATATAACGCCAGTACTAATCTGTGCAACAGGCGAGGTAAGGGTAGAGCCATTGCCTATGCCTGCATTTTGAACGACAGCGAGGATGTAGTCATGCAGCGACTGCCCGGCAATTGAGATGCTATTGACAGCTAAGGATGAGGCGTTGATCGTCTGAGCTTGGATAGTGCCTAGAAAAGTCGCACTGCCGTTAACGACTAGCTGCTGGGTTTTGACAATACCTGCTGTTAATTTGGCTATAATTGCTTCTGCGAATCCACCTTTATTTTGGAATTGATATTGTCCAACCCAGGCGGTAAATGATCCTTCATTGAATCCAGAGATATTGAGGTTGCCTGATTCGGCAAGCTGTATTTCAGGATTGATCCACATCATGTTCAGAAGAACGATTATTTTTGCGCAGCTAATCTGAGATGGAGTTCCTGCCGGACAAGCTATCGGTTCAGCGTGTCCAGGAGTTGTTCCATCGAAGTCCTGAAGTGCTCGACCGATGACATATCCTGATCGTGTAGCTTTCATGCCAACTCCTGGGATAGAAGAAGAGGTTATAAGATCGCCTGCGTGGATTGAGCCATTGATGGTTGAAACTTTCAGAGGTATGCGTCCTGCTATTACCATAGCGCGCATATCACCGTTAATAACTCTATTATTATGGATATCAAGGCTCATTGAGTTCTCAAGACCCAAAAGGACAGATGGATTAGTTGATACAGCTCCTATCATTCCTGATTGATACGGCTGAGAAGACTTCGTTCCAAGAACGTTATCAATATTTCTATTTTTGTTGACATTGGTAGAGTCCGTTGCGACCAATATATCTCCTTGGTTAATACTTGCATCATTAACAGGCAGCTGCTCAGCAACGTCAGGATTACCGCTTGGATTACTTGTACCCAGGAAGATAACATCTCCTGTCTGATAAAGCTTCATTGCACTATTAGTAGTTCCTGTTCCAGGGCGGAAACAGATGGTGTTATCATCACTTTCTGAGATAGATCCGCCATCACAATCATCAGAACCACTATTTGCTCCGTCTGTCCTTTTGGTGAAGATTTGCCAGGTGGTATTGTCTGCTGCTCCTAGAGCTATTGTCTGTCCACGGACGTGGAGTTTGCCGATCATGGAAGTAGTTCCAATACCGACATTTCCATTTGACGCGATAGAAAAACGTGTGTTCGTAGAGAGGCCTGTCGGACCTGATGTGTTATACCCGATCATGAAGTCGTCGCTAGTTGAGTTATTAACACCAAGTGAGTAGCTCGTGCCAGCAGAACCCAGACTGAAGTTCATCCATGCATCTCCCGCACCGTCTTGTCGGATATCCATATTACTCGTGTTGGTATTGGAGTTGTTGGCGTAGACGACGAACTGTCTATACGCAGCGCTAGTAGTATTAATACCGACATTGCCTGAGAAGAGGGCTGTACCGTTGACGTCTAATTTGGCTACTGGACTAGTGCTACCAATACCTACATTACCACCATTGAGAGCTGTCATAATAATATTATTGGTCGAAAAGTCTCCGCCTGCAGCGGTATTTTGAGATAATTGGAGTGAATTAGCCGTAGACGTAAATCGATAGAGTCCTGTGGTAATAGAGTCATTAGTATTATTTAAAGCAAGACTTGGGTTAGGTCCTGAGGCATAGATACTGGCTGGTGCGTCAGCTGTAGTCACAACACGGAGTTTGGCATCAGGATTCGTACTACCGATACCGACATTGCCCACTTTATCAATAACCATTCTTTGTACGGGATCACCAGTACTATCTTTGGTAAAGAAGGCAAGGCTGCTGCTATAGTTGCCTGATGTATTTCCATTAGCAATAATCGCAGATACTACTCCAACTCCAGATACCTGGGCTGAGTGAAATAGGAGCCCAGGTGTTGTATCTATGGCTGAATCGGCTGCATTAAAAGCAGTTCCTGAAGAACTAAATATTCTAGCCATGGTATTTGCACTGCCAGCAACATCGAGTTTGAAGAAAGGACTAGTGCTGCCAATACCTACATTCCCTGTATTATCAACGAGGAATTTCGTCGAGCCTGAGATAGAAGCAGTAAGTACTGCTTGATTGCCACCGTTTTGGTTGAAAATAGCGAGAGCTTTGCCCGTATACGCCCCATCTACATTGAGAAGTCCAAGCGGGTTCGTGAGGCCGATGCCGACAGTACTGTTAAGGACTGCAGAGATATTAGTAGATGCTGGATCGACATAGTATGTACCACTCGTGTTGTCATAATCGACAAAGCGAGTCCCTTCGACCTGGCCGTTAACAGAGAGCATCTGACGAGGAGAGGCAGTACCGATACCTACGTTGCCACCCGAGGTGTCAAAGTAAACCTTATCATTATTAGAGCTGTCTCTGATGCGGATTGAGTTAGCGCTGCCTGCCTGGAGATAAACGATATTGTTATTAGCTTCATACAGTCCACCTCCATTAGGAGTAGTAGTATCAGCTGTATTTCTGAATCTGATACCTCTGGTAGCAGCATAGTCACCGTTGTCCAGAGCTAGGAATCCGCCAGCTACATCTAATTTAGCTCCAGGATTGGTTGTCCCGATGCCCACATTCCCTCCGACTTGGGTCAGGGCAGTGCTGCTGTAATAAGAAGTGGGAGCGGAGACTGAGCTGGTGGAGGTAGACGCAGTGAAGCTATCACTACCTACACCTTCTTGTTTGATTGTTACGTAGGCAGTGCCTGCTGTACTGCCAGATGCCCGGCGAAGTCTGAGACTTGCAGTTCCGTTATTCACTTTGATATCAAGATCGATATTGTTGCTACCATACGCACCTGTGTCAGAGATAGGCTGGGCAATAGTCCAGGTATTACTGGTCTGGTTATACTGAATAGGGAGTTTGTAATGTTTGGCCTGAGAATAACTGCTGCTGGGTACCACTACAGTGACATCAAGTGAGCCAGCACCATTAGTAAAGGTAAAGTCTCCGATGTCTACCTCGTTGTTAACTGTCGTTGGCAGTGTTCGCTGCAGAGACCTAGTGACTGAGTTGGTAGTTCTGAAGTCGCCACTAGGTACATCCAGAGCAAATGTTGGGTTGGTTGTTGCGATGCCTACGTTGCCAGAAAAGACAGCGTTGCCAGTTACATCTAATTTTTGAGTAGGTACTGTCGATCCGATACCGACATTGCCGTTGGAGTCGATATGGAGTCTATCAGAACCGGCTGTACTGAGAACAAGAGTATCGGCTGACGGATTTGATATACCTGTGTTAGTATCACTTGTGAAGGTTAAGGAAGGGCTACCTGCACTTCCTGCTATGGTTCTCAGGCTGCTATCAAAGGTAAATCCGCTTCCTGAAGTTTTAGTAATTGTTCCATCACCAAGCTGAATTCCTCCAGTTGTTCCATTTCCAAAGACAGAATTTGATGTAGAGGATGCGCGTAGTACGCCATTAATATCAAGGTTATAGGCAGGAGTACTTGAGCCGATACCGACATTACCATCCTGGTTGATAACAAAAGGAGAGGAGTCAGATGCCTGATCTTCAACTAAGAAGATAGGACCAGCACCAGTACGGGTACCAGTAAAGGTAGCGACAACCCCAGCACTTGAGGTAGCGGAAAGCGTATCGTTCAGTGTAACAGGAGAGATATTTCCAGCGAGTCTCTGCCAGAAGTTAGCCAGCTGACTGCCTCCTACATATAATGTCCCGCCGATATCCAGATCTCCTTGGACAAACAGATCATTGTCCCCTGTGACATTGGGGTTAGTTGGCGATCCGCCTGAGTTGGAGATGGCTTGATAGGCTTGGGTAGCAATTCCTCCCAGCGCAAATGTTTTGGTGTCTGAGAGGGTGAGATTGCCATTAAGCGTTGTAGTGGCAGTTCTGATAGTTGTTGTACCTGAACCATTTGCGCCTATGGTTAAGCCAGTAGCAGCACCTGCGAAGTTGACTGTCGTTGCGGTGGTATTGAGGAGATCAAAGGATGTCGAAGCAGTCGTAAGTGATGTTGTGATAGCAGGGGATGTGCCAAAGACAGCAAC
>CAZERI010000001.1:178950-420909 GCA_964515545.1 uncultured Gammaproteobacteria bacterium
TCGAAGCAGTCGTAAGTGATGTTGTGATAGCAGGGGATGTGCCAAAGACAGCAACGCCAGTACCGGTCTCATCAGTAAGTGTGGCCAAGAGAGCGGATGATGCCCCACTTGAGACAAGACCTTTACTGCCATTAGTCAAGACGAACTGTGAGGCGGTCAGACTTGAGAGAATGACAGTGCCACTTGTGGCCGATCCTAAATTAAGAGCCGTGGTCGCGCCTCCGGCGAAGTTGACTGTCGTTGCGGTAGTATTGACAAGACTGAAAGCCGTTGAGGCAGTCGTAAGTGATGTTGTGATAGCAGGGGATGTGCCAAAGACAGCAACACCAGTACCGGTTTCATCAGTAAGAGCATTAAGAAGAGCTGAGGAGGCGCCAGAGCCAGTCAAGTTAGATGAAGCATCAGTAAAGAGTGCTCTGCTAGCTGTTACTCCTGTGAACTGGATTGTTCCTGAGGAGATAATTCCAGTTGCGCCGGAAACTGCACCAGCTGAACTGACATCAAAAGCACTTGAGTTGATGGTCAGCGCATCTCCTCCATCGCCTAAGTTCATGACACCATTAGCAGTAAAAGTACCATTAGCTGTCAACGTTCCTGTGGAAGTTAAGCCGGAAGTAGCAGTGATAAGACCGGAGATGGTAGGAGTCGCAGTCCAGGCAGTACTGCCGAAGACTGTAGTCTGGCCTGATCTGCCGAGAGTAAGAGTGGTAGCTGTCGTACCCCCGATAGTGAGAGTACCTGAGGCATTAGTATCTATGCTTCCATTGGCAGCTAACGCAATATTTCCTGCTACATCTAATTTTTGAGTAGGTACTGTCGATCCGATACCGACATTTCCACCTGTACCTGCAAAGCGGAGTGGGACAAACGTGGTAGGAACTGTCATTCCGGTTCCACTGGTAGCGAGTGCAGTAACCGTACCTGAGAAGGCATAGTCAAGTGGTTCAGCCATGGTGATATTGACTGTGTAATTAGTGCTGGCTGATCCGCCTGTTGGGGCATTGACGAGCACGGCACGGAAGGTGATGGTGCTGGCATTAACATTCATCAATACTTCCCAGTTGTGATTAGGGGAGGAAGACCGCTGAGATGAAGTAACAGGAGTTAATCTCCTCCAGGTATTACCAGTTCCTTCAATATCGCTGTCATATGAACTATCGACTCGATAACGTCTCGTTCCGCCGATACCAGTACCGACTACATTAAGATCGATATCAAAGACACTACTTGGTTCGGATTTAGCAATACTCCACAAATCATAATAGTCTCCAGCTGCATCAGTTGAGCCATTTATGGAAAGAGATTTTGTATACTTTCGGATAAGACTACTGTAGTCAAGAGAGAGTGTCCTATCTGCTGTCAGGTTGCCTCCACCCGTAAGGCCAGTCCCTGCCGTGATAGTTCTATCTGCACGGACAGCATGGGCAGTAGTGGTAGCTTGGGTTCCAAGGGTGAGAGCACCTGTGACTTGAGCAGTTCCGTTGACATCTAATTTAAAGCCCGGAGTGGTACTTCCGATGCCAAGGTTCCCATTGGTATCAATTCTTGCTCTCTCCGTACCCGCAGTCATAGAATTTGTTGTACCACCTGTAAAGAAAACGATAGGGCCATTGCTGGAAGATATTTGAGCCTGAGAACTCTGGCTGAGCAAACCTATATTAGTTCCCCATATGCCACTGGCACTTGAACCATCATTTAGTTGAGCTATTTGGCTACCTCCTAAGGAGACAACTAATTTATTTCCTGGAGCAGTGGAGCCGATACCTACGTTACCTGTTAGGAAGTTATACTCTGATGCATAGAAACGCATTGGTACAAAGGAACTATAAGCATCGTCATATCCTGATAGAAGTAACTCTCCTGATCCATCAAATGCTCCTACTCGCAGATTTGCATCAGTTCCACCTCTAATTGTTCCCACACCATTGACTACAAGTTTATCTGCAGGTGAAGTCGTCCCAACACCTACATTACCATCCTGATTGATAACAAAAGGAGAGGAGTCAGATGCTTGATCTTCAACTAAGAAGATAGGTCCAGCTCCAGTACGGGTACCAGTAAAGGTAGCGACAACTCCAGCACTAGAGGTAGCAGAAATGGTATCGTTAAGTGTAACAGGAGATAGATTGCCAGCGAGTCTCTGCCAGTAGTTAGCTAGAGGACTGCCACCTACATAGAGAGTACCACCTATATCTAAGTCTCCTTGGACATACAAGTCATTATCAGAAGTTACATTAGGATTGGTAGGAGCTCCTCCAGAGTTGGAGAGAGCATTATATGCAACTGCAGCAACGCCTCCAATCTGTAATGTATCCGTATCGGCAAAAAGTACATTTCCTCCAGTTGGATTGATAGTCAGATCACCACTTGAGGTGAGGGTGTTGCCTGACAGGTTAAGAGTACCTGAGATATCAACATTATCAGTAATACTTATATCACCACTATCGTTAGATATAGCTCCTCTGAATACGGCAGCATTTTGAGAATAGAAGGATGTTCCGGCAGCTGTCGCATAGAGGTATCCATTACTGACCTGTATGCCGGTTCCATCACCAGAAATATATGCTCCTGCTGTACCGCTAGTATAATAGCGTGTGGCTTGAACATACCCATTGACATCTAACTTCTGAGTAGGAGTACTTGAGCCGATGCCAACATTACCACCATTGAAGTAGGAGTCTCCTCCTGTATTAAGCCTGACTGTACTGGTATTAGTATCACTATGGAAAAGATCGAAGGTGGTTGCATTTCCTGAGCCAGAATAAAGTAGAGCAGCATTTTTATTTCCACCTGAGCTGTCTCTCGTCCAGTAGTAACTAGCTGCCCAGCGATTCGAATGGATATCCAACATATCGCTGGCGTCAGAGGTCTTGAAGACATAAAGCGGGGTAGATGGGCTATCGGCAAATTCTCCTAAATTTAGAGTATTGTATGTTGATGAGTTATCATCATCCTGGTGTATCCATAAATTCCCCCCATAAATTTCAGTTTTTTGTGTAGGATTAGTCGTCCCAATTCCGACGTTACCATTATTCTTAATGACAAATCTCGTAGTACCTGAAGCAGATGCAGCGAGTATATCGTTATTACTGGAGGCTGTCTGGTCGACGATGAAAGCAGCTCTTCCTCTCGAATTTTGTCCATTAACACTAAGTGTGGTAATAGCATTATTACTGGCATCGCCCACAATGACACCATTTCCTGTTGGAGTCGTATTGATACCAAAGGCAGTGACCGACCCAGCTTGGTTACGGAAATTAATTCCTGAATCAGCATTTATTCCAAGAAAGCTTCCATTGTTTATATTCGCGTTTCCTGCTCCTGAGTCCACAATCGATACATTATTTATAGAAGCATTTCCTGTAATAGTAGTGCCACCCGCGACGTAGAAGTTATTGGTAGGGTTAGTCGTCCCGATGCCAACATTACCTGAGAATACTGCATTTCCGATCCCAGCTTTAACAGAAGAATAACCAACTGCAAGTGATGCTGAAGTTGTTGCATATCCTCCAATATTAAGACTACCACTGATAGTGGAAATCTGAGTACTAATGATATTAAGTGTTCCTCTGCCAACAATGTCTCCGATTCCTCGTTGTCCATTAACGAATGCAGTCATAGTTGTCCCTGCTTCGACCTGTTCATCAAAAAGGTCGATTGATGAACTGGCTGATAAGTTAATATCAAGAAAGTGATAAGTAGCATCATAGGTAGCCTTGCTTGCATACCCCCAAATACGACCTGAAGATGCATTGGATGAACCATGTCCTCCCGAAACACTTACGTCGTTCCAGTCCATACTGACTGTACCTGTGTTATTCTCAAATGATACAGCGCTGGTATAGGTGGCACCATTTGTTAAGTTGGTTAAATCTACGTAGAGACGGATAGTTGCGCCAGATCCACCACTGGTGAAGCGATATTTACCATTACCTAAGCTCGTCTTAGTACCTCCACCTATGATATCAACCCCAGTGGAAAGGTTTGTTACACTTTTTTGGAAGAGCAAGTTAGTCGTCGATCCTTCTGTGACAACACCATTACTGTTAACAGAGAGGGAGGTAGATGATGAGCGGGTCGTACCTGCTACCTCAAGACCATAAAGTGGACTTGTAGTCCCGACACCTAAATTACCAGTGCCGAGGTTGAAGAAGGCATCCTTATTGGTCGTACCAGGGAGGCTGACAACAGCTGAGGTAGTAGCTGTAGATCCCGTTAGGATAGCATATGTCGAGTTCGCAGGTGAGAGGGCATTGCTATTAAGCTGCCAATAATTAGTCAAGTTGAGAAGTGAACCATTCTGGTAGAAGTTCTGGCCATAGACATTTCTCCATTGGAGAGAGGAGGAGCCGAGATCATAGGTATTGGTAGCATTAGGCCCTGCATGTCCAGCAACTTGGAGGCCAAAAGATGTGACGTTAGTTGTCCCGATGCCGACATTTCCTGCATTGATGCTTAAGCCAAGGACTGCATTAGTGGGATAGACACCTGCAGCTGTTCCATCACTGGTGTAGAAGTCTATAGCATTATTGGTACTGGTACCTGAATTATGACGAGTATGGATAAAGTTAGGATATTGGCCAGTCGTACTGTAACCAAGAGCAATAGTCGCATTGGTAAAGGTAGTAGAGGAATCTCCTCCCGCCATCGTCAGCTTCGCTACGTTATAGCTTGTCCCGATACCGACGTTGCCTGAGAAGTAGTTAGTACTGCTGCCACTTTGGGTATACCCGCCATCGGTGGTGATACCTGAGATGCCAGTCATGACACCGGTAGTGGAGATATCCCAGTCACTGGTATTAACAGAGCCGGTGTCGCCGTTATCACCTAAGGTAAACGTGTTATTGGCAGTTAAAGCTCCATTGGCAGTTAAGCCGGAAGTAGCAGTGATAAGACCAGAGATAGTAGGAGTCGCAGTCCAGGCAGTACTGCCAAATACTGTAGTCTGGCCTGATCTGCCCAGAGTAAGAGTGGTAGCTGTTCCGGTACCGATACCTAAAGTTCCGGCAGAACTTGTATCAATTGTTCCTCCTCCGGCTACTAAGATGCTGCCATTAACATCCAACTTTTGCCCTGGAAGGGTTGTCCCGATACCGACGTTGCCTGATCCGTTGATAATCAAGCGGAAAGTTCCTGTTCCATAATTTCCTTGGAAAAGTTGGAATGTGCCATCACCTTGTGAGCCTAAATGATAGTTATTGGTAGCTGTGCCAGAGTTGCCAAGCTGGATATATCCGCTGTTGTTGCTTGAATTACCAAAGCGAGCGACTGCGACTGAGCCGCTAGTATTATTTACATCCAGACCATTGGCAGGTATAGACGTGCCTATTCCGACATTTCCATTATTAGCGATAACAAAACGAGTAGTACCTGAGGCAGAGGCAGTGAATATGTCTGCTCCAGCTGTAGTTTGATTAAGTGCTGCAAGGGCATTACCAGTTGTTGAACCTTCAACGGCTAATTTAAAGGCAGGAGTAGCAGTACCAATCCCTACATTTCCACTTACTGGTTGGAGGAGAAGATTTCCTCCAGTTGAGGTCTCGATAATATCTTTTCCATTAGCATTATCATAAAGGAAGAATGTATTGTTAGTTTGCTTACCAATCTGGAATTTGGTTGAACCAGCATCTAATAGGCTTAGATAGGATTGATTACCTCCAGCTGCATTGTCAATAAAGATACCAGCTCCATTGGCACCAGTACTTTGGAAGGTAGCAAGGTTAGCTGTTGCAGCGGAGACAGTAAGTTTTCTAGTTGGATTAGTCGTACCAATCCCTACATTTCCATTATCAAAAATCGTTGAGTTACCGATACTGCTAGTGCCTGTGAATTTAGGAACATAGTTAGTCGTACCTGATCCGGTAATCCCGCCTCCTGTAGAACAGGCATCCCAAACAGGGGAAGTGCCATTGAAGGTAAGACACTCATTAGTGCTTGGAGTATCTGATTGGGCGACTCTCCCTGATGCATTGGTATATAGTACGCCATTGTTAGTAGTCATTGTCTCAAGCGTCAAAGCCCCAGAGATGGTTGCTGCGTTATTGACTTGGAGAGCATCAGAGTCGATGATGACATTGCCTTGATTGTAGGTACTAAGAGTCAGATCACTACTATTAAATGTCTCGCCAGCTTGGATGTAGAGTGGGGCTGCACTCTTGATGTATGAAGCAGTTGGATTGGTGAAGTTAATATCATAAGCAAAAGATGTATCTCCTGGAGCGGTAAATGACGCAGGCAGATTGGCAGTTATTTGACTTTGTGAGACTGCAAAGACAGATGAGCCATTGTCTTTCACATTAAAGATATTGCCAAGTGAGCCGTTGGCTCCGACATTAAGGCTGAGGAGATCTCCCGTTGCGATAGTAGAGGAGCCAGGACTCCAGTCGAGATTAAGAAGTCCGCCTGTCGTGAGGGCAGTTGAAGTCGAAGAGAGGCTAGCAGCATAGCCAGTCGTTAAGCTGTTAGCTGTTAGCTGTAAACCGTTGGTAGTCGTCCCAGCCGAGACTATATCTACTTTGGCTCCAGGAAGAGTACTGCCGATACCTAAGTTACCATTAGCATCAAATCGCGCTCTTTCACTGCCTGCTGTTGCGAAGCCTAAGATATCTGAGCCATTACCGAAAATCCCTGTATTAGTATCACTGGAAAAAGTGAAAGCAGGGGAGGCAGCTGAGCCATTAGATGCCAAGTGGACTCTACTAGAGTTAATGACAGTAGTAGCACCTACTTGATAGTCTCCTGAGACTACATTAAATGAGTCTCCTGTGGCAAGGTCGAGTCTGTTAGACGTCCCACGATAAAGTGAGACATCTGATCCGAAGGCGATACCTTCTGCAGCTGTAGTACCATCGGGAAGATTAAGGCGAGAAGTAACAGTAGTAGTTGCGATACCGACATTACCTGTATCAGCGACTCTAAAGACTTCTGTTCCTCCTCCAGGTGTACCATTGTTGAGAATTCGGAAATACTGGCCAGTTCCAGTGTTATCTGAATCAAGATAGAAGTTGATTCTTTCACGAGAGGAAAGGAATACATCTCCTGAATTACTTGAATCTCCTCGTAGGAAGTCTTGGAGAGCATCAGTGCTGCCATTTCTGTAAAGAATAATTTTATTACCTGAAGTACCGGTATTAATATTGCCAGCTACATCCAATTTTTCTGCCGGAGATGTTGTCCCGATGCCGAGGTTGCCATTTCCAAGCAACGTCATTTTTGCTGTCAGTCCGGCATCTCCGCCAGGGCTGGTTCTGAAGTCAAGCCTTTGATTGCCTAAGACATTGATATTTTGTGTAGCAGCAGCGCCGAAGGTTAGATCTCCTGATGTGCTAGCTGTACCGGCAGTGATAGAGCCATTGGCTAAAGCAAATACATGGAATTTAGCACTACTGCTTGAATTTCCGCCGATTGTTAAATCATTAGGTAGGAGGGCAGGAGCAAGAACGTTGGAGTTCAGCTGCCAGTAGTTAGTTCCTACGCCAGAGGCTGGAACCCAGGTAGGAGCAGAAGCGCCATTAGACTGAAGGACGTAGCCTGCAGTACCTGCACCCGTATTAGCAAGATACGTACCATTGCCATAGATTACGCCTCCAGCAGTTACAGTTGTTCCATCCAGGTAGTTGAGCTCTGTGGCTGTAGAGGTAACTTGTGATCCATTAAGATAGAGTGAGGTAGTATTGGTACTGCCATTAACATCTAATTTATATCCAGGAAGAGTAGAGCCTATACCCACATTTCCATTACTGCGAATAGTAAGGAGATCGGTACCTGCGGTACCAGTACTGGCATTACTACTAGTATTAGCTATAGAGAAGACACCAACAGTATTAAGGAGAGAGAAGTGGGCATTGCCATCGCCACGGAATTTAATTTCACCATTATCAACTTCTATGCTCTGTCCACTGCCAGCCGATCCGACGACTTGCAGGGGACTGATAGGAGCAGTACTGCCAATTCCTACACTGCCTGAGAAAACTCCACTTCCTGCAACATCGAGTTTTTGATTGGGGCTAGTACTGCCAATACCCACATTACCGGTAGTATTAACAGCAGTTAAGATCATCGTATTATTAGTGACATCTCGTAAGGAGAATTTATTGGAGACACCATTTACCCCATCACCGAATTCCCAGTCAATTTGAGTACCTCCAGAAATATCATTAAGTCTAATAATTGGGTTGGCTGCAGCCACCTCAAGAGGTTGGGCTGGAGTAGTGGTGCCAATACCTACATTGTTGGTCCCTGTAGGATTAAGGACAATATTCCCCGTGGTAGTTCCTCCAAGAGTGAGTGTCTGATTCTTTGTTGTTTGAATACTGGCTGCGCTGTTGAGGACTAAATTCCCAGACATCGAGGCAGTACCGGCTGGCACAGAACCATTAGTGAGCGCGAAGACTTGGAAGGCAGCACTCGATGTGGCAGTCCCGCCGACAGCTAAGTCGTAGGTCGAGTTACTAGGGGAGACGATATTATTATTTAACTGCCAGTAATTTGTGAGATTGACGAGTACGCCATTCTGGTAGAAGTTCTGGCCATAGACATTTCTCCATTGAAGGGAGGAGGAGCCAAGGTCATAGGTATTGGTAGCATTAGGCCCGGTATGTCCTGCAACCTGGAGTTTGAAGGAAGATGGATTAGTGGTGCCTAGCCCTAGATTACCTCCATCAGTCAGGACCATCTCGGGTGTACCGTTGCCATCACTATCTAATTGTATGTAATTGTTAGTAATATCATACCCAATAGTCGCTTCATTTAAATCAGTTCCCAGATGGAGGGAAGCAGGTCCCAAATACAAATCTCTCCATCTAAAGGAAGAAGAGCCTAGGTCATAGGTATCATCCACACTAGGTCCGACGCTGCCAGCGACTCTTACCTTAAACGATGAGGTGGAGGTCGTGCCGATGGCAATATTGCCTGATGAGCGGGAGAGGACTAGGGCTGCAGTTCCTTGGGAGTCACCATTATATGTTCTCAGCTGGAGTTGATTGTCAGTCCCTTCGTAGAGAATGGATGCTCCAAAGGTGTCATCCTGCTCGCGGAATTTTAATTGCGTGTTTTTCGATGTGTTGGAATTAATGCTGGCAGAGACTGTAGCATTAGTCGCGAAGCTGCCAATGTCTAGCAAGTTGCCAGGCGCAGTCGTTCCGATACCTAAGTTACCTGTATTTATGAAGGAGTTGCCTCCACTAGTACCTGTAAATTTAATTAGAGCAGAGGAGGTAGCAGTTCCACCTATTAAGACATCATCTGTAATATTAGTAGGTGATAGAGCACCAAGAGCTCTTTGCCAATACTGCCCAGCTCCACCAGAAATTTGTCCAAGAGTAGCGAACTCATTACTATTAACAGCGTCAGCTCCTTTAACTCTGCCTGAGAATTGAGCCACTATACCGCTGCCTCCTGAGACATCTAAGAGATAGCCTGGGATAGTTGAACCGATACCGACATTACCTGCGTTGTTGATAACGAACTTGGTTGTACCGGCTTGAGAAGCAGTGAAGATATCTGCACTTCCTGTCTGATTAATTTGGACGAGGGCCTGACCCTGAGTAGAGGTGGTTGAGCCAGCTACTTGGAAAAGGCCCATTGGGGTAGTGGTCGAGATACCGACATTACCGAGTGAGTTGATAAATAGGCGAGTAGTATTGGCCGAGCCACTGCGAATACTAAATGTACCTGTTGAATCAAAAAGGTTATAGTCTAAATTCAAAGCACCATTAGCACCATTGGCTATTACTCGAGCTGTAGTATTGCCATTCCCTCCACCAAAGCGTACTGCAGAGGCAGCACCATTTTGGACAAATATATCTCCTCCAAACACCTCAAGCTTGGTATGGGAGACGTTAGTGGTACCAATACCGACATTTCCGCCTAACTGGCTTGCTCCACTTGTATAAGGCATGACGATAAAGTTGCCAGCAGCAGAGGCGACAGGTGTACCTCCAGCCTGGCTGAGGAGGGCAAATTTAGCCGATGTAGTGGCAGTACTGCCGAAGAGTACATCATACGTGCTATTGGAAGGAGAGAGGGAATTGCTATTTAACTGCCAGTATTGTCCAGTTCCACCAGTAAGCTGAGAGAGAGTAACGAACTCATTACTATTTACAGCATTGCCTCCTATGACTCTGCCTGAAAACTGACCTACGATTCCAGACCCGCCTGAGACATCTAATTTGTAGGCAGGGGAAGTAGAGCCAATACCTAAGTTGCCATTACTATTGAACCTGGATATCTCTGAACCATTGATACCCCAGATAAATGATCCACTTGTTGGGACATCAAATTCCATTAACTCGTTAGATCCGCCGTAGTTGTTGATAGCTGCACCTTGCGTATTAAATACAATTTGAGATCCAATTGATCCCGCTTGATTGAATGCAATGCTCCCACCTGTACTTGGAACTTGTACTTGGAATCTATATGAGGGACTTGAAGTTCCGATGCCTACATTGCCACTTGTATTAACAGTTAAAAATTTGGAGCTATTATAAAAGAGAGAAAGGTTATTGGTAGCATCTGCGCCTGTAATTCCCAGATCCCAGTAATTTGCTCCTGCTGTCTGAAGCCTGTAAGAGATATCCTTACTTGTTGCCGAACGGTTAATAGTAGTAATTGGATTAGAAGATGGAGCACCAAGTTGTACCCAGTTGCCCCCATTGCTTGAAAGAGAGGATCTATAGCCGACACGGAGAATACCACTATCTGCGTTTGCACTGATTGAGGCCACAGGTGAGCCATTTGAAATGACATCAAAAGCACTTGTATTGATATTCTGTGCTCCCATGACGATACGCATGCCTGGAGTAGCTTGATCAACTTGGTTTACCTGAAGTTGGGCTCCTGGAGCCGAGGTACCAATCCCCACATTTCCTCCGAGTGGCTGAATTGCCAGAGGCCAGGAAGTGCCGTCACTTGAGGTTCTTTTCACCTGCATCCACATAGCGTATGGTGCTCCACTATAGCCACCAAAAGCTAGCTCAGGAGTAGTTGCTGTCTTTATGTTAAATATGTTGTAAGTATCTGCTGAGAGAGAAGGATCTCCAGATGTACCTCTTAGATCAAGTAAAGCTATTGGGCTAGTAGTTCCGATACCGACATTACCTCCCGTATTAAAGAATGAAGTAGCATTGGTGGTTCCACCAAGTCTGATCTTGGCAGAAGCAGTAGCAGTGCCTCCAATAAGGACATCATCTGTGATGTTGGAAGGTGAGAGAGCGTTAGCAAGTCTCTGCCAGTATTGTCCAGTACCACCAGTGAGCTGAGAAAGAGTAACAAATTCATTGCTATTAACGGCATTGCCTCCTATGACTCTACCTGAGAACTGGCCAACAATTCCAGATCCGCCTGAGACATCGAGAAGATAGCCAGGCGCAGTGGAGCCGATGCCGACTCTATTGGAAGCAGTCGGGTTAAGAATGATATTGCCTGTCGTGTTACCGCCAAGAGTGAGTGTCTGATTCTTCGTAGTCTGAATACTGGCTGCGCTGTTGAGGACTAAATTACCAGACATAGTTGCAGTTCCTGCCGGAGTAGATCCGTTGGCGAGAGCAAAGACCTGAAAGACAGCAGAGCTGGTAGCATTACCACCAACTGCCAGGTCATCTGGTAGGAGGGCTGGCGCAATTACATTATTATTCAGCTGCCAGTAGTTCGTCCCCAGTCCTGAAGCAGGAGTCCAAATAGGATTAGCTCCAGCACCTTGGGTCGTCAGGACGTAGCCGGAAGTGCCAGGAGCAAGAGCAGACATAACCCCGGTTGAAGAGAAGTAGGGTACAGATCCTTGGGCAGCGCTGGAAAGGTTAGCACCAGTTCCTCCATTAGCAGAGCCAAGTACTCCCGTAACTAAACTTCCAGACAGGCTGAGAGCTGAGGAGGAAAGGACGCCGTTAGCGTCGAATTGAGCAACACCAGCGCCGTAGTTGTTGGCTGTGATCACACCGGTGTTGTTAATGCTAAATTTAGCTGTGCCTGATGAGGAGGCACTAAAGATAGGCCCTGCTCCTGCTTGGTTAAGAGTAAAGGCAGATTGGCCTGAGGAAGTAGCAAGTACTGCTAGCATATCATCGATCTCGACTGCGCCTCTTGCTGTGGTGACATTGTTATTATTTGTATCGTTTTGGATAGGTTTGTTCAATAAAATAAGTCCTCTTCCGTCAGGTGTCACACTGACATTGCCATTGCTTCCGGCAGTTGTGTTGAGATTGAGAACTTTTCCAGCTAAAGTGAAGCTACCTCCTGTGGCAGAGAAAGTAGGATTGGCACTTCCGCCAATAGTTAAGTTGCCACTGCTATCAAGGGCTAGAACGACATTTTGTTGCGTCGCTCCAGCTGCTGTGATAGGGAGAAGTCCTTGGAGTGTTTCTGAGTTGGCAGCAAAGGCAACAGTTGCGATCTGCTGACGAGGCGTCAGTTCACTATCTGATTGAACCGTGATACCCAAGTAGAGTCCTGTCTGATCGGTAAAGACACTTGCCGGAATCGATGTGCTCGATCCAAGGAGGACAGAAAAAATTCCATCCTGGTCAGGAGTTACGACTTGAGTCTCTTGCCAGAGGAGCGCAGAGCCTGAGGAGGTAGGGCTGCTATAAATGCCAAACCGCAAATCTTTTGCGGTTGAGATTGGGTTATCACTTGAGTCGGTGAGTCTTCCTTGGAAGGAGAGAATCCTCGGCGGTGCATTTGGCGGTGTCGCAGCTAAGGTCTGATTTTTTTGTGCGTTCTCAACGACTGAGTTGTAAAGGCCAAAGCCGATAGCCGACATGATAATGATGAGTGCAGCGAAGTGAAAGTAATGCACTGCAGGTAGTTCGTGATACTTTCTGTACCAGTTTGGTCGAGTATGTCTGACATGAAACCAGGCTTTTTTGTGGAAAGGAAGGTGGGCAAGCGAGATCTTAGCTGGAGCATAGAACTCTTTGTGGATATTGCCTCCCAGAGGATTGATAACGTGAGCGGTAGGTAATTTATCTTGGAAGGAAGAAAGATATTTTAACCTGCTAGATAAGCCCAAACCGCTTTTAGCACTTGCTGTAAATACCTGCTTCCCCATAGCTATCCAGGCTAGGTAGTGAAGCTTTTCTAAGATGAGAGCTGAAGCTGCCACAACTGTGAGATCGAAGCCAAGTGTCGCGAGCAGGCCGAGCTTTTGGAGAAGACGGAGAGGAGGGAATTTGGAGTAGGTAGGATTGGTTGATTTAAGATTTACGATATTAGACTTATGAGTATTTTGATTTAATGCTTGATCTTCAACTACGGATTGAGCCTGGGCTTCCTTCTTAAATCCTAAATCATCATTCTTCAATCTCATTGAATCAGCTTCGTTAGCATTGGCTTGAGTGGGGTGCTGAGGATTGATTGGCTTGATATTGCTGACTAAAGGAGTATTGTGAACTAATCCTTTTGCATCAAGAAAGGCAGTATAGCGACGAAGAGAAGAGAGTTTACGATTGATAGATACAGCAGAGAGGCCAGATTGATGCATGAGGCGATTTCTATACTCATGAAGGGCATCGCTATTAATAGAGGTAAAGATATCATCTGTACGAGGATATGCTTTAGCAGACCAATCAATAAACTGCTTAACGTCATTGATATAGTTCTTTATAGTAAGACTAGATGCTTTGGAGTTAAATAATTCATTCTTGAATTCTTGGAGGTGGTATGAATCTTGATTATTGACTGTTGATTGTTGATTTCCGAAGTCAAAAGGTGAATGGATGATAGAGCCAGTCTCCTGAAGGAAGGAGGAAAGCTTGCGAAGAGTAGAAAGCTTGCGGTTAAGAGAGCGTTTGGCAAGTTCGCTATTTGAGTGATGATCGATATAAGTCTTGATTACATCTGGGGTGAAAAGAGAAGGATGGAAGGCTTTTTGGTAGGTTTTTTCGTACCAGCGGACAAACTGATTAAAATCAGCAAGATAGTTTTTAACTGTAACTTTTGAAGCAGGCTTTTTTTGACTAACAAGAAAAGCTTTAAATAATTCGGGCAGGTCCATAAATAAATTCGATCTTGGATTTTTGATTTTGGAATAGAGAGTTAGCTTTCTCTAAAATCTATAATCTAAAATCACTAATCCAGACCATCTTTTAGACAAGAATGCCCTATACCCAAATAGATCAGGATAGGGCAGAGTTGGCTACTTGCCAACAAATAACAATAACGACTCAGTCATGAAAAAACTCAACGTTAAAACAGCCAGAATCCATGCTGCTTTAGGAACTGAAGTTGTGAAATGAGCAGGCTGTCTCTCTGTGAAAATAATATCTTGTCCTACTTTATATGTTTTCATAATGCTTTGTTTTAGCCCTGTCTGCCGACAGGCAGGTTCGAGATTATACGGATTATATGAATTATTACTTTCTTTTCAGCTAACCCTGAGATTTGTCCTCGCGGGATAGTTACATAAATTAAAAATACATCTATTAATATGCTCGCAAGTCTTCTCGTGCCTGTCAATAGCCTGGAGTATTTTGGTGTTGATATATTTAGTATGTACTTTGATAGACTTATCAGGTGACGAAATAAATAAGAACACGGAAGAGGTTTATTGGCATTTCACGGGCTTGGAAGCCACATCTTCTGGTATTTTTTGTTTAGGTATAAATTGCATTGTCATCGGCTACCTTCTCTAAGTGTATCAATCTATGTCCATGATCTCTTTAGATATAGTTGATATAGTCTGATATGTTTGTCTGTAGCAATTACGTCCTTATGAAAAAACGTGTTTTGAAAAAGGGGGGATTTTGGGACTTTTTACCCACTAAGTAACATTATTCACAACTTGTAGATACTGGCAATTTATTTTTCGAGGCTATTTGAAGCTCTAATTAGCAGTCTGCATGTCTATATGACAATTTTTTAAAGACACTATTTAGATTGATATATCAATCTAATCAGATATTTATGAGGCTAATAATATCTGATGAGTTAGGGATAGTTCTTTATTTCTCCATAAGAGAGGAAAACTTAGTCTCTATAGATCATAGCATAGCCTTTGAAGATGTAAAGAGAGTACGAATGCTCGGACTATCTTTTTAGATGGAATTTCTAGCTTAGATGATATCTGTGAACACTCACGAAGAGCAAGCTAACGAAATTTGTGCCTTAATGAGTCTTATTTATATATTTAGATATAGATAAGACGAGGAGGGAAATTGACTATTTGCAATAGCTAGGGATAAGCTATACTCAAAAGAGGTCCATTCGCCTCGTTTTTAGGGGAGTACTGGCCAGAGGATCCATCCTATATGAACTGCCCAAAAATAAAATTAAAAATTAAGAATATAGATGTAAGAATGGTCTATCGGAGTATACGATTCACTCTCTTTATCACTCTCATTATTGGTTTGCTATCCTTCAATAAGTCTGTTGTATCAGCTAAAACGATAGAGATCACTAAGCCTGAAGTTACAGTCTCAGCTCATGTGGGAGAGTTTAGACTTAACATTAATGGCCTGGCGTCTCCTTTTGCTTCAATTGTACTTACTTCAAATGGCGTTTTCTATCGAAGTACCACAGCAGATGGGGATGGAGTCTGGGAGATAGATGATATCTCTATTAATAAGGGATTTTCTAAATTTTGCCTCGAGCATATCGACTTTCGTAATTTAGGTTCGAGCACTTCGTGCTTTAATGTAAGCCCAGCTCAAGAGGATATCACGAAAAGGGATATCTTCCTTCCTCCGACCATCGCGCTGCAGCGTTCAACTATCACAGCCGGGGGAAGTGCTGTCGTCTTTGGCTATAGTATGCCTCATGCCAAAGTCACCATCCATATCAAAGACGGCAACACCTATGAAGTGACTTCGGATGAGCATGGTTATTATGAATTGACTATCAAGAATATGCCTGCAGGCACTTATGAATTATACGCAACAGCAGTATACAATGGAAAGTCATCAGAGCTTCCTACAACGACCATAGTCCTTACAGCGCTTACTTGGTGGCAGCAGATCATAGAATGGCTCAAACGCCTCTTCAGATGGCTCTGGGATATCATTACAGGGTTTGGTCTCGGGCCTCTCTGGCTTATCCTGCCACTTATTCCATTACTGATTTATCTTATTGTTAAAATTTGGCCTGAGCGTTTTACTTTTATCTATGATAGTGAGATCTATGTTTTGTTCCACCCTCGCAAAAAACTTCACCATGCATGGTTTGTGGGTTATTAGGGAAGCGAACTACTACTGGCAGCTCTCAACAACCGTCTGGATATCTCGCTCAAGTAGCTCTTCAAACTGAGGCGTAATGATGGTCTGAAAAGTATCGAGGGCAAAAATCCCGCCTAGTGCCTCTGCTTTATCTTCTGCAGACTCTCTCCAGGCTCGCGAGTGCTTATTCATTTCTTCTTTGATGGCCTCATCCCATTCATCAGGGTCTATGACATCCATGAGAGTTTGAGCCATGAGAAAGTTCAGGAGGAGGAGATCTTTCTCGTGACCTCCGGTATAAGCGAGTATATCTTTATTAGGTTTTGGGTAGAGGATGGGCATGTAATCCTGGGCAAAGCCAAGGAGGATCGAACTGTAGGCCAGAAGCGTAGTATAGCTTTTTTCAATACTGTCTAATCCAGGATCAAAGTTCAGCTGAAACGTATTTTTTTCGTCCATAGGCTTTCTCAAAAGCATAGCCCTAAAGACACTTGGTTCACTCTCGCCATATTCAAGCCACACATCCTCAGACACGAAGTTTTGCATTTCTGCTAGCGCTCGTTGTATACGGTTGCCTTCTGCCTCTGAGTGGCCAAAACCAAAATTAACTCTTTCAATCATGGCTAAATTATAGCAGAAAGATATAGTTTGATTGAGATTATCCAAGCATTTTATTGCTGAGGCGGTGTTGGAGGGGGAGTTGAGCCTCCTGATTTATGTTTGTTTTTTCTCAAATAGACGACTCCTAAGATTGCAGCGATAAGAAGTACGAGGATAAAGAGCGCAATCTTCCAAGGGAAGACCCAAAAAGCAACAGTAGCCATCAAAGGCATGTTATTACTTCTGCCGTAGGTTGCCATAAAGGTAGCCTCATAACGTCCAAACATCCATTTCTTACCTACAGCTTGTTCATAGAGCCGTGAAATACCCCCTGGGAAGATGTTGCCAGCTGGGATGTCTTTGGTAGCAATTACCTTGCCAAGCATATTTTTTACTTTAAATGTACCCATGGGCTTGATATGGGTATCGCCATTATTTGTTACTTCAGCTGTAAGCTTGATAGGGCCATACTCTGAGAGGCCAGGTGCTTTAAAGCTCTTAACAGCAGCATTCTCTTTAATCGGACCGGCTACATCAAAGTAGACGAGGGTTGCCAGCTGGGTGTTAATGGCTGCTCCTGAACCATTAGCTGTTTCAATACGTTTGGGACGATAGAGGATAGCTGCATAATGTCCGCCTGCTCCCGCGTCTGCTGGAACTTGCATAAAGTAGCCGATATCACCCCGTGTATGAGCTTTTACGAGAAGATCTGGTGCATCCACTCCGATCCACGAACTAGCAGAGTATTTATTTTTGGAAATTGTTCCGGGAGCAAGGATTTCAGGAGTACCATGCTCATCCTGGACGATCATGTCATAGGCAATAACGCTAAAGAGGATATCTTCATTTGAGTCATTCATGATGCCTAATTTCCCTTCAGACTTGTCGCCAGGCTTAACACTAAATGAGAGAGTAGGAGGGGTAATGGTGATAGCACGAGCACCGCTACTGACTTGAGCAAAGACGCTTGGAGTAAAAGCTCCTGTGTAGAGACCGGTCCCAAGAAGGGAGAGTACTAAACCACCTAAAATAATTCCTTGTGAAAGGCTTACTCTACTTGATCTTGGTTGGGCAGTTTTTAAGATCATAATTCTACGCTAGCACAGCAGTTCATCATTGTAAATGATGAATTTAGTCTTACCTAAAACGTCACAGATGCCGTATAGGTAATTACTTGCCAATAATCTCCAGGAGGTGTCGTATTTCCAGCTCTAGCCCCGTATACACTAAAGATAACATCCCCTGTTTGTGGTAAGGAGCCATTGTAGTTTACTAATGTGTAGTAGTACTGGGGAGCAGGGTTGGCAAATTTAGGTGTAGCCTGACCCCATGTTGTAGTGTTAACGCGTCCGCCTGCATCACATGGATTAATACCATAGCCTCCACCTCCACCAGCACTGATTACGGCTGGAGCAGGAGTATTATTCGCTGTGACGTTTCCTTGGGCATTGACGATATACGAACCATTTGGAGGGTTGAGCAGGAAGCCACTTGAGGTAGCTGTAACACTATACCCACTTGCAGTATTTGAGGTAATCGTCATTTCCTGAGCAGCATACGTATTACCTGCAGCAGTAATCGTTCCTAAGTTAACCTCGGTAGGAGTTGAGGCAAAGCTCGCATTCGTTGAGATATTGGCATAAGAGGCGCTACATGTCTGAGCTGTATGCATATCAGTACTTGCAGCCACTCCATCAATCACAAAGGTGAAGGTAGGATCAACGTGGGCAACGACAAAGACAGATTCGATTGTCCCTAGCTTGAGTGCAGCCTGGTCCAAAACATTGTTTGAGCCATCCTGGGTTGCAATAGTGACACTTTTAACTCCAGCCGTTCCACGGGCATTAACGTTAGTAGGGTTAATAAGGAGTGGTTTTTGAGTGGTACATCTTCCACCTTGTGCATCAGCCGTAGCCGCTGTACATCCGACGAATACCCAGACAGTTGCACCAGCAGGGATTGTCGCCGTAGCAGTAGTACAGGTGAGAGTAGGCGTACCGCTGGCAGAGGTGCCGGTGATTGCCCATGAACAGGTGGCTGTTCCAAGACTGGTCTTCATCTGGATATCAGTTGAGTTAGATAATCCATTAAATGTCCAGCTGGTAGCAGAAGGCGAAGCCTGATTGTTATCTGAAGCAGCTAAGGCTGGATAGGAAATAATGATTTTTCCGCCGATAGGAATCGCAGTCTGAGGGGTAAAAGCAAATGTATGCATAGTTGTTATAGGAACAGCCAGGACACTCGCCTTATCATGTTTGATAGTAGTAGGTTGTGTAAAGAAAGCAGTAAGTTTACTTGCTGAGGTAGTAGCAATAGTGACATTTTCTGAGAAAGACCCGTTATTAAAGAATTTGCCTGAGTCAGATGCAAGAAAAGTAGAGATATTATCAAAAACAGTCACATTTGATGAACCTATATTCAATGGATCAGGTGAACTAAGCGGAGAAGATGGAGAAGGCCGGGATGTCGAGGCACTGGCTGAAGCATTGACGAGAGACAGCGCATGAGCCTTCTTTGCACTCAATGAAGATAATAATGTTGCCACCAACAGAAGAACTATGAGCAAAAGTCCTTTTTTCATGTAATACCAGTATGTTGTTATTTTAGAGTTCTTGTCAAGAGCTATTCTCACAATTTTCTTACATTACATTCTTTGCCTCTTGCTGCGCTGGATAAGGCGAGAGCGGATCATTGCTACCAGAATGCTCCCAATGATAAAGGCAGTAATAATAGTCACCGGCAGTCCGACAAAATGGATCGATTTGACATAGAGAGGTCCTTCGTCAGATAAGGCAATAGTCAGGGTAGCCTTATAAGGTCCCAGGAGAAAACTCTCAGGCCAGATCGCAACAGATGAGTTAAAGGCTTCTAAGGCTTTGAATGTTTCCAGTGTTGCTTTGTCTTCTTTCGTCTTGCCTCCTTTTGCATCTTCAACTTTCTGGAGAGCTGCAAACTGTTCTCTGCTAGGTAGGCTTCTGCTTGAACCGGAGAGAATATTAAGAGGAAGGAGATCAATCTTACCTATTTTTTGTCCAAACATATTAGTAATGATGATCTGGCCTTTAGGATAGATAAAATGTGAGCTTGAATTTTTGATTTTTACACTAAAATTAACTGGCCCTTTTGTTTGAAAAAATGGGGTAGAAAATTCCTCAATACTTCCAGTAGTTTTTGTCTTAGGACCGATTGAAAGGAGTACATTGGTAGCAATTCCGCCGATAGCGGTGGATTGAGTAGATTGAGCGCTCTGACTGGCTGTGGAGTTATCTGCTAGGAAAAGAAGAGAAAAATAATAGTCGCCAGGAGGCTCGTCTTTGGGGATACTGATGACTAGGTCGAATTGTTTTTTTGTCTTAGGAGGGATAAGTAGAGACTGTACCTTCTCGCCTTTATCAAGGAGGGTGATTTTATCAAGGATAAAAGGATCATTGCCGACCTGAGTGGTATCAGGAAGATACGTAATATCTCCGTTATTTCCTTCTGGTTTAAAGAATTTGTACTCAAGGTGAAGAGGAAGAGGGTCGTTACTGGCGTTCTCAAGTGTAAGAGTCTGCTTAGCTGTTGCAGCTGCTGGTGGAGTTAATTCTACCTGGAAAATCTGTGGAGAGACGCTCAAATCAAAGTTGGCAGCCGTGGCGTGAGGAGTATACACGAGAGAATATACAAAAGAGAATATAATTAATGGGATAATTTTTTTCATAATATTCTTAATACGTTATATACTGCATACTTTTTTCTCAAAAGGTAGGCACAGCCAGGTAAATAATCTGATTAAAGTAATCTCCTGGAGGCTGGGTTCCTGAAATATTAGCTTTATAAGTGATCTGGACTTTCTTATTGCGACCTACATTCGTACCAGTCATGACTGCAACTGGCGATTCATTATAAGTATTGTTAGCAAATTGTTTGTAGAAGGTGCTGGTGGTGAAGCCAGTGGCACAATCTGTTCCTGTCACGTTGTCACAGCGGTAGCCAAATCCATAGGTAAGCGTATTAGACCAGGCACTTGATGTTACTTCGTTACAAGTACCCCCATCGCAGGTGGTATCAGGAATCATGTTGCCGGTACCGACTTTCAGCAAGGCATGATCTTCAAAAGCTTTTACACTATACCCATTGGCAGTTCCATTATAGATGGTGAGAGTGTTGGTTCGAGTGACAGGGTTAGTCGGAGTAAGGCTCCCGAAATCAATATCCAGTCCGGTTATCGTAAAGCGGAATGGAATAATAGAGTAGACATACTGAAAACCAGCTCTGACAGTAAAATTAGTCCCTGTATAGAGTCCAGAGGCGATTTCTCCTACTGTATTGCTTACTTTGTAATTAGTACCCGTAGGCTTGCCTGAAGTCATATTAAGGTTGCCAAAATCAATAATCCAATTAGCATTACTCATGGTAAATGCGCTAATTTGTGCCACAGATATAACTTTCTGTCCTATGAGTAATAAAAGAGTAGCCGTACATACTAAGGTGAAGAAAAATACTTTCATATTGGTGGTACAAAGGCTTAAGAATTATGATTAAAGATGTAAGAATACATTGTCATAACTCTTATCTCTTAAATCGTAAATCATTCTTTTAGCGTTTCGCTCTCATGGATAATATCTGCTAATTGAGCTTTATCTTTTTCAGGAAGGGTTGTAGCTTGATCTTTTAGGACGTTGGCAGCCTCGTTACTGATCCTGTTAGCAGTCTCATTATCATGCTGCTGATGTTCTTTGACGATTTTATATTCTTTGCCGAAGAAATAAGCAAGAGGAGTAATGAGAATAATTGATCCCAGCTTAATAATATTATTTGTCACATCACCGCTAAAGGCTGTAGGTAAAAAAAGAAGAGCCATCCCTCCTAGGTAGATGATAGCTGTCTCAGGGAGGAGAACAAAACAAATTGCAAAAGGAATAAAATATAAAAGGAAAAAAAGAGGAGAGGTTAACCCGCCGGTGTCGACAATCAGGATAAGGACTAGCGCTGATAAGATGGATATGGTTATCTCATCAAGGGTGGCAATATTTTTTGTATCTGCTTTTTTTACCCTTCTACTTAACAGGAGGTAGCTAAGAGCCAGTACTCCAATAATGGGAACAGTGAGCTCTTCCAGGCCTAACATCTGCCAGACAAAAACGAAGATAAAGGCAGTAATAATTCCTAACGACTGGTTAATAAGAGACATATACTCACTATACATTATTTAGGAATTAGTTGTTAGCAGTTAGTAGTTAGTTTTATGGTATACTCATCCTATGAATTCGCAGCAACGATCTCCTTACAACCCTTCTCAAATTGAGCTGAAATGGCAAGAAAAATGGCAGGAAGCCAGGCTTTATCAGCCGGATTTAAAAACTGCTAAAAAGCCTTATTATAATCTCCATATGTTTCCCTATCCTTCAGCAGAAGGACTGCATGTAGGGAATGTCTATGCATTTACTGGCGCAGATATTCATGGGCGCTTTAAGAGGATGCAGGGATACCAGGTCTTCCAGCCGTTTGGCCTCGATGGGTTTGGGATTCATTCGGAAAATTACGCTCTTAAGATAGGAAGTCATCCTATGGAACAGGCTGAGAAAAGTGAGAAAAGATTCTATGATCAAGTAAAGTCCCTGGGTAGTGGCTATGACTGGAGCCACACGTTAGAGACATATGATCCAGATTATTATAGATGGACACAGTGGATCTTTATCCAGCTCTTTAAGGCGGGCCTTGCCTACAGAGCAAATGTGAAAGTGAATTGGTGCCCTTCGTGTAAGACAGTACTGGCGGACGAACAGGTTATTGATGGCCAGTGTGAGAGGTGCGGGAGTACTGCTGAGAAAAAGGATTTAGAGCAATGGATGTTTCGCATTACTGAGTATGCAGAAGAACTTTTAGCAGGACTTAATCACATTGACTGGACTGAAAAAGTCAAAACTGCACAGCATAACTGGATTGGAAAGAGTGAGGGAGCGATGATTAAGTTCTCAGTTCTTAGTTCTAAGGTATTAGGAAAGTCCGAAGACCAAGGAGCTATGAGCCAGGACCTAACAATTAGCGTCTTCACTACGCGCCCAGATACGCTTTATGGAGCCACGTTTTTGGTGGTTTCTCCTGATCATCCGATTGTTAAAAAATGGATGGATAATCCTGGTGTCAGAAGCTATATAACAATGGCGAGTCTTAAAGATGAGAGAGAAAGACAGGAGAATAAAGATAAATCCGGTGTCTTCTCAGGAGCCTATGCCATCAATCCAATCAATAGTCAGCAGATCCCAATTTGGATTGCTGATTATGTCTTAATGAGTTATGGAACTGGAGCAATTATGGCTGTGCCTGCTCATGATCAGCGTGACTATGAATTCGCACGAAAATATGATCTGCCTATCACGCAGGTGGTCGCGAGTGAAAATGCTGATGTGAGTAAAGAGGCATATACGGGAGAGGGAAGTCTTATTAATTCAGGAGAATGGGATGGACTTGTAGTTCCTAGAGATAAAACAAAAATAGTAGAAAGTATTAAAGAGAAGGGAAGGGCAGATGCCTATACCACGTATCATTTACGTGATTGGCTGATCTCTCGTCAGCGTTACTGGGGCCCGCCGATCCCGATGATTTACTGTCAGTCATGCGCTGAGTCTGGTAAGTCATGGTTTGATAGTGAGGAGGCAAAAGGACAAAAAATCCTGTTTAGCCACTTTAATCAGACTAAAGATGATGTTGCGGGCTGGTACCCGGAGGAAAATTTACCCGTTGAGCTGCCTTTTATTGATGATTACAAACCGCTTGGAACTGGCAACTCTCCTCTTGGCAATCATCCCGAGTTTTATGAAACTACCTGTCCAACATGTGGTAGTAAGGCAAGACGAGAAACAGACGTATCAGATACTTTCTTGGACAGTGCCTGGTATTTCTATCGTTATATCTCTCCTAAGGACAGCACTGAAGCATGGGATCCTGCTATAGCGAAGGTATGGATGCCTCCTACTATCTACACCGGCGGGGCAGAGCATTCAGTTCTGCATCTTTTATACGCACGTTTTTTGACTAAGGTCTTCAACGATTTAGAATTAGTCGTGGATTTCGATGAGCCATTTCCAGTCTTCTTTGCTCATGGGTTAATTATTAAAGATGGAGCTAAGATGAGTAAGAGTAAAGGTAATGTCGTCGTACCAGATGACTACATTAACAAGCTAGGGGCTGATACATTACGTACATATTTGATGTTTTTAGGTCCTTTTAATATGGGGGGAGATTTTAGGGATAGTGGGATTGAAGGAATGAATAGGTTCTTAAAGAGAGTTTGGACTCTTATTACAGTCCAAACATTGTCTAGCACCCCACTTGATAGTACTGCTAATTCAGAGATGCATCAGACAATTAAAGGCGTGACAGAGGATTTAGGGGATTTCCGTTATAACACTGCTATAGCTAAGATCATGACGTATTACAACTATCTTTCTCACAAAGATACGGTAAGCAGAATAGAGGCACGAGTGCTGCTTCAGCTTTTGGCTCCTTTTGCGCCTCACATGACTGAAGAACTTTATCAGAGATTAGAGATTAGCGATCATCAATCATCAGATGAGTCTCAAAATTCATTTCAATCCATCCATACCACCGCCTGGCCTGAATTTGATCATAAGGCTATTCAAGAGGGGACAGCAGTCATCGCCGTTCAGGTAAATGGTAAATTGAGGGGTACCTTTGAGCTCTCAGATCCGAGAGCATCTCAGGAAGAGGTCGAGAGAATTGCCCAGGAAGATCCAGGGATTCAATCTCATCTACAAGGAAAGACTGTTCACAAGGTAATCTATGTTCCAGGGAAGATTCTAAACTTCGTAGTCAGCTAATATGTCGCTTCATCTGCAGCATCAACTCGCCTGTTTTATACCCCCAGCCAAAATATCCTCTTTACAATCTCCTAGCTCAGCAGTATTGTTGAAGTATGGAAGAGGATTCAGCCTCAGTTATACCGCAATTTATACGCGCTAATCTGTTCCTTTTTATAGTCGCTAGTCTTGGTGTTGTTCTTCTTTCAGTGGGTCTTTTTGCGGTCCTAAGGTCCCATGAAGATGGAGTAATAATTGAGAAAGCGGATTCATCTGTGACAGAAAATCCTACCCCCAGCCCATTGAGAGAGATAGTTGTGGATGTCGAAGGAGCAGTCAATAGGCCAGGTATTTATACCCTCGGAGAAAATAGTCGGGAACAGGATGCCATTAAAGCTGCAGGGGGAGTAAGCAGTAAGGCGGATATGACAGCCATAGCTAAAGGTATGAACATGGCTGCTAAGCTGTCAGATGGAATGAAGCTCTATATCCCTTTTTTGGGGGAACAGCCCGCAGCAACTGTGGGAGACCAATCGGTAGCTGGAGCCTCAACAGGAAGTATTAGTATCAATTCTGCTTCGGAGTCTCAGCTTGAGAGCCTGCCTGGAGTAGGAGCAGTAACAGCAGAGAAAATAATTTCCAACAGGCCATATAACTCTCTGGGCGAACTCACTTCTAAGAAAGCAGTTACTAGCAGCGTCTTCCAAAAGATTAAAGATCTGATTAGCTTATAAAAGCCATGAATAGACAATTACTACTGATTTATGGGAGTATTTGTCTGATAGTTCTGCTGAGAATTGTCCTCGCCTCACCTCCTCCTGAATTTCCTGATGGTGCGACCATAAGGGCTACGGTAAGGGTAGTCTCGCCTTCTCAGCTCTCCTATGGCCATGAAGAAGTAACTGTCATGATAAGAGGGCAGAAAGTAGTCTTAGTAGTGCCTCAGTTCAGCCAGTATCGGTATGGTGACTTACTCCATATCTCAGGTGTTGTTAAAAAGAGAGTCTTGGATAATAAAAAGGCTACTTATTCGATGTATTTTCCCTCTATTGCACTAGTGAAAGATGACGTAGGGATTCCTTATAAGCTTGCAGGATGGGTACGAGAAAAGGTGACTGAAGCTTTTACGTCCTATCTTCCGCCTGATGAGGCAAGTTTACTGCTGGGAATAGTCTTTGGTATTAACTCTGCTGTCTCCCACGAGCTCAAGCTGGCCTTTCAAACTACTGGAGTAACGCATGTCGTGGCTGCAAGCGGAATGAATGTAACTCTCCTGGCAGGCTTTTTACTGCCTATTTTTCTGAGGTTTTGGAGAAGGCAGCATGCTTTACTTATGACTATTCTGTGCCTTTTCTTTTATGCACTGCTGTCAGGCTTGTCTGCCTCCATCGTAAGAGCGACCCTCATGGCCAGCATTTCCTATCTAGGGTTACTGGTGGGGAGACAGAGAACAGCATTTATTTCTTTTTTTCTGACTGGAAGCGCCATGATTATACTGAGTCCTTCTGTCATAGCAGATATTGGTTTTCAGTTATCCTTTGCAGCTACTGCAGGAATGCTTCTTATTTCACCTCTCTTGCCTTCTTTTGCCAAGATTCCAGTAATTGGGTGGATAGAAGATGATCTAAAAACGACAATTTCTGCTCAAATTACTACCCTGCCTATTCTCCTTATGTATTTTCATACCTTTGGGGTGTTTTCTGTTCTAGTAAATGCATTAGTCCTCTGGACGATTCCGCTATTAATGGTCATTGGGTCTAGTGCTTCGCTTGTTGCTCTTCTGAGTATTCATCTCGGAGGAATAATTGCTTTTGTCTGCCTGCCTCTCCTCAGTTACTTTATTGCCGTTATTCGTTTTTTCGCCTTTTACAGCTTGCAGCTGAGGATGGCTGATGTGCCCTGGGGTATGGTAACAGCCTACTATCTTGCACTAGCAGGCAGTATATGGTGGATAAAAATGGGGAAAAAGAAAAACGAAAAGAGGTCGTAATTTCCTCAAACACAGTATATATCAGTATGAAAAAGTATGTAATCGTAGGCATGTTGAGTCTTATTTTCTTTGTGGGTTTGGGGATATATCAGTTTTTTAGTCTCAATGATGGCTATCTCCACGTAACAGTATGTGATGTGGGGCAGGGGGACGCTGTGATTATCCGTACGCCCAAGCATAAGACGCTTCTTTTTGATGGAGGTCCTGGTAGCAGCGTCATAAAATGCCTCAGAGAGGCCCTTCCATTGTGGGAACGCAAGATTGATCTGGTAGTCCTTTCGCATCCTCATGCAGACCATCTCAACGGCTTAGTGGATGTGTTAAAAACCTACTCTGTTAAGCAATTTGCTACAGAAGATTTAGCTAATACATCAGGTGGGTATAAAGCCTTACAAGAGATGGTAGGAAAACAAAAACTGGTGTGGCAAACGTTGAGTAGCGGAGATAAAATCAAGCTCGATTCAGGGATAAATCTGAGAGTTATAGGTCCGACAAAAGAATTCTTGAGGAGAACTGCAGTGAGTGGCAAATACATCACTTCTTCAGAGTTCGCCTCCCTTGAACTCCTTCTCACGTATAAAAACTTCAGGTTTTTTCTGACTGGTGATAGCCAGTATCAAGAAATGGGAGAAGCTGTAGCTCTCTATAAGGATCAGCTAAGGGGAATAACGGTTCTTCAGGTTCCGCATCATGGCTCCCGAACTGGTCTTACTCCTGAGATCCTGGCTGTTCTTCATCCGAAGCTGGCTACCATCTCAGTCGGTGAGCACAACTCATACGGTCATCCGGCTCCTAATACTCTTAGCTCCCTGCAGAATGCTGGGGCTACGATCTACCGCACAGACAAAGAGGGGACATTGAGGCTGATTTCTGATGGTAAGTCCTATAACCTTCGCTAATTTTACCTATAGTTTATATTAGCAATAATATATAACCTTGTATGATTATTAGTATAAAACATGAGCAATATATATCATGTTTGCTATAATTTACTTTGGGAAAGCTAGAGCGCTTAAAAGCGAGTGCAGATGCTTTTACCATTGTTTTTCGCACCTTAGTAAAGGATGTTCCAATGAAAGCCCTGACAGATCTCCTCGCTGAGCTTGAGGATGGAGATGAAGTCATCGTCTTCAACCGTAAACCTATCTACCTTCCGAGGCTCAATACCCGACTTGCTGATGAACTCATCCCTTCGAGGCATCACAAGTTCCGCGTCAAGGACGTGAAAGTTGCGGGAGGGAACACAGAGCGTTGGCTGGTGAAGGGTAGTAAAGGCAAAACCTTCGGCGCTCATATCAAGTGGTGGCAGTGGGCCATTGCTCAACCTCACTTTAGAATCACCATCCATCCTACTTACTAATTTGCGTTGGGGTCGGGTCGCATCAGGCGACCCGACCCAGCACTCTTCTTGTGAAAAATCCCTATTAGCAATTACTATCTCATCATTGCCATTTATCAATTCTCAGCATTTTGTGTATAAAAACATAATATTGCATACTTATGCATACTTATCTAAGATCAGCATACGAGCTATTCTGTGAAAAATTTTCTTCTTACCTTTTTCTTACAATAGATAATTTGCAGGCTAGGAAATAGTGTATAATTGGAAGGTGAGACAAGACATCCAACAGCTTATCAGTGATAGTTTAGACACACTCGGCATTAGTGGTCTCCACATCCAAGTAGTACCCACAGTGGATACAAGTCACGGAGACTATGCTACCAATATCGCTTTCCAGGCTGCAAAGAAGCTAGGGAAGTCTCCACGAGATGCTGCAGAACTCATCTCCCATGAACTAAGAACTAAGAACAATGAACTGATCGATAAAATAGAAGTTGCTGATCCTGGCTTTATTAATATCACCCTCAAAGACTCTTCCCTTATAGAAAACCTCCTAAATGAACACAAAAAACGAGGCATACCTAGCCTTGAGGGAAAAAAGATTATGATTGAGTTTACTGACCCTAACCCTTTTAAGGAATTTCATATTGGTCATCTCTACAGCAATATCGTAGGAGAATCAATCGCCAGAATCCTTGAAGCAGGAGGGGCTGAAGTGAGAAGGGTTTGTTATCAGGGAGATGTAGGACTTCATGTAGCTAAGGCTCTTTATGGTATGAGCCATCTATTGGAAGACAAAGGATGGACTATCCCAGAGCTTGAGGATAAATCACTTAAAGAAAGAGCAAATTTTTTGGGTAAAGCATATGCTTTTGGAGCAGCTCACTATGAAGAAGATAATTCAGCTAAAGAAGAGATCATTTCAATCAACAAAAAAGTTTATGAAAAAGATGCTGGAGTTATGCCTCTCTACAAAGCAGGCAGAACATGGAGCTTGGAATACTTTGAGAGTATTTATCAAAGGCTGGGTACAAAATTTGAAGAGTATTATTTTGAGAGTGAGGCTGGTCCACGAGGAGTTGATATAGTTAAGAAGTATAAAGATACAGTTTTTGAAGAAAGTAAGGGGGCTGTCATTTTTCCAGGAGAAAAATATGGTCTTCACACACGAGTCTTTATTAATTCGTTAGGGCTTCCCACCTATGAAGCTAAAGAGCTCGGACTTGCGGTTACTAAGTATAACGATTACGCCTTTGACACCTCGATTATGATTACCGGAAATGAGATTGATGAGTATTTTAAGGTTCTTCTTAAAGCACTCTCAATGATTGAGCCAGAGATCGCATCCAGGATGAAACATCTCAGTCATGGCATGGTAAGGCTGCCTGAGGGGAAAATGAGTAGCCGGACTGGCAACGTTGTGACAGGTGAATGGCTACTAAATGAGGCAGTACTAAGAGCAAAAGAAAAGATTCAAGAAGTGAGGGAGGGGAGAGATGAAATAGAAAAAGACAACGTCTCCGAGATGGTAGGAGTAGGGGCTGTCAAATGGGCATTATTGCGATCAGGAATAGGGAAAGATGTCGAGTTCTCATTTGATGAGTCAGTAAGCTTTGAGGGGAATTCAGGACCTTATTTGCAGTATACCTATGTGAGAACGCGAAGCGTACTGAACAAATCCGAAATCCGAAATCCGAAATCCGAAACGAACCTGCTTCCTACTCACTATACCCTCACTCCGGAGGAGCGAAGCTTACTTGTTATGCTTAGTCAGTATTACGATGTAGTCTGTGAGGCAGCTGAGAGATACTCGCCAAGTACTATTTCGACATATCTTTTTCATTTAGCCCAGGAATTTAATCTCTTTTACCAAAAGTATCCAATTTTGAAAGAAGAAGGAGATGTCCGTATGTTCCGCTTACAGCTGACCAAACATGTTGGAGAAACGATTAAAGAGGGGCTATATCTTCTAGGAGTTAAGACACCGGAACGTATGTAATCTATGAGTGAAAGCTTTCATCCACGATATAAAAGGCCGAAAAGTCGGAGTGAAGAGCTGGCACGCTATGCTAGAGCTGAAGAGAATCTGGCCCGAAGGCTAGGTGAGTTGCCTCGTAGTCAGACAATTTTTGAACGGATCAGGAAGCGAATTATTCCTCCAGGTAAGCAAGAGCAGGACAAAAAATAAATTCACTCATCTATACAGGCTTATAGTTTTATGATATAGTATCTATACTAGATGAGTGAACGTCTTTATGTTCCACGAATTGTAGAAAGTAGAAACCCTCTCTTTCCTCAGACCTACATATCTAAGGATTTCCTTGTTGCAGGCACGGCTCCTGAGAGCCCTCTGGCAGAGGCAATGTTCAAGCAATTTAATGAACAAGGCTTTGAATGGCTGGAAAGGACTGATTTCTGGATGGTTATCCGTAACTCACGTGAATTGTTCCAAGGTGATGTAGCGCTGGGAGAGGGGAAAAACCCTCAAGGCATTATCCTTAAGCAATCAAAGCGGAGTGTCTATGGCAATGATGTTGCTGCTGTACATGAAGAATTAGCTGCAAATAGGGCATTAGCTCAGGTTATACAAGACTTAAGTGATCAGGGAAGATTTAATGGACTAACTGAAGCTTATCCAACCACATCTGTGAAAATAGAACAGCCTATCGGTATGGTCATAGACCGGCGGACAAATGATCGTTATTCGGCTTTTGTCCAGGAGACAGGCTATCTCAGTGGTGAAGAGCTCAATTGGATCGAGCCTTTTGATGGAGTACACCTGAGTGAACCCCGTTTATGGAATATGTGGCTGAATTTAGGCTTTAGCATGGATCGGATAAGAAATGAAGCCCAAAAACGAGGTATGCACGTAGGTGACTGGGGTATGCATCAAGCATTATTTGATGCTGATGCAGAGAAGGGGCATATGGACGTGGTAATCGTTGATACAGAGCGTGTCCGCCTGTCTAAAACTTACCCGATCTCACGATAATCTCCCCCTTGGCAATAGTATTTTAGGAGTGATACAATAAACCATTCCTATGAAGTTCACTAAAACGATTCTTCCTAATGGTCTTCGCCTCATAACTGTCCCCATGCCATCTTTCGAGTCTGCAACGGCGCTTGTCATGGTAGGAGCAGGAAGTCGCTACGAGACTAAAAAAAATAGCGGTATTTCCCATTTCTTAGAACATATGGCCTTTAAGGGAACTGAAAAGCGACCTACAGCACTTGATATCGCGAGTCTTATTGATGGTATTGGAGGAGAATTTAATGCCTTTACCGGTAAAGAATATACGGGTTATTATGTGAAGTCTGGAAAAAATAACGTTGAAACAATCTTGGATGTCCTCTCAGATATGCTCAAACACTCCAAATTAGACCCTGTAGAGATTGAAAAGGAAAAGGGTGTGATCGCTGAAGAAATTAATCTCTATGAGGATATGCCAATGCGAAAAATAGGTGATATTTATGAGGCCCTTCTCTATGGAGATACGCCAATGGGATGGGATATAGCTGGTGAAAAAAGCATCATTCAGGGTATAACCCGACAGGACTTCGTCTCTTATATGCAAAGCTTGTATAGCCCTCATAATATGACAGTAGTGGTAGCTGGAGGGATTAATGAAGGTGAAATTCGGGAATTAGTAGGGAAATATTTTGGCGATATGAAACGCTTTGATACGATCAAAGCAGCTCCTATTGTTGAAGATCAGAAAAAGCCAGCTGTTCTCGTGAAAGAGAAAAAGACCGAGCAGGTTCATATCGCTCTTGGGGTCCGTACAGTTGATCTTAATCACCCAGATAAGTATCCATTATCCGTCCTTGCCTCGATTATGGGTGGAGGTATGAGTTCTCGTCTCTTTAATGAGGTTCGTGAGAAGCGAGGGCTTGCCTATTACGTGAGGTCTTCTTCAGATGAGTATATTGACTGCGGAACGCTTGTTTCGACTGCAGGTATTGATCCGAAAAGAGTCACCGATGCAATTAAAGTCATGATTGAGCAGTATCAGCTCATCTCAGGAGGCAAATTAGCCATTACGCAAGAAGAATTAAAGAAAGCTAAGGAATATATGAAAGGACATTTGGTCTTAGAGCTTGAAGACAGCCGTTCTGTCTCGACATTCTATGCTCATCAGGAGTTAGATGAAGAAGAAGTACTTAATCCCGATGAGGTCTTAAAGAAGATAGATGCCGTTACCATTGATCAGATCGATGAAGTAGGTAAGAAATACTTTGTGAATGGAGGCCTTAACCTCGCTCTCATTGGCAATTATGAGCATAAAGACCAATTAGAGGAGATAGTTAAGCTGTAGACAAGCTGAGCTTGAGTTGGTAGAATACAACTACTAACAACTAGCAAATGTGTTAGCAGTTATTAGTAAGTAGTTAGAGGTTAATAATATGGATATTGAAAGATCACTTATTGTTTTTAAACCAGATGCAGTCCAGAGAGGATTGGTAGGCGAGATCATTACTCGTTTCGAGCGGGCTGGACTCAAAATCGTTGGTATGAAAATGCTTCATCCTGACTATGACCATTATTTTAAGCATTATGAAGAGATCGGTAAGATGATCACCAGGCGTGGCCAAAAGCCTTTTGATATGACCCTCCAGATGATGCAGCAGGGTCCAGTTATCGCTATGGTGCTTGAAGGAGTCGGAGCTGTTGCTCTCATTAGAAAAATGGTCGGTACTACAGAGCCGGCAAGTGCTGCTCCAGGCACTATAAGAGGCGATTACTCACATATCTCATTTGCCTATGCAGACAAAGCAAATGTCGGTGTGCCTAATCTCCTGCACGCATCAGGGGATGTTGAAGAGGCTAAAAAAGAAATTGCTCATTGGTTCGCAGAGGGGGAGCTCTTTGATTACACAGCTCCTCACGAGGTCCATACTCAAGGTAAAAAGAAATAATTCTACTCTTCAGCTTCTACTTGAATTTCTTTCATAGACATGATTTTATTAATATATGCCCGTTTCAAAACGTCTGCTATTTGTTTTGGTATTATTCGGCTGGTTGGCTTTTGCTCCTCAAAAGGCTCATGCCTTAGGCTTGGTTAATGCCTCAGCTAGCGCCACGACATCCCGGCCTTCAGCCTCATCACCGCTGAACTTATCGAGCGATCCTTTAACTATCGGTTCTTCAGGAGTAAGTGTCTTTAACAATACCTCAACATATCTCTCTTCAGATTCCGCTAAATTTTTTGACAGTGGATTATTTTCAGAAAACGTAACTGTTGCTACAACTTCTGCTGATAAGCTTACTGCCTCCTTTACAACCTCAACAACTGTCGCGCATGGAAAGGCAAGTGTCCTTGCAGTTCCTATAACAGCTATGCATATTATCTCTTTTTCACCTCAGACTGCCGTTCCTATCGGGGGAAAGATTGTGATATCTTATCCGGTTTCAAATAGTTTTGCGGGTTCTGATACCAATCAAGCTTCTCCTTCTGCTAATACCTGGATGTTTAACGGCCTTAACGGGACCACAGATATCCAGATGAAGACGAGTTTGGGGGCTGCGACATGTTCATGGTCTCTTTCAGGAGTTACTAACGGCTCAAATAACCAAGTACCTACAGCCACCTGTACGACATCAGGTGCTACTATCCCAGCTGGTGCTACTGTCTGGGTATTTTTAGGCTGTACTGCAGCTACAGCTGACGCACAAGGCGGAAGGTGTACAGCACAGAAGCCTCTTATCATTAACCCTACTAATACCGGTACTAGAGGAACTGCAAGTGTCAAAAGTGTTACCATCTCCACTCAGGATGGTGCTACCAATATTCTAGATCAATCAACGGTAAAGATGGGAACGATTGAGTCAGTTTTTGTCGTAGCCCACGTTGATCCTACATTCTCTTTTACTATTGATGGGGTGGCTGCAAGTACTGATATGCATACCGCTCAGACGTGCAGTACCTCTTATGCCAATATCTCAACCAATGCCACGTTTGCTTCAACTCCAACTGAGGTTAATCTAGGGACAATCAGCAGCGCGGGTAATACCTATGCTTCTCAGAAGATGACGCTTCGTTCCAATACCGGAGTGGGTTATGCTATCACGGCAACTGCTAGCGGATTTCTCCTTAACCCCGCCAATGGCTCCTATATCGTCAACGCTCAAGGCAATGTAACAGGGAATAATACTCCGGCACCAACTACCATCAGCAGTGTAACCGGTGGCTATGGTATCAACCCCTGTGATGCTAATAGCAGGGTAAATACTACTACCTGGGGTCAGGCAACGCCTAATTTTGCTAATCCTGCCCCGAATTATTACTATACCTTAGTTAACTATAGCGGTGCTCCTGATCCTACTGGTGATATTATTTATAGCGTTTATGGAGTTCGGGCTGGAGGATCGACCCCTCCTGGAGATTATTGGCAGATCATCACATACACCGCCTCAGTAACCTTCTAATCCTTTGAGTTCTTTTTTCTCAGATGCTAGAATAACAGCTACTATGCCCCTATAGCTCAACGGATAGAGCAGACCCGTCCTAAGGGTAAGATAGAGGTTCAATTCCTCTTAGGGGTACTTGCGTCCTTTGTCTTTCTTCAATAATCCACTACAATTAACTATATATGCACCACACATCCGGCAACGAATTTGTGAAGAAGTCCCGTGAGCGTCAGCTAGCCCAAAAAGGTGATATCTATGTAGCGGGAAGTACTCCTGGGCCAGTCTCTTCAGTCTATCTCCCAGAGGAGCATCCTGCTCCTCGTCCTTCATATAATCCCTCAGGAGATACTTCATCTCCGATAGCTCCTCCGCCTGAAGTCATCACATCAGTCATGACAGGGCGAGAGAAGGCTAAATTCATGCTGATGAGGACGACTGGTAATTTCTTAGTCCTTTTGTGTCTTTACGGGGTTGTAGCGACCTTTGGGCCAGCACTTTTTTATGAAGCGCAGTTTCAGCTGATCAAAGCCCGCGGAATTGAATATAAAGTAGCACAAATAAAAAAAGGAGAGTTTAGTTCTTCTTCGGCTCCCAGTAATACCCTTGCTCCTGGTTTTGGCGATATTATTGCAGGGGCAAAAGAACAAGTTCTCGTTCCTCCTGATACGCAGTTCAGTATTATTATTCCTAAGCTAGGAGCTACGGCTAAAATCTGGCCCAACGTAGATCCTCTTAAAGAAGATGATTTTCTGCCTAAGCTCCAAAGTGGCGTAGCCCATGCTAAGGGGAGTGTATTTCCTGGCATGGAGGGAAATGTCTACTTATTTGCCCATTCGACTGATAATTTTTGGGACGTAGGACGGTATAATGCTGTTTTTTATCTTCTCAAAGATATGCAGCCAGGAGATGCGATTTCAGTCTATTTTGAAAATACCCGCTACAACTACAAAGTCGATCATACCGTGATCAAGGATCCAAGTGATGTGGATTTACTGATCCATAGTCAGGTTCCGGGGAAGGAGCAACTTATCCTTCAGACATGCTGGCCTCCTGGAACGACGTGGAAGAGACTCTTTGTAATTGCTACTCCTGAAGGGAAAAGTTAGAAGTTAGTTGGTATGAGTTCCTAAGTACGGGATCCCGCTCGTCTTGTCTTGCGACTCGACGAGCGGGTCTATCCCGATGCATTCATGAAAGGTGATGGAACTGCAGTACCATCGCAGCGGTATTCTGCAGCATCCAGAAGACCAGCCATCCCCAGGCACTCAGGCCGATCGCTGAAACGATCAGGAAGCCTATGAGAGAGGAGATGTCTTCATCGTCTCCCTTGCGGGGAGTGAACGACGACGGGTCTTTCAGGTACTGCTCGATACGCTCGAACAATTCGTTGTCGGTATCTTTCTCAGCCATGGTATCCTCCTCCGGGTTCGCACCCTGAAGCGCCTGGATCATTGGCCAGGAGGTTGAAAAGCCAGCCGAAGAAGGCGACTAGGCCAGCGAGGCCGAGCCACCAGATCAATCGTCGTTTCATCGGTGCTCCTTTGCGCGAAGCGAGCGACGCTGGGTCGTCCAACGCTTCAACCAGTCTCCAATCCAGTTGAAGTAGAGATAGGTGAAGCCTAGCATTAGCACCAACGGTACGGTGATTCCCCAGAGGAGAATCCGTACCATAAGCACATCGTCGTTAAAGTGGGGAGCTATGAAGCAGAACCCCAAAAAAACGACGATCGCGGAGATTGCGTACGGCCAGCCGTTCTGGTAGAGTGGCTTCCGTGTTTGTTCAGCCATCTTTTTTCTCCTTTGTGGGGCTGGATTTCTCAAAAAGCCACCAGATACGGTGGACTTCGCAGAGGAAGGCCACCACGATGAGAAGACCGATTCCTATGACTGTTTCCACGTGTGGTTCCTTTCTCCTAGCCAAGCTAGGAATAATGCATCGGATAGTCAAAGAGCGTCTCTGGACCTCCTCGTGCTGACTGCCTAGCCAGCGAAGGTCCTTCAGGCTGCTGAGATTATAACAAAACTATAGGAGAATACCTGACAAGAAGAGGACAACAGTTCAGATTAAAGAATAATGATTAACGATTAATGAAATAGTGAAAATGAGGCTTTATGATACCTTTTGATATCTTAAGATTTGTTAGTCTTTAATCCTAAATCATTAATCTACTTATTTCAAACTAATGGTGTAGAGGTTGGGGAGGATGGTCGAATTATTAAGATCAGTCAGGATTACGAGCCGACTGCCATCTGGCCATGAGAAAGCATAATCTCCGATGAAAGGCCCTGCATAGACTGTCGTATTATTGGATCCGTCATATTCGACCATATGGATCTGTTTATTAGTAACAAATACGAGGTGGGCACTGTCAGGGAACCATGAAATAGGGAGTTCACATAACTCAGCATTACTCTTGCAGTCCTCGGGGGTAGTATCAATAATCTTAGTATTTCGATCTTCCTTAATATCATAGACATAGAGTCCGCCTTCTTTGATATCACGTCTCTCATAGAGGGTATCCAAGCCTAGCAGTCGAGGCTTGATAATAAGAGGTAGGTCAGCAGATCGTGAAGCTACGTAGAGGATCTTGGTGTCATCCGGCGACCAGCCAAGGATGGTAAAGTTCTCGGCGATCATCTTTTTCAGTGCGGGTTTGAGAGCGATGGTTTGGGAAGTGGCTTTCTCCTGTCTATCTGCATCAAATTGAGCCTGAATAGAAGGTAAAATAGCGGTAACGTTACGAGGCTGGTTATTGAGTTGGCTAGCCTCAAGAAGATAGGTAGATGGGCCAAGTTCTCCCGAAACAGTAGCTATCAGTTGCGATCCATCCGGCGACCAGGAGATAGCAGCCTCTGAAAAGAGCTGGAGCGTGTCGTTTACTACTTGTTTGGTCGCACTTTGGAGAGAAAGTACTGAGCGAGCGTTCATATCATAGACATAGATCCCATTTTTGACAGCTGATTGGGAAGCTACTCGATAGGCAATTTTAGTACGAGAAGGGTCAATAACCGGTCCTTCAACACCACTGGCTGTGATACTTTCTAGCTTTGGAGCAATTGGGTAGAGGAGAGCATCAGCCTTGGTAACGAGTTCTTTGGTGACGTAGACATCTTTTTCCCAAGGAAAATAGCCGTCTTTGTGGATACTCACCGTGTACTTGCCAGGCAGTAGATCAATAGTATTATCTGTAGCGCTAGTCAGGTTATGATTGATATCAACAGAAGCGCCATTAGGAGTACTAGTAGCTACTAAAAGCCCTGTCTTTGAAAGAGAAGCTTTGCCTTGCAGGAGATTCAGCGCATTAAAACGATAGCCTTTAGCATAGAGAACAGCCAGGATTGTTCCAATAACGAGAAAAACAAGAACCAGGATTGAGATGAGAGCACTGCCCCGACTTCGTTCCATATTCCTATTATACTCTTAAAAAAATAGCTCTTGCAAGGCAGCCGGAGGACATCATGCCTGCGATGATCTAGAAAGTGTAGTGTATGATAGTGTCTCTCTTGCTTTACTCCGCAGTATTTAGTATTTTGTATGTAGTATTTGGCATAATACTTCTCACTACATACTAAATACTTTATACTAAATTCTAGCTATTATGTTCACAGTTCCCACCTCAAAAAGAATTGGCATCGATCTAGGTACTGCAAATACGCTGGTATACCTGGTGGGTGAAGGAATTGTCCTCAATGAACCCACAGTTGTAGCAGTAACAGCTGAGGATAATCGGGTAGTTGCTGTAGGCAAGGAAGCCAAAGACATGCTGGGGCGGACTCCTGGCAATGTGGTGGCGATGAGACCGCTTCGCGATGGGGTTATTGCTGACTATAGTATTACTGAGGCGATGCTTTCCTACTTTATCGATAAAGCCTGCGGACAATCACGATTTTTTAAACCCGAAGTGATGGTCTGTATCCCTAGTGGAGTTACTCAGGTTGAAAGGCGGGCTGTGCTTGACGCTGCTATGTCTGCGGGTGCTAAAGTTGCTTACCTCATCGATGAGCCCTTAGCTGCAGCAATTGGTGCTAAGATTCCTATTGCTCAGCCTGCTGGACATATGATCGTTAATATCGGCGGTGGTTCGACAGAATCAGCCGTAATCTCCTTAGGTGGAGTTGTGGTACATAGTTCAGTTAGGGTAGCAGGAAATAAGATCGATGAGGCTATCAGTAACTATATTAGAAGAAAATACAATCTTTTAATCGGTGAGACAACAGCTGAAGATATTAAAATCGTACTTGGGAATGCTGTCATTGAAAAAGGAGCTAAAGAAGAGAAAGAGACCATGGAGATTCGAGGACGTGATACTATTACTGGTCTTCCACGTTCAATTACTCTTGATGAGATTCAGGTCAATGAAGCTATCAAGCCTACACTGCTTGATATTATCGGAGGAGCAAAGGAGGTCCTTGAACAATGTCCGCCTGAACTGGCAAGTGACATTATTGATAAAGGGATTGTTATGAGTGGGGGAACATCTCTTCTGAGAAATCTCGATAAGTTAATGACAGTAACAACAGGGGTTCCTTGTCATGTGGCTGAAGATGCTCTGTTATGTGTAGTAAAGGGAACAGGAGTAGCCATGGAGAATATTGAGCTGTATAAGAGAAGTATTGCTAAGAAATAGATTCGTTGATTGTTAGATTGCTAAATTGTCAAATAACTGTCTCATAATTATAGTATTACTACTAATATTTTCACAGACATAAGGATTAAGCAAAGAGATTAATCCTAACTTAGTAGTCCTAGAGTAGAAAATGGCATATTTAAGTGATATTTTAATTATTTATGCCTAATTGGTAAATAATTGAACTTAGATAATGTATATATTACATATTCAATATAGCAATCTAACCATCAAATAATTTAGCAAATTATAAATATAGTATATGAAACTTAATCTTGTGAAAAAAGAAATACTAGGAATTGGTATTACTGACACTACACTTGAGGATGTCTCAGAGTATATTATAGATCAAGTAAGAAATTCCCGACAAAAGCGTTTTGTTGTCACTCCAAATCCTGAAATGATAGTCTATGCTTCCTCCCATCACGACGTCAAAAAAATCCTCCAGGAAGCTGATGTTGCCATCTGTGATGGGGTGGGACTCTTCCTTGCAGCCCATTTCCTAGGAATTCCTCTTAAAGAGCGGATAACAGGGGTAGATCTCATGCTCAGGCTATGTAAAGAGGCCTCTGAAGAGGGCTTGTCCATAGGCTTTCTGGGCGGAAGAGCTGGGGTAGCAGAGCGTACAGCGGAGTGCTTGCGTGAAAAGCACAAAAATCTTAATGTCCGTTTCACAGGCTCAGATTGGGACGTCAAACGCTTCCCTAAAAGTGGAGTTGATCTTCTCTTCGTAGCTTATGGATTTCCTAAACAGGAGAGATGGATTGCTGAGAATTTGCCTATTCTTCCTGTCAAAATGGCTATGGGTGTAGGAGGCGCGTTTGATTATGTGAGTGGTGAGGTGCGAAGAGCGCCTTTTTTTGTTCGGGCAATAGGCCTTGAGTGGGCTTTTCGTCTTCTTAGCCAGCCTTGGCGATATAAACGTCAGCTTAAACTGGCTACGTTCATATGGCTTGTAGCCAAGGCCAGATTCAGTTCACGATAACTGAAATAAGAAGATAAAATCTGGTATACTTTCGAGATATGTACAGCTATTACGATCTAAAAGAGTTCTTTAAGCGCCAGGATATCCGGCTTATTATGGTGGCAGATGCTGAGACACGTGTCCATGAATTAAAGAATGATAAGCTGACGGTAAAAATTCCAGCCGGAGGAGTCTCAGTAGCTTTAGATCCAATCGTCAAGGCAGCTCAAGGAATTTATATTGGACGTGGTAAGACTGAGGCTGATAAAGAGGTAGTCGATCGCTCCAATAAATTTAAAGTCGAAGCATCGGATGGTGAATATACCCTCAAGCGTGTTTTTGCCCCCAAAGAAGAGGAAGATGCTTATTATTATGGCTTTTCCAATCAGACGATGTGGCCACTCTGCCACGTAGCCTTTGAGGCTCCAGAATTTCATGATGCGTGGTTTGAAGGATATAAAAAAGTAAATGAGCGTTTTGCTAAAGCTATTAAAGAAGAACTAACTGGTAACAAAAAGACACTCCTCTGGATTCATGATTATCAGATGACCTTAGTCCCATCCATGGTTAAAAACCTCAATAAAAATATGGTAATGGGTATGTTTTGGCATATCCCATGGCCGACATGGGAAGTTTTTCGTATCTTACCTCAAAAGAAAGAGATCTTAGAGAGTATGCTTTGTTGTGATTTTATCGCTTTCCATAGAGGGTATCAGGCCTCTAATTTCTTAGAATCCGTAGAACGTGAGCTCGAAGTACGGATTGATCGTGAACGTAATAGAGTGCATTATAAAGATCATGTAACAACGATTACTCATCTTCCTTTGGGAATTGATACCGATGTCATTCGTTCTCTGTTGGTGGATCGGAAAGAGCAGGGACTTATGGGCAAATTCGTCTCGAGCATGATCGGGACACCTAAGGAGGAAGAGGATCCATTTGAACAGTTCTTTACCGACCATAAAGTAATAGTAGGAGTGGATCGTCTCGACTATACCAAAGGTCTTATCCTGAGGCTTCGTGCCATTGACCGTTTCTTAGAGCAATACCCTTCCTATATCGGCAAGGTAGTCTATGTGGGAATCGTTGCTCCTTCGCGTGAGGCTATTCCATCCTATGAACACCTTAAAAAAGAATTGAAAGCCAAAGCTCAGGAAATTAATAAAAAGTATGTCCAAAAAAATGGCTGGATGCCTATTTTCCTTCTGCATGATGTATTTAACAGGCATAATATCATGCAGTTTTACCAAAGAGCAGATATCTGCCTGGTTACTGCTCGAGATGACGGAATGAATCTTGTTTCGAAGGAATTTGTTCTCGCCTCATCGAAGTCAGATAATCCAGGAATGCTCGTCCTCTCGCAGTTTGCGGGATCAGCAATTGATCTTACCGAGGCTATTATCGTTAATCCTTATGATGTCAATGAAGTAGCTAAAGCTATAAAAAGAGGCCTTGAGATGGATAAAAAAGAGAAAGTAGAGAGAATTGCCCATATGGTAAGTACTCTTGACGAGCGGAATGTCTATCAATGGGCTGAGGAATTTGTTAAATCTGCTTTAGCCTCTCACGTTGATCCTCAGAAGTAGTGACACTATAATTTATAGTACGATATAGATAAGTAGTATTAAATAGGCAGATAGAAGAGTGAAAGTCCAAAAAGCTGAGGCATATATTCAAAGGTACAAATCTGTGATACTCCGCGTCTATTAGCAAGTACTGATAGAAGAGCTTTATTGAAGGTGAGGTCAGTTGTCTTAAAATTAACGATAGCCTTGAGAGCTGCCTTCATGTCTGCATCTTCGGGATAGATCATATTAACATTTGAGAGTGCCATAACCCGCATAAAATCTTTGGCTAGGGAGGGGCTGATATCAGTATAAAGTCTGTTATATGACTCAAGAATAGTTACGGGATCTGAAAAAAGCTGATATTCCTCAATACCAAAGTAACGAAAATATGCAGTAGCCTGGTCGTATTTGATATGAGCCCTATCAATAAAAGCGACGAAGGTTGAAGAATCGAGATACACTTTTTTACTAGGTAATGGCATATTTCTTGATTATAGATTTTCGATTTTGGATTTTTGAATAGTGAGTTCTTTTGTATTTTTAATTAATCCATTCTTCATATTCTTTAATCCTAAATCAGTTATGACGACAGTTTAATACTCGCTCCGCGTCCGTTAAGCCGTAGGAAAGGATCTTCCATAGAAAATGACTTAGCTGGGTTTAATTTAACTCGTAAGCCTGGTTCTGTGCTTTTAACCTGGGGGGTGTAGTCTTTATTAAATTCATGGAGATCTTTTTCCTTAATACGAATTGCACCGCCTACTTTGAGTGCTTTCAGCCTTCCTTCTTTAATGTAGCGTCTAATAGTAAGGGGATGAACTTTAAGAATAAAAGCAGCTTGGTTGACATTAAATAAATTATCCATTGCTAAAGGATTAAATTGTTCTATTGCTAACAATTTAACACTGTAATCATTTAACAATTGGCGAAGCCTTCTGTCAATATGCAAAACTATACATCTTTATATAAGCATATATAAAACCGTGAAAAGTTTGACTGTCTTTCCAAAATGGTGTTTACTGTTTTCACAGACGCAAAAGTAAGCTTAGTACGACAGCGATATACATCCAAAGAGGCGTTTTCCACAAGACCTCTTTAACCGAAAAAGCTTACCTAAAAATAGAGAGCAAGGCGTCTTTGGGTAAACTTTGTATTCTAAGAGGCTATGATAACAATGGTTAAATATACAACGGGGGAAAGGGTTAAGCTCATAGAGGCATGCGCTTGGTGTCCCCGTTCTCTCTATCCAGATTTATCAGAAGATCAGGAATATACCCATGGGATATGCTCGAAGCATTACAAATCACTTATGGAAACACTACACAAAAAAAAGGAGGTCCGCTACTAACGCTTGAAGCTTGGTATTAGGCATAAAAAGTAGACCTGCATTGTGAGTAGGGAAGCGGTTTATTACTAACTCTAGGTTTTAAGAAGAAAATTCAATATGGCACAAATACTATTAAAAGATATGAGGAAATCAGCACATAAATTTTACACTAAGACTCTGAGGAATTTGCGGGCAGTAACAACGCTGCTGCAAATGTCCCAGTTAGGGTAATAAGACTGTACCGTTTACTACAGAGGGCTGAAAAAACGCAACAGCCCTCTGTGGTTGGTAGGGGTTCTTGGGTTCTCTTTGCTCTTAGGGGGATTATGGGTTAAAAGGTATTTGGGTTCATTTTACGGTTATTACTAAACGGATCGTAGGATCAGTACGATCAGCGACAATAAACGTCCCGGATTTGTCCATACGCGTATGCAATTGTTCCATATACGCGTATGGGCGGGGCGTAGTTAGATCTTCCTCTGTTGATACCAAGTCCATTTGTTTGTCCTCACTTTTATTAACAATAGTTAGATAGCGACTATTTTCTACCCCTACATTTGTTCTACTGAAGCGGTGTCCGTCATAGAAAATAATAGTATCATTCTGTGCTGCTGTGGGAGTGTTGGGCTGATTTGGAGCTCGTTTTGTTAAGGTAGCGGGAGATTCTGGAAGGAGGAAAATACCACGGGAGAACATATCAGGGAAGAGTAATGCGTGAATAAAAAAACCACACACAAGACCAATACAAAGGCAAAAAATAATTTTCTTCATATAAGCTGGATCAGAACTATATGCTAGCGTTACACCTTATTTGGTAAGTGCTCTCAACGCTTTACGGAGACGTTTGCGAAGAACAATAAGAAGCACAAGCACGACAAGTACTAGAGCTGCAATTCTGACAGGGAAGACATAAAATGTGGTCTGTGCAGTCAGTACATCATTCTGAGAGCCATAATACATAAGGGCTGTGGCGGTGTATGGCCCGATAAGAAATGTCTTGTTGAGAGTTGCCTTAACGACTCGAGCTGCATCGGGAAAGACATTGGTGCCAGGGACCACAATATCAGCTACTTTATTGCCGAGTGCGTCACGGACATTTATCAGGCCATAGGTCTTGACATGAACGTTGCCGGTATTTTGGAAAGTAAGGTCCATTGTTACAGGGCCAAACTCTGAGAAGCGGGGAGATGACATACTCGTTATGGCTAAGCGCTCATTTACCGCTCCATTGAGGCGAAGGAGGAAAAGGGAGGCAATTTGCTGTGAAACTGCTGCTGCGTTGCCTGTCGTAGATTCAGGTTTTACTGCAAAGACGAATGAGCCGTATCGTCCGCCGGCTGCATCTTTAGGGGCGGTGACTGTGGCGGTTACTTCTTGCTCTGAGTGAGGCGGGAGAGTAAATGAACCTGGAGTAACTTTTGTCCAATTAGCAACGGAATATGTTCCTCCTTGGGAGAGAGCTACCTGGCCTTCATCCCCGCTTGCTGTAAAGTCCTCGATATGAGCAGTCATGGTAAGACTGTCATTACTTTTATTACGGATGATTGATTTAATCTGGACACTGTCTCCTGGATCAAGGGTTACCTCTTGGGATGGTGGAGATACTTCAAGTGTCTGTCCGTCATTTTGTCCTCTTACCCATGTCTTAACTGAACTATATGCAACTACAGAGAGAACTACAAAAAAGAGGATGAAGAGTCCTCCCATCATTTTTTTTCTTTCTATCTGACCACTGAATAGGGAAGTCTTCATTGATTATTAATAAGTAGGTGTTGCTATAAGTACGACTGTTCCAGAGTATGAGCCTGGAGGCTGAAGGTTATTGACTTCAATCTCATAGCCAATGCGGGTTGTCTCACTACTAACTCCTCCTGCACTGCATGCAACTTCCTGTCCAAGGGTGGTAGAGCCAGCCCATTTATTACCGCCACTTGAGGTAAAACGTGTAGCAGTACCGCTGCAGAGGGATGAGTCCTCAGTCGTATAACCAAAATAACCAGTATTAGTATTAGCAGAAGATCCAGCTGGAGAGGACCACGTCGTGGGAGTACCATTAGTACCAGAAAATGCATCTACATTATTAGTAGATCCCGACACAAGCGGTGGGAAGCCTGCCTGGCTTGTCGCTGAATGGGAAGCTGTAACAGTATAGCCACTGCTGGCATTTGTGGTAATTGTTATATCCTGAGCAGCCACTTTGGCAGAAGCTGCAGTAAGCGTCCCAAAAGGAATTGATGTTGCAGTTGTGGTGACACCATTTGTTAAGTTAGCATTATTAACGCTATTTGAGCCTGTTCCGGCAATGCCTGCAACCGAGAAAGTGAGTGTTGGATCGACATTGGCAGTTACGGCAATTGATGTACTATTGAGAACTGCAAAGGCAACGGTAGCAGTATCAATTACAGTTGTGCCGGTATCTGAGTATGTAGTGATACGCGCATAGTATGTAGTATTAGCAGTGGAAGGATTAGTGATAGTGGTATAGTCAATAAACATGGCCTGAGTTGACTGGGTGGAAGGAGTACCTGCAACAAGTGTTAAGGTTCCATTGACGTTAACAGTATCTGTTTTGGATGATCCTGCTAAGTTATCACTGGTTCTGGTCGCGCCAGTTGAAGAAAAGTCTGAGGGGGTGTTGCAGGTGCCGGATGCAGCATCACAAATAAGAATAGTTATTTGTTTGATCGCTGTCGTAACACTGGTGGTAAAACGGAATTGATAAGTGACATTGGTCGCAGCAGATTGTGAATTATTAATCATCAATTTTGCAGGGGATAAAGCACCAGCTTGAGCATGGCCTACGAGAAATGCAAAAAGAGGATTAGTGAGAACCACAGCAATAAGCGCCACGAGAAGGAAGCTGAAATGGAGAACCTTGGGCATATAAGATTTCATACCTAGTTCCAGAGTATCTAAGTAGCAGTCTTATTGTCAAGTAACACTTTTACTTATTAAAGAGGATAATTCGGATTGCCTTTTTAAGCTGCTTTCTCTTAAGAGTTACTAGGAGAAGGACAGCTGTTATAACTACTATAAAGACTAGTGCTAGGTAGGGGAAGACAACAACCGTTCTATCCTCAGTAACATAGTTGCCATTGCCCATACTTACTGCCATTTTTAGATGGTAGATGTTCCAGGATGGGAGGCTCAGAGATTTTTCCCATCGCCTGACATTCCCAGGGAAGATGACTTTATCTTCCCAAATTGTCTTTGTGGAGTGAGTAAAAAGGGGCGTAACTGTTAAGATTGGTTTTGCGGTAACGTACTCAAGGCCAGTATTTTTTACTCGCAGCATCATTTTGATATCCCCTGAGTTATTAAGAAGGTGTGGAGTGAAGGTAAGGATTGCGAGCTGACGTGTATCCTGTACGCCCACACTTCCAAGCATTAATACTCCAATACGGGCGATAACTTGGGTGGCCCTTTCCATACTTGATGGCTCAGGCACAGGCTCGAAAAAGAGCATACCGAAGTATCCTCCCACAGGAATTTTCTGAGGAGTTTTGATTTCAAGCCGGACAGTTGCCTTATTGTGGGGGGGGATAAGAAGCTCATGAGGTGTAACAGTAGACCAGGAGAGAAGAGGGTTTCTGGCAGTTGACTGGATATCATACCCACCGTCTTCACCCGTTGTCTGAAAGTCGGAAAATACTGCCCGCAATGGTTGTGGTACTGATGATATATTTTCTATTACGATATCTTTTAATATATTTTGATTAGGGGATAGTTGGAGGGGGATAATAACTGGTGTGACTTTAAGAGCACTCGCCGGAACGGAGGAGTCTGCTGCATGGGTAACACTCAGGGGCGAAATGGCCATCATAACTATAATTAGATAAATAATTTTTTTCATGGTTAATACTCAGGTACTACATTATAAAGAACAGTTGTCGTATACTTTCCTGCCTTTTTTGTCGCATCTGTTGTGACTCTGTACGATATAGTAAATGTCTCATTTGATATTGCCGATAGTACCGGACCTGCGTGATCTGCCACAGGATCTCCAGGAGAAGAAGTAGTAAAGCCAGCATACTTAGTCCCGCTGCTAAAGCGAGTGTTGGTGCCACCTGAGAGATCATTGTCATCCGTGGTGTAGCCAAAGCCAGCGCCACTCCATGAGGTAGGGCTTGAGTTTGCGCTCGCATAATTAGAAATGGTTGTCGTTCCATCAACGGTATGAGTGAGAGCTTGTGTTTCCCGTGCATTGACGACATAGCCATTATAGGCATTGGTGGAGGTGGTAAGGACAGTTGTTTGGGAAGAATCAGTATAGGAATTACCAGCATTAAGGTTACTAAAAGTGATGCTACTGTTACTGGTGCTGAAGGTAAGCGTAGGGCTTGAAGTAGTAATGCCGGCTGTGGCAGGACCCCATTCAGATTCAGTAAAGTTGACAGATCCCTGTCGAGCCTTGGCTCTGACGTAATACGTCGTCCCTGCTGCAAGACCTGTTACATATTCACCAGAGCCGCTGCCCCAGTTAGCATAGGTCTGAAAGTCGCTTGTGGTGAGCGTAGGACCAATCGTATTATCACTTTTTATATAATTTACATCGCTTACAAAGCTACTGTCAGTACTGATCTGAAGAGCGAAAGTGGCATCACTTGGATTGCTACCTGTATTTACTACTACGAGGAGGCGGTCGTAGTTAGTGCCTGGATTGGTGACAGTTGGGGCAGGAGGGACATTCACTTTGAGAAGATAGGTGAGGCCTGAACCAAGCTTGAAGTTAGTCGACGATAATCTACCTAATTCTAGTTCACCAGCTGTACCATAGAGTTTGAAGTTAGTAGATGACAGGCTGTCTCCACCTGCTCCAAAGCTATAGCTTTTTAATTCAAAGTTAGTACTCGCTGGACCAGCCCACGTGACGTGGGGAAGGAGCATAAGGCAGATTAGCAAGGCCAGCACTATGCGAGGCAGAGATCGAGTCATACTTTTAGTGTAGAGGTGGAAGGCATCAGGTGCAAGCTGCTTTTAGGGATTCCCATCATCTGCGAATAAGGAAAGGATTTTTCACAACAGGAAGCTAGGAGAGACAAATCTATGTATACAATAGTATGCATATTTATCTAAAAACTAACATCTTCCGTGAAAAATTGACCGCCTGCTCTAGAATTATCTTAAATATAAATTACTTAAGTAATTTATATTTATGCAAAAGATCCTGCCCAAAATACAAACAAAAAGTGTTCTCCTTTTCACAGTTGTTTTCACGCTTGTTCTAGGAGTGGTTTTTAGACTGCACACTGTTTATGCTGCTGCTGGTATTAATCAGCAGGTTAATTTCCAAGGCAAATTAGTCACTAGCAGCGGACTCAATGTCTCTAATGGAAGTCAGACAGTGGTCTTTACGATCTATGACAGAGCTAGCGGTGGAACGGCTCTCTGGACTGAGTCACAAAGTGTCACCACGACTGATGGTATTTTCTCAGTCCAGTTGGGATCTGTGACTCCAATTCCTAGCACCTTTAACTTTAACTGGGATGGATTATACTTAGGCATCAAAGTGGGAGCAGATAACGAGATGACACCTCGGATTCGCTTAGCAGCAGTTCCCTATGCCTTTAATGCTCAAAAAGTCGCAGGACTCACGGTACAGGATACATCAGGGAATGCTAGTACCTCAGGTACGCTTCAGATTGCTAATAATAAGACTGTCTCATTCGGAGATGCGTTCACGACGAGCGCCAATGCCTTAACATTGACGACCTCAGGAATAACGAATGTGACACTCCCAACTACAGGTACGCTTGCGACACTTTTAGGCTCTGAGATTTTTAACAATAAAACAATTGGATCTGCGGGACTCGTCTTCTCAGGCTCATCAACAGATATCACAACGGGAACGAATGAGGATTTGACACTTGTCGCCAATGGGACTGGGTTAATTAATCTTAATGACAATGTAACGCTGGGTGGCTATGCGACTATTTCTGCTTCTTTGGCTGTCGGCTATACGTCAGTGCCTGGGGGAACAGGAAATGCTCTTTTCTCAGGCAATGTCGGTATCGGTACAACAAGCCCTCTCCAGAAATTATCACTCCAGGATGGGCAGATCTTTATGGGAACTACAGGAGTGAGTCAATTTGAGAGTGGACGTATCCGTTTTTCAGAAGAAACGAACTCGTTTTTGGGAGCATATCTACACTATGACGGAGCAGCTAATAACTTCAATATTGGCGTCCATAATACCCAAGATCAGACTGTAGGAAATGATACAAATATCATTATTATCAATCGAAATTCCGGTAATGTCGGTATCGGTACGACAACATTAACTTCGTCATTTAATGTCAATGGAGGAATTAGGGCAGCTGGCGCAGTGACTGGATTGACTGGACTTACCTTAACAAGCGGAGCGATTAATCTGGGAGGGAGTGATGGGACAGGGACGCTGTGTCTTTTGGGTGGATCGACAGCAGCCTGGGGAAGTTGTGGGACATCAAGCCAATGGACAACAACAGTAAATGATATTTATTACACAACTGGCAACGTGGGTATTGGAAGTACAGCGCCTCTAGGACTTCTCAATGTAGATGGTAAAGCCACAGGGAAAGCCCTGGCTATTTTCAATCAACTAGCAGGAGGGGATCAAGACCTTTTCATTGCATCACAAGGAGGTGTGATGAAGTTCAGTATTAGTAAAACAGGGTCAGCATCAATGTCGGGAGGATTAACACTCGGAGATGGAACAGCAGCTAACAATATTCTCCGTACTCCTTATGGTCCACTTACCTTACAGTATAAGTCAGGTGGTAATGCATGGTCTACAGGCATTATTTTGAAGGATAATAACGGCAATGTCGGTATCGGTACGACTGATACTTCGTTTGGCTTTACCACGATAAATAGTACAGCCAACCCAGGTCAAACTGTACTAAGACTAAACGGCAATGATGCTTCCTATGCTAGTCTTCAAATAAACACAACGCAGTCAAGCGCTAATGCTCAATTGAACTATATGAATCAGGGAGTTCTTAAGGCAATAACAGGCATGAGCAGCGGTGATTATTATATCAGCACTGGTGTTAGCATTGCCGAAAGATTCCGAGTAGCCAGTACAGGCAATGTCGGTATCGGTACGACAGTTCCTGTAGGGCTTTTCAATCTGGATGGTCTTGCCACAGGGAAAGCGCTAGCTATCTTGAATCAAAATGGCGGAGATCAGGCTATCTTCACCGCGAGTAAGTCAGGAGTAACAAAATTTGTTATCGATACTACAGGCAATGTTGGAATCGGTACGACAAATTCTAGCTACTCTCTTATGATTAACCCAAGTGGAGGAGCTGCAGCGACAACAAGCTTTTTTCAAGACGGAACAGCTTCCACGGGCAAGACAAAAGTAGTCATCAAGGCGGGAGCAGGACAGATTGGGGATTCAGCTGCTTATACCAACGGGATGCTGGAATTAAGGAACTCGAGTGATACTGTCATCTTTGCAGCCGGAGCTGCAGGAGGAAGTAATATCTATGTTAATACGATTCGTCCAATCGTTGGCAACTCCCTAGCTATTCAAGGGTCATTCGGGGACTCATCTGGGGCGGATTTTGCTATAGGAGATTTTAATTATAATACTGGACAGGATGAACGAAGAAATACCAGCGGAGTAGCACAACAGCTGACTATCCCAACTAGGTTCTCTCCGGCTTCTGGTACCGGTATATTTAATGCATTTGAAGTTAACTCCACTATTAATCAAAATGCCAGTGCGACTGGTGTATCGCGCGGTATTTATATCAATCCAACTCTGACGCTGGCTGCTGACTATCGTCCATTTGAAATAGCTGCTTATACTGACAATACTCCAAATACTGGGACTTCATACGGGGCATTAATTAATGCGACAACGTATGACTATGGTTCATCAGTCAGTATGACAAGCGCTAATAGTATGACAATTACTGGAGCTCCAATTGGCTCTAGTAATGTGACTATTGGGACAGCAGCCGGACTTGCTATTCAAAGCGGTTCTCTTACCGGTGTTACGAATAGTTTTGGTCTTTTAGTTAATGCCCAGACAGGGGCAACCAATAATTATGCTGCAGCTTTCTTAAATGGCAATGTCGGTATCGGTACGACAGCACCTGGCAGTCAGCTCCAGATTGCTTCGAACACAACTACTCTCTCACAGATGCGTTTGACTTCTTCAGGCGGAACAAATGTCTCTTCACCAACCAGTGGAGACATGTGGTGGAATGGGACTAATCTGTATTTTTATAACGGTTCTACCAATAAAGATCTTTTGGCAGGTGGGGGATCGTCTCAATGGACCACTGCGAGCAATGATATTTACTATACCACGGGCAATGTCGGTATCGGTACGACACTGCCTACAGGGAGACTTAATCTAGGAGCTGCTACGACTTCACTTTCTCAGATCAGACTTAATTCATCAGCAGGGGTGAATGTCTCCTCCCCTGGTACCGGAGATTTGTGGTGGAATGGGACTAATCTTAATTTCTACAACGGCACAACGACGAAAGATCTTCTGGGAGATGTATTGACTATTATTAAGTCATCAGATGAGACAGTGACTAACTCGACAACTCTTCAGGATGATGATGAGTTGACATTTGCAACTGGAGCCAATCAGACATGGATTGTTGATTATGTCGTCCAGGGAAGCGTAGATGCTGCTCCCGATATCCAACTTGCAGTGACTGCTCCCTCAGGTTCGACTTGTCGAGTGAATATGGCTGATAATCAATCATTTACCAATACCCAGGATAATATCGGTTGTGGTGTAGCGATGATTGCCAGCGGTAACGGCACATCCGATCTCTACTATATTAAGGGAGTTATCACTACAGGTGGAACAGCAGGGAACATAACACTCCAATGGACACAGAATTCAACTAGTCCAAATGCAGTCACAATACTTACAGGCTCATATATGACTGCTTATAACATGACTAATGCTAATTTAACTGCTGTTACGCAGTCGGAGTGGGTGAGGAATAATGGAGTAATTACGCCTAAAGGTTCATCAGTAACAGATCTCCTATTAGGTTCATCTGCTACTTCTTCGGCAAAAATTGGCTTTATCAATCTCACCTCAGGAACTCCGACAGCTACTCTCTCGGGTAATATCAGCTTTAATAATATTGCAGGAGTCTCAAATCATCAGATAAATCTTAATGATAATGGATCTCTGAATTTCGTTAGATCGCCAGGTGGAGAAGGAGGTGCTGCAGCCAGCTCAGCCTTCTTTATCTCCAACACCGGCAACATTGGAATAGGTGTTACAGCTCCTACTGGACTCTTCAATGTTGAAGGAGCTGTTACCGGTAAAGCATTATCTATCTTCAACCAAAATGGCGGAGATCAGGCTATCTTTACCGCGAGTAAGTCAGGGGTAACTAAATTTATTGTCGATACGAATGGTAATGTCGGGATTGGTACAACCGCTCCAGAGGAGAAATTAACAGCCAATGGTAATATCCTTATCCAGTCACAGCCAACATCTGCTAATTCTGATATGCAGTCCTGGACTAAGATTACCGGTACTGCCGGAACAATAGGCGGAGGTACTTCAGGTGTTGCCTCTATTTCTGCATCTGTTGTTTATAACGGAAGCCTGTATATCGGTACAAATAATACCAACAATGCTGAGATTTATCGTTATGATGGAGAACAATTGGGAACATGGACGAAGGTCTCAGGTACTGCCGGAACAGTTGGTGGTAATGCGACAACTGCTATAGATATGATCTCCTCACTTACTGTCTATAACGGCTACATCTACGCCGGAACGACAGAAACCGATAAGGCTGAGGTCTACCGCTATGACGGAGGATCTAGCTGGACTCAGGTGAATGTGACGAACACTGCAGGAAAGTTTGTAACAACAACGGCCATAGATGGAGTAAGTTCAATGGCTGTTTTTGGCGGGAGACTATTCATCGGAACTCAAGAAGGTGCCAAAGCTGAGGTCTATATGTATAACGGTGGGACCACCTGGAAGGCGGTTAATGGTACTGCAGGCACATTTGTAGCCACCAACTCAATTAATATGGATGCAGTTACCCAAATGGTAGTTGTTAATAATCAACTTGTTATCGGCACTAAGAAAAATGGCGATGCGGATGTGCTCCGTTGGAACGGAATAGTCGGAGGAAGTCCTTTCTTTGCTTTGAATTTAGCCAGTACTACAGGGTCATACCTTATTGATAACTCTGCGCAGACGGGCTATAACGAGGTAACTTCTATGGCTGTTTGGGCAGGAAAATTAGTAATAGGTCTAAGAAGAGGAGCAAATCAGGCAGATATCCTGATGTATCAAGAGCCTCCAGGCGGAGCTGCACCTATTAACAGCTGGACGCGTCTTACTAGTGCTCTTGGCACAATAGGTACTGCCAATATTGACAATGTCTCAGCGATGACTGTCTATGCAGGTAGATTATATGTAGGAACTACTGAAGCAAATGGAGCTGAGATTTATCGTTATGATGATGGTTTGTCGTGGACACGAGTCTCGCAGAATACTGCTGGTAGAATTGCTGCTGGAGGTACTTCTTCTATTGACTCTATAGCGACGCTTATTAATTATAACCACCGCAGTCTCTTTGCCGGAACGTGGGAGGGGACATCAGCAGAAGGTTATAGCTATGCTGTATCAATCGACCAATCATATGCTCTAAAATTTGATGCAGGTGCGTCTCAGGGCGGTGGAGAACAGAATGGCAATGATAATTTAGGACAGATCTTCTTTGTAGCATCTCTCTCTGCTAACTTGAACAACAAAGCTGGCAATACCGGATCTTTTGTCTTCAGTCATAGTATTGTCACCAATAATGGCTCATATGACGTGGCTGAGGATTACCCAACGCGTGATGATACGTTGGAGCCTGGGGATGTCATATCCATTGATACTAATGAGCGAGGATTTGTTAAAAAGTCAGAAGGAGACTATGACTATACTGCCATCGGTGTCTACTCAGCAAAACCAGCCTTGCGGCTTTCTCAGGACGATGATCTGATCAGTGGAGGAAGAGCGATTCCGGTAGCTCTTGCTGGGCGAGTACCTGTCAAAGTCAGTACAGAAAATGGCGAGATTAAGCCAGGCGACCCACTTACCCCTTCTTCTACATCAGGAGTTGCGATGAAAGCTAAGAAATCAGGTCTTATCATTGGCCAGGCTATGGAAGGCTATGACGGCAAGGGAATAGGAAAAGTACTGGTTTATCTAAAATCCACTTCCTATCAGGGAAGTATCGCTGAGAACTTTACTGGCCTTAATCCTAAGGATGCCTCATTTGGTCAAAATATCCTGGCTGCCTTAGCGGAACAGGGCCAAAAGACTGATTCTGAGGTAATAACTGATACCTTGATAGCAGGGCTTCAGATAGTAACACCTCGTATAACAACGCATGAAGCATCAATTGATACGATCTCAATTGCATCTGGATCGGCTCTGTCTGTCCATATAGGTGATAACGGAAAGGTTATTTTTGGGGATGATGAGGAGACTGGAATTGTCTTTGATAATAAGGGAAATGCTCAATTTGCAGGGACTATTACGGCTAAGAAGATTAAAGCTGATAGTATAGAGGGACTAGAAATAATTACCGGACAGATGAGAACCCTTACTAATACCTTTGCCTCAGTTAGTGCCTTGATGGCTCAGGGATCTAGTCAGTCTGTCATGGGAGTGGCTACGAGCTCTTCACAAATTGTAGGTAATACTCCAAATACTCTTCAGATGCCACTGGATACTCTAGCGGTGACTAATGACGCGATAATAGATGGTAAATTGAGAGTTAAAGGTTCAGGCCTTATTGAGGGAGTACTCAATGTCATTGATACCTTTACAGCCAACGACATCGTCATTAATGGTCTTGCTACATTCTTTGACAATGTAGTCTTTAAGAAAGACGTCATCTTTGAAGGCAGACCAACACTTAATAATGATAGTGCTGGTTTTGCTGTAATCAAGAAGGGGGATAAGCAAGTTGATGTGATATTTGCTAATGAGTACGAAACAACACCTGTTATCAATACCAGTATTGTTTCGGAAAAAGCAGATAATAATGAAGAACAAACAAAGCAAGATGAAATAGTATTGGCAAATGCTGCTAATTACGTCATTACCAATCGAACTAAGAAAGGCTTTAGTATCCTTCTGAAGAACTCATCTGATATAGACCTTAATTTCTCATGGACGGCAGTGTCTATTAAAGATTCTAAGACATTTAAAAGTGATGTGATGCCGACATCATCTCCGTAGACTGTCTATATTGACTTTCATTGTATGGCGATCTTACTATAGTTCTTGTGAGTAAGAAAAAAGTTTTTCTGGTTTTCTTGGGTGTAAGTATTATTCTTAATCTCGGATTGGGATTTTTTATACTTAAGAATAGTGACAGGATCTCTCAGTCAAAAAACTTTTCTCGAGAACAGGAAAAGTATCCACTGCTCTCCAAGCGTATCCTTCAGGAATTTCCTCAGGATGTCCTCGTAAACTTTCTCGATCTGAGAAATCAACTCAGGCAACAGGCTGCAAGCTTTGGAGATAGCTTTGGGTTCTACTTTGAGTATTTGCCAACAGGTACGTCAATTAATATTAATGGAACAAATGAGTTCCATGCTGCTTCACTTTTCAAGCTTCCGGTTGTCATGGCTTACTATCATAGTCGTGAGCGATTCAACTCGAAAGACGATCCAGAGATCACGCTCACGAAGGAGATGATTGATAATCAGTTCGGAGATCTTTGGAAGAAAGGTCCAGGTTACAAATTGAAGACATCAGAGGCTGTAAGGCTGGCCCTTACTGAGTCAGATAACACGGCAGCTCGTTCACTGGTACCACTTATTGATAAGAGTGATTTCGAAGCCGTGTATCAGGGACTGGATATCGATCTCCAGTCAGACAATGAAGGAGCGATACTCAGTGCGAAGAGCTACTCTTCTATTCTGAAGGCACTCTATTTCTCGGCAGCTTTGGATAAGGATAGCTCTGAGGAGATTCTAGATACTCTAACCAAAACAAAATTCCCAGACAAATTGGCTGCGGGTGTCCCTACAGATGTCCTGGTGTCACATAAGATAGGAGACTATAATGACGATCAGGGTAATGAAGCATTTATGGATTGTGGCATAGTCTATGTCCCAAGGAGACCTTATATACTCTGTATGCTCTCAGTCGGCAATGAGCAAATAGCAAGAGAAAGAATGCAGGCTATTTCTAAAACAATTTATAGCTATATTGAGCCTAAATGAGTCCCACTTTCTCGTATCTCTCGTGCAACATCCAGGTTATGACATTAAAACTAGCCAGGATGAGATAGGGTATTACCTCATGCCAGCCAAGTGATACCTCAATAATCAGACAAAAGAAAAATGAGACAAGGATAATTCCGACAAAGCCTTTTTCCAAGATAAAGAGAAGAAGATACATGAGAAAATGGGGAATAGTCCGATGATACTCTTTACTGGTCAGAGCGATTTTAAGCAAATTACTATTTAGTTCAGGTGAGACTGCCTGAAGAACAAAAGGCCGAAAACCATTTTTGACAAAGGAGAGAGTATAACTACTCTCCATGAGATTAGTTAAGATAAAATTCCCCTCACGGTTAGTGATAGCATGGCTGACGATCTTTTCAGTCGAATGATCAATGGCATAGACAGTAACGCCCTGGAGAGGTTTTTCATCGATGCTGTTGAGGACTTTGCCTGTAAGGCTATGGTTGGGTTTACTTCTTCGTAGGATTCTTTGGTAAAGATAGAGTAGATGACGTGGCAGCATCCGCAAAGAAAGCTGCGCTTTGGTCATAAATGATGCAACAAGCAGAATCAGGAATGACGCCAGGCTTAAAAATGAGACAAGGTCGAGTACTCTCCGTGATGCAGACACATCAAGTACATAGTCCTCTGTTTTTGTATAGACGAGGTCTTTTAGAGTCGTCCCGAAGTAGCGGATAGCTCCTATCACACTAAAAGGTTGTTCCTGAAGTGTCACATCAGGATAGCCATCATGGTCTTTTGTGCCGATTGAGAATTCGACTTTTTGCTCACTAAAACCGAGAAGTCTGATCTCTGCCCGATATCGTCCTTGAGGCAGAATAATTGGGACCTTACCATTCCTATCGCTGAAGCTGGGATTAGTAATACCCGTACTTTGGTTACTCAGAAAGACATAGGACTTACTTGTCCTGTCATAGTAATAAAGAGCAACTCGGGCTGCCTCGACAGGTTTTCCTGATGCGGTATGGATGATAAAAGGCCTCACAACACGAAACGAGCTGATTTTCTGTTCAGCAATTGCTCCTCTTTTGTCCAAGAGACGAAGAAAGAGATTATAGTTCCCGATTACTGTAGGCGTTTTGAGTCTACCGGTAAAGATATTTGGACTAATCTCAACAAGATCTACCAACTGCTCTTTATAGTCACTTCCAGACTCTATCGCAAGAGTTTGGGAGTTGCGAAGAACTGCCTGGACACGTTTTAGGTTCTGGCTGTCTGGGATAGTGATTTTAAAATCATAGGTTGCTTCTATAGGTAAGATAATCTTGTCTTGTGGAGGTTCCCCTGTTGCTTGTTGTTGAAGAGTAGTATTCAGAAGAGTATTGTCACTGGTTACCACCAGGCTGGAGAGGATAGGAGAAGGCACGTTACCCTGTAAAGCGGTGATAAAAGTATAGATACTTGATATCTTTTGGCCATAAGTGACTTTAAAGAAGTAGGACGTAGTCTTGCTGAGGCCTTCCAAATGAATGACATGCTCACGTGAGGATTTCGGGTCAGTAACGATAGAAGTTAGACGAGAGACATCCGTACCATAAGAGAGGCTGATCGGGGAGGCCTTATTTAAAAGGACAGCAATTGTCGCATTGTTTTCCCCGATCGTTCGGATGGTGATGGAAGCTGTAGTAGGAGCCGGTGGGGTAGATGTTTTAGTCGGTATTAAAGTTAGAGATGGTGTCGGAGATCCGCCAGCTGATGGAGTGGGCGTGAGATTTGGAGTAGGGGTTGGTGTCGTAGTAGGGTAGTTGCTATAGCTTGTGGTAACTATGCTATCAGGAGTTATGAGGTCTGGGCCCTTGAGGTGGCCGGTTACTGTAAAGTTGATCTTATTATCAGCCGTGATACTGTTTGTTTTGAGTTTGAAAGATACTTTTTGATCGGGTAGATTTCCCGGGAAGGATGAGATATCCCAGGTAATTTTTTGATTGATAAGATCGATAACAGGAGAAGTAGCGCCATACGCATTCGTGGCGCTGCCTTCGACATAGGAGGCAACATCGACTTGTGCTCCATTCTCCTCAATTGTTCCTCGTGACCAGTTGGCCTCAAGCGTAATCGGTGTGTCTGTGGTAAGGGTGGAGGAGTAGGCCAGAGTATACGTGATCGTTGCCTGTGGCCCGAGGGTGGTGATCGGGCTGGCTGAGAGAATTGCTGAAAAATCCGTGGCATCAGCAGGTACAACTGCAGTGACTGAGAGTGATGCAGCCAAGAGTGCCTGCGGGGTTAGGGATAGAGTTACCAGTACTAGCGTAATAATCAGGGCAAGGCGACGCATAATTCAATCGTAGCAAAAACGTACTTGACGGCATAGAGCCATCTTTCTTAAGATGTAAAGTATGTCCAAGAACAGCGATGCCCCGCTTTTGGAGAAAGAACAGAAGAAGTCTCGCTTCTTATCTCCCTTCCTTATAGGAGGAGTAATCGTTCTTATCCTTATTCTTTTAGGATTGAGTGTTTATTTTTATCTTCAGTATCAACATTCCCAAGACCTTCTCAAAAATCCGGCTAATTCCAGTCAGTCTGAAGTAAATAATCTCGTCGCAAAGGTAGGGAAGCACTATGATCTGCCAAAAAATGATAGCGTCACAGTGGCTACTGTCTCAGATATGAGCAAGCTTGCAGGCCAGGCTTTTTTCAGCAAAGCCCAGAATGGCGATAAGGTGCTTATCTATCCAAAGACCAGTATTGCTATCTTGTACAGACCAAGTACTGATAAGATCATCAATGTCGGACCAGTAAATACCCAAAGCCAGCCAGCTGAATCTTCTCCGTCGCCATCAGCAGTAAGTACTGTCAAGGTCGCTCTTTATAATGGTACTAAGACCACTGGATTAACGCGTCAGGTAGAAGATCGACTCAAAACACTTTCCTCATTACACTCTGAGGTCACTACCAAAGCAAATTCTACTAATGATTATACGGAGTCAGTGGTCGTTGACTTAACTGGGAAGAACGCACAATCTGCCAAGCAGTTAGCCTCTTTTGCAAAAGGAGTTGTAGCCTCACTCCCCGCAGGTGAAACTAAGCCCGACGGAGCTGATATCCTTATCATCCTTGGCAGTTCCTACGTTTCTAGCCTCAGTCCGACTCCTACTGTCACTCCATAAAGTATATAAATATATACAGGAGTATTTAAATTTATGCATTTTTGACTTGTAATATCTTCGTTTTTTGTTATTTGTTGGAAATCCTCAAGAGCATATTTATCCCAGTTTATTTTCACAGACAAGATATGTTGCTATATATATTGATATAGATTATTTTTCAGAATTTCTCGTCAAATAACTGTAACAGAAGCTATCAAATTACTACTTAAAGTAGTAATTCCCGCTATTTACTTGACATGGCTGGAGTGAATCTGTGAAAATTATTGTAAAGCTTATTAATATAAGAATATAAGTAACACGAGGGTGAGTGTTACTTGTTGTGGTTTTCCCAGGCAGGCAACAAGCTATGAAGCCATATTATCTGTCCAATCTTCTCAAAGCTGTTTTCACGGCTGTTTTCTGCCTAACTATCATTTCTCTTTTTCAGCCTGTATTTGCAGCTACTTCCAGTCTTACTTCCCGAAATGATTTTGATTCAGGTACCTATAACCAGACTGAGGGCGCAAGCAGGTCGGGTGAGTTAAGGCTTGAGGCAGCAGGGAGTTTTACAACACGGGTGTGGAAGACTCCATCGGTTGCGCTGGGAGACCAGTCATCAGTGGTCAGTGATGGGACGTATTTGTATATCAAAGTGGCGGGCGATAATAACTTTCAGAGATATGATCCAGTCAAAAATACGTGGAAAGACTTAGCTAACGCCCCTCGTTACTCCTATGCCGGATCTGATATGAAAATCCTCAATGGCGTAATTTACGCTACCTTTGGCGGTTATCAATACGAGTTTTATAAATACACGATAGCTACTAATACCTGGACAAAGCTTGCCAACATGCCTGACTTGATGAATTCCGGTGGGTCAATAGGCACAGACGGTACAAATATCTATGCCATTCGGGGTACTGCCACGACTGATTTCTGGAAATACACGGTCTCTACCAATACCTGGAGTACGCTAACGTCGCCTCCGGCAACGATCAGTACGGGAGGTAGCCTTATCTACAGCGGAGGATATTTCTATACACCCCGAGGAGGCAATACGACGACTTTCTATCGTTACAGTGTCAGTGGGGGAACGTGGTCCACCATGGCTGCTGCTCCAGCTGCATTTAACAGTGACGGCAACATAACGGTCCATGGTGATTATATCTATGCTCTACGAGGAGGTTCGACCAATAACTTCTATCGCTACAGTATCAGTGGTGATTCATGGACGAGTATGACTAATACTCCTCAGACAACTGGATATGTCGGCCTTATTTACCATTCAGGTGATGGCTATATCTATGTTTTTCGGGGGAATAACACCCAGGAGATGTGGAAATATGATATCAGCAATGATGCGTTCGTCGGTATGAATGATCTGCCTAATACTCCGGGGACAGGCAGCGATCTGATCAACTACCGTGGATCGCTTTATTATGTCAGGGGGAATGCCAGTACTAATTTTTATAAATATGATCTCTCAAGTGGCTCGTGGTCAGGGCTTCTAGCTGCCTTTCCCGGGACAATGGCAGACGATGTTAAGGGTGCATCAGCAGGAGCGTATCTTTATTTTGTCAGAGGCAGCAGTACGACTACATTTTATCGCTATGACCCGACAGGGGATTCGTTTACTACCTTAGCCGTCTCACCTGCGACATTGGGTGGAGGCAGCGCTGTCGTCTATCCTGGATCGGGTGACTATCTCTACATAACTCGTGGTCTTAACACTCAGACATTCTATCGTTACAGCATTTCAGGTAACACCTGGGATGATGCCGGAGCCTCTGATCTGCCCGCCAATGCTGCAGCGGGAATTGGTTCACGAATGATTAGCGATGGGACAAATATTTATTATTTGAGTGGTAACGGCACATCTCGGCTTTTGAAATATAATATCTCCGGCAATTCATGGACGTGGATTAATAATACTCCTTTCTCGACCTACTATGGCACTGATATTAATTACTACAAGGGCAAGCTCTATATTCAGGCAGGCTACTACAAACAAGATTTCTGGGAATATAATCCAACGACTAATACCTGGCGGAGACTTCCTGATATGCAGAGTAACTTTGCTTATGATCAAGGCCCGTATAACGGCGCTGCCCTGGCAAGTGACGGAGGAGGGAATCTCTATTCAACTCTTGGCGCTTTAAGCCTTTGGTGGCGGCGATACTCAATCGGCACGACTAACTATCCGACAACCGGTACGTGGGTGAGTGATGTCATGGATCTCACCTATGTCTCGAGTTGGACGTCACTTACAGCATCAACGACAACTCCAGGAGATTCGTCGGTGACATTTGAAACCCGCAGCAGCGCCAACCGTACGAGCTGGACTTCCTGGCAGAGTGTCAGTGGCGGAATAATCTCTTCGACTGCTCAGCGCTACTTACAGGTAAGGGCTACATTACATGCCTCGACAGATCAGAGTATAACGCCTGTCTTGTCTGATGTGACGGTTACCTACGCAGGGGATACGACAGCCCCAACCAATCCAAGCAGTTTCAGCGCTAAATCCACTTCAGGCGGTACAACTCTAACCAGCGGAACAACATATAGCTATACTAATCCATACTTCAACTGGTCGGGTGCGTCTGATGCACAAACATCTATTAGTGGATATTATGTATACTTTGGTACTAGTAGTTCGGGTGATCCTGTTACGAACGGAACTCTCCAGACAGCCTCTACATATACCGTTACTACACCTTTAGCAAATAATACCTATTACCTTCGTCTCGCGACAGTTGATGCAAGTAACAATGTCAGTAGTGCAGTTACTGAGTTTACCTATGTCTACTCAGGGTTGACTTCGACAAGTATTACTAAGACGCTCACGTCAGATTTTGTTGGTGGTGTAGAGAATTCCGTCTCAATTCAGAATAACGAGATCAAACTCGCCAGTAAGTCAGGTTTCTGGCAGCAGAATCGTCTGAGTATGCCCCCTGGAACAATAAGCAGCGGAGCTGGCTGGGCGTATGATAGTCCATCAAATAACCTCTTCACCTTCAGAGGCGCTTCTACGACGACGTTTTATGAATATGATATCGATACTGATACCTGGTTTACCAAGGCTGTAGCCCCCGCTACAGTCACGACAGGTGGGACGATGGCAGGAGGGAACAATGGCTATATTTATGCAGCAAGAGGAAGTAATACTACCTCATTCTGGCGTTATGATATCGCTAATGACACTTGGGATGATGCTGCCGTTGCCGATGCCCCCCAGTCTATTGCAGGCGGATCATCGTCATTTTTTGACGGGACTCATTATATCTATGTCCTGAAGGGGAATGCCGATGATACCTTCATGCGTTACGACATCACTACTGATTCATGGGAGATTTTAGCCAATACTGATTTTGGCTCACCAACTGATCATATCCTCAACACCGTCACCAGTGGAGGCGATCTTGCTTATGACAACTCAGATACGATTTATGCTATTCAAGGAGGCAACTATTCAGGTTTTTCCTCATATAGTATTACTGCCAATTCCTGGACTACCCTGCCTAATTTGCCGGCAGTCTCAAATGCTGAAGGAGCGCAAATTGAATACGACGCGACAAGCAATGCTATCTATTATATTCCCGCAAATAATAAGACATTTTTATTTAAATATGACATCTCAAGTAGTACCTGGTCTCAGCTTGAAGACGCACCTGCCACACTCTCCACCAGCGCTGCTATGCGCGCTGTCTCCGGTATACTTTATATTTTACGTGGTGGATCAACCCAGAATTTCTATACTTATAATATTGCCAAAGCTTCTTGGCAGGTACCTAATTACGGCTTTTTCGGCAGTATATTTAGGGGAAGTGACCTCAGAACTTTTTCAACAGGATCACAGATTGCTAAAGGCCAGGGAGAAAATTATTATATTTTACGTGGGGCAAATGACAGTCTCTTCTCCAAATATAATGCATCTACAGGAACGATCACCAGGCTTTCTGATATCCCAAGTGGCGTCACTACTGGAGCATCTCTGACATATGATTCAGTCCATAACCAGTTTATAGCTCTTGCCAATAGCATGTCCCAGCGCCTCTTTATTTATGATGTGGCGGGGGACTACTGGTATGAGGATTATCAGGATGTACCACCTTTTGTGCCTGCTGCCGGTGACGTACTCAAATTTGATGGAACACAGTATATGTATTATCTACGGGGAGCGGGTACGACGACATTTTATAAGTATGATACCGCTGCGGCGCTGGGTAGCAGGTGGAGTAGCGCACTAGCCTCAACTCCGGGTGGTATCGGAGCAGGAGCAGAGATGATCGTAAAGGGTAATTATATTTATCTTTTACGGGGAAATTCACAGATTTCTTTTTACCGTTATGATATTTTGGGTAATTCATGGTCTGACCCTGCTGTTGCCGATTTGCCAGCAGGTATGACGGTAGGGGCTGACGGATTTTTAGTCGATGGTGGAGATGATAGTCTCTATGCCTGTCGGGCGATTAATACATCAACGTGTTATCAGTACAGCATCTCAGGAAATAGTTGGACACAAATTGCCAACGCTCCAGCCAATATCACAGCCGGAGGAGATGTAGCGAGTAATTTGTCTGATAAATTCTATGTCATTGCCGGAGCAGGTACGAACACATTCTCAGATGGTTTGTATAACTTTGTTATGCAGACAACCGGCTCATCCTTTGAGGAATCAGGGAGTTATGAATCACCTTCAATTGCTATTCCTGATGTCTATAAGTTTGCTAATTTGAGTGTGTCGTCAACGGCAAGCAGCAATGCTACTCTTAAGGCATATACCCGTACCTCCTCAGACAACTCGACATGGTCCTCCTGGTCTCAGGCAACAGAAGGAAAGACAAGCGGAACTACCACGGCCTACAAAGTTAATTCTCCTGCGGACAGCTATATCGAGGTCAAATTTGAATTCACCTCAGGCGATGGAGTGTATTCTAATGTCATTAGCAGTTATTCCTTGACGTACTATGCAGATAGCAGCGCTCCGAGTAATGCTTCAGTGCTGTCTGCTTATACTACAGCCACACATTCAGCTAGCATGACTACAAATAACTGGTATAACTATTCATCCCCTGAATTCACCTGGCCACAGGCAGAGGGGGTAGGCGGGGCTACTGATACAAGCACAGGTTCAGGAGTAAGTGGCTACTATGTCTACTTTGGGACAGATGCGTCAGCCGATCCCGCAACTGACGGAACGCTTCAGACAGCACTTTCCTATACTCCTTCCAGCCTCACCTCAGGCAGTACCTATTATCTTCGTATTAAGACTGTGGATAATGCGGAGAACGTCAGCAGTGGTGTCTGGCAGCCATTTATCTATAAGTATGATAATGTCGCTCCTGAGAACCCAACGACAGTTACTGCAGATCCACCTGGCTATACCGCCACAAATAGTTTTGACTTTGCCTGGAGTGGGGCTACTGACAGTGCTTCTTTAGTTACTTCCTACTGCTATAAAACTATATTAAATGGGGCAGAGACTTGTGGTGTGAGTGATAGTTTTGTTAATAATGTGACAGCAGGTGGAACTGGAGCTAGTACATTCTACGTCCGTGCGGTTGACGCTGCCGGCAACAAAGCTCCAAGCTACTCAAGCGTATCATATTATTATAGCTCCACAGCGCCGAGTGCGCCTCAAAATCTGAGCGTTACTCCTACCAGTAATACTATTAACGAATTTGCTTTCTCTTGGACTCCGCCATCTCTTTACTTCGGCGCTCAGGCCAACCTTCTGTATTACTATTCAGTCAACGCGATACCAACTTCAAGCAATGTTAATTCAGTCGGATTATCGCATACCTATCTTTCTTCGGGAGCATACGCCACAGTCCCAGGTGCAAATATCATGTATGTAGTAGCTAAAGATGAGGCAGGAAACATCGATTATAGTAACTACGCGAGTGTGACCTTTACCGCGGATACTTCAGCTCCTGGAATAGCCAGAAATGTTGATATCTCTGATGTATCAGTCAAATCTACGAGCAACTGGCGTCTAGCTGTTTCGTGGGATGCTCCTGAGAGCAGTGGATCTGGAGTAGAGAATTATAAAGTGTATCGTGCTGCCTCAAAGACTGCGGTCTGTTCCACAGACTTTACACCATTTAGTTATGTTGCCTCAACCACAACGGAGTCATATGTTGATACCAGTCTTGATCAGCAGGATTATGCCTATTGTGTAAAAGCCTGCGACTCTACCAATAATTGTTCGGCTACCTCCAGTACTGTCACGATGCTCCCTGATGGTAAATGGACGACAGCCCCAACTCTTACTGCTAGCCCTTCGGCTGTTGTGAAGACTAAGTCAGCGGTTATTAGTTGGTCTACCAGCAGGACGAGTAATTCATTTGTCAAATACGGCACTAAAAGTGGTGATTATGGAGCTGAAGTAGGTTCATCAGACCAGGTTGCAGCTCACTCAATTACTCTTTCAGGATTAAACCCGGGTACTACTTATTACTATAAAGTCCTCTGGACTGATGAAGATGGTAACTTAGGTGAATCTGAGGAACAGACCTTAACCACAAATGCTGCACCATTTATTTTAGGTGTTAAGGTGACTAATATTAGTCTCTACTCAGCCTATGTCTCCTTTACTGTTAAGAACGCATCAAGTATCTCTGTTAATTATGGTAAAACAACATCCTACGGAGGTATCAAGACTATCTCTACGCCGACAAGTGAATCTACTCAAAATATTCTCCTCGATAATTTAGAAGAGGGAACAGCATATCATTTGCAAGTCGTCGGAAAAGATGAGGAGGGGAACACGTTCTCAGGCGATGATTATTCCTTCCAGACTTTGCCGGTACCAAAGATTTTAGATGCTAAAGTTCAACAGGTGGCAAATATGCCAACTGCTACGCTGAGAGCTATCTGGAAGAGTAATACGCCTATTTCAACGATTGTGACATACTATCCGACTACTAACCCTGAATTGGCGCGTGATCAGATATCATTAAAACTTACTACGGTTCATGAATCAGTCCTGACTAATTTGAAAGATGACGCACAATATACAATCCTTATTAAAGGAAAGGATTCTGCTGGGAATGAAGCAATCGCAACGCCAGAAGTAGTGAAGACAGCCGTTGATTTCAGGCCACCAGACCTCTTAAATGTTAATGTAGAAAGTACTATTGTCGGTGTTGGCCAGGACGCTAAAGCCCAAGTCATTATCAGCTGGGACACCGATGAGCCATCAACGAGTCAAGTTGTCTACGCACAGGGAACAGATACATCCTATGGACAGTCAACCCAGGAGGATACCAATCTATCGACTAATCACGTTGTTACTATCACTAACCTTACTCCATCGAAGATTTATCATCTCCAGGCAGTATCGAAAGACAAAGCGGGTAATGTAGGCAAATCTTTTGATACAGTAGTAGTTACACCTAAATCGACCAAAGCAGCACTCAATCTAGTAATTGAAAATCTCTCAAAGACATTTGGCTTTTTGAAAGGGTTTAGCAGCAGTCCATAATATGAATCAAGCACTTATTGAATTACAAAACGTTCATAAATCATTTACTGTCGGTCAGGCACAAGTTGAGGTCTTAAAGGGTATCTCGATTACTATCCGCGGAGGAGAGTTCGTGATCATTTTTGGTCCATCTGGATGTGGTAAGTCGACTTTACTCCATACTCTTTTAGGACTTGAGCCACCTTCATCAGGTAAAGTTCTTGTTGAGAATGAAGATTTTTATGGTAACAAGACAGACGATGACAGGGGTCTTTACCGACGTCATAAGGTGGGCATGATTTATCAGCAGCCACTCTGGGTCCATGCTCTTAATGTTATTGAGAATGTCTCACTTCCGCTCCATTTGTTAGATCAGGAGGGGGAAGCAGTTGAGGAAAAAGCCAAGAAGGCTCTAGAAAAGGTAGGGCTCACTGAGTGGTCGAGTTATACCCCTACAGAGCTCTCAAGTGGTCAGCAGCAGAAAATAAGTCTGGCCAGATCCCTTATGACTGATCCTCTCATGATAGTAGCCGATGAGCCGACGGGGAATTTGGATACAGTATCCGGCCAGGAACTTCTCGATACATTTATCGCGCTGGTTAAAGAGGGGAAAACGATCATTATGGTCACTCATGACTTGGAATACTTAAAGTACGCAACTAAGGTCTTCCATATGATTGATGGCCAAGTAGTAGAAGAGTATTCACCCACTGGTAAAGGATCCAAACTCGACAAGATCGGTGGCAAGAAAGCTCTTGGAGGAGATGAAGTCAATATTAATGTCCGTGATCCCGAATTACTTAAAAAGATGAAAATATGAAATACCTACAACTCATATTAGCCAAATTAAAAGTTGTGCTGACGCCGGTTTTTTGGAGGAGTGCTTTTCAGGCTGCCATCCATTTTCCGCCGATTGCTTTGAGGACAAGTCTGCATCTTTTAAGTTTTTTTGTCCTGCTTTTTGCCTTTTTACTGCATAAGATCATTGCCCTTTTTTCAAGAATTCCTTTAGTAGGTAAGTTTTTTGCCATGGCTGAAGCTGCTTTTGTAAAGGGCCCAGGAAGATTTGTCAGTCCTTTTCTGGCCAAACTCGAGCATTCAGCCAAGTCGACAGTCAAGAGGTCGTATCTTATTGAGTTAGGGTATAAAAATCTTCTTGTCAAAAAGACACGTACCTTTATTACTATCTTAGGGATGTCGGTTGGTGTTGGTGTAATTGTTCTTTTATTATCGCTTGGTTATGGAATTGAGCGCCTTATTATTAGTCAGGTGGCAAGTCTGGATGAGTTGAAGATGGTAGATGTCACCATCGGCCAGAATACAGCCCTCAGGCTTAATGAGACAGTTCTGGCTAAGATCAAAAAATTGCCTAAAGTGACTGAAGTTATGCCAGTAGTGTCATTTGTAGGCCGTATAACCTATAACAACGCTAAGTCAGATATTCTTGTCTATTCAGCTTCCAATAAATTTATGAAGTCTTCAAATCTCAAATTAATGAAAGGAAAACTCTTTAATAATAATGCTGCCTATATTATGAAAGGGAAGGATGTAGCTGGTATTTCTGATACAGCCCAGGTGGAGAGGTTAGGAGATCGAGCAGATTCTGGCGGAACGACATTTATTTCTGTACTGCCAGATAAGCCAGCCTTTGTCCGTGAGACCTGTTCGACTTCTGCCAAAGTGTTAGGGGTGACTCCACGCGTTGAAGGTGAGATTGAGGCTCAGGCAGTCTGGGGAGATAACTATGACAGGTATTTTGAACATACACCTCAGGTATATGACGAGATCAATGGTATCTTTCTGGCTAAATGGTATAAAGGCTCTTTCCCTATTTACTATGAAGCTGAGGAAGGGAAGTATCAGCCATTGCTTGATCTCTATGGGAGGCCAGCCTGGAAAGATGGCTGTGTTGAAGCACCAGATGTTCAGGTAGTTGAGAGGAGAGCATTTGGTGAAGTCTTAGGAGACGCGACAGCGAGTGCAGGGCTTGCAAGTGCAGTAGATCTGACAGCCAGCAGTTCGGCAGATGATAGCAGTCTTTTCGCCTCAACCGTCGTCTCGACTGACTCGGCAGGGCTTGAAGTTGTTTCTTTAGCAACAGGCAGCGGGAGTCTCAGCAAGAACACTAAAATAACGCTCAGTTCAGGCAATTCAAGAGAGGCAGTTGTCTCCAAGGCTCTCCTCTCGCTTTTCAATATTCCACTTGGTAGTGCTATTGGTAAAGAGTTCAAGGTCTCATTTATTTTGACTAAATCACTTTTGCCAAGTATTGATGGCAAGGCTACGACTGAGGATCTGCCATATAAAATAATAGGAGTTATTGATGATGATAATACGCCTTTTTTCTATGTCCCGCTTGCTGATATCGCTAGGATGAAGGTGGACAATTTCTCACAGCTGAAAATCGTTCTTGGAGATCAGACAGGTCTCTCAAGTGTCCGCAAGGCAATTGAGACATTAGGATTCCGTACGACAAGTACAGCAGATACAATCTCACAAATTGAAAGCTTGTTTAATAATATTCGTGTCATATTAGGGCTCTTAGGTATGGTAGCGCTAGCAGTTGCTTCGCTTGGTATGTTTAATACCCTGACTGTGTCACTTCTTGAAAGAACAAGAGAAATTGGAGGATTAAAGACCATGGGTATGATTAGCCAGGAAGTACAGGATCTCTTCCTTTCAGAAGCTATGATAATGGGATTAGCAGGAGGTTTTGGGGGATTGGCTTTGGGTTTTGTGGTCGGACAGCTTCTCTCATTCTTAGTCTCTCTGGTCGCATTAACTAATGGGCAAGGATATTTGAACCTGACATATATTCCGCCTTTCTTAAGCTTTTTTATTATTATTTCGTCTTTTGTGGTGGGACTTATAACAGGTCTCTATCCATCAAGACGAGCTCGTAAGATCTCAGCACTTAATGCTTTGCGCTACGAGTAACTTCGTGTAATATAGATATATGCCCAAAAAACCTGCCCGCACCCGGACTGTCAAACGAAAGCCACCTAAGACTCCTGAGCCTATGCCTTTTGAGAAAATAGATTTACTCATTTCTAATGAAGAAGAACATATTGAGAAGGATGTCGAGACGATAGTAGTGAAAGTGAAAAAACTCTTGACTGACCATAGCAGCCTGACAAAAGCAGAGTTTGTAAAGTTTTTTATTCTACCATTTTCTCTCTCCTTTGTCCTTTTGTTTGTTTTTCTTTTGACAATTACTTCAAAAGACCCCATCCGTATTCCTTCTTTCCAGGTTAAGACTACAGTCCGCGGTTTTGGGGATATTCTCACTAAGCTTACAGCTATTACCAATAAAGGAAAGTCATTAAAAGGGCAGGAAATATTTGATCCGTATCAGGTTAAATTGGATCTTGATAGGGGGGAGTTGTTTTATGCATTGATTGATATAAGATCTCCTGAAGAATTTAGTAAAGGACATATTAGAGACGCAGTCAATCTACCGGCGTATAGCAACTTTAATGACTTGAAGAAACTTTCTTTGTCAGAAGGAGGAATTACTCAGAATCTCCGCAGATTAGTCCCTCGTAAAAAGCCGATTGTTGTCTATGGTACGACCAGGGATTCTCAGGTAACGCACGATATAGTGGCTATTTTAAGTCGTAATGGTTATGAGGTAAGTACGCTGGGAGTTGGCTGGAATGAGTGGAGACATTTCACTAATTTATGGGTACCTGAGGCTGGCTGGGACAGCTTCCAGATAGAAAACTATGTTGACGAAAAATAATATGAATTACGATGAACGATTTTTCTTTTCTTAAAAACACAGTAACGAAAAAATGGCTGATTTTAGCCCCCAGACGTGCAAAGCGTCCTGATGTAGCTAATGGAAGTCAGCCACATTGTCCATTTTGTCCAGGTAAAGAAAGAGAAGAAGTAGAGCTTTACCGTATAGGAGGAGAGAAAGGGGACAAGAACTGGGAAGTGAGAGTCATTCCTAATAAATTTCCTTTTGCTCCAATCCATGAGCTAGTGATTAATACCCCCGACCATGATGCTACCTTTGCCTCCTTCTCAACTGAGCATATAGAACGCTTACTCCAAGTCTATCGTCATCGATACAATGAAAATTCACTGCATGGTCAGGTGTATATCTTCCATAACCATGGCCAGAAAGCAGGCGAGAGTATCCCTCATTCTCATACCCAGATAGTGGTCATACCAGATAAGGTTTATCTGGATGTACCACAGCTAAGTTCTGTTTTACCTTTTGAGAAAGGAAGTATCGAGAAGGCTTTAGAGCCTCTGGAGACAAGCCATTTTCAGATTTTCTGCCCCAGGCTTTCTGTGTGGTCAGATGAAGTCTGGATTGCACCTAAAAAGAGAAAAACGATGTTTGGAGAGTCTAGTGATGATATGCTTTCTGACTTGGCCTACTGCCTTTCTCACCTCATAAATATCTTTGATCTCCGTTACAACAAGGATTATCCTTTTAATTTTTATATTCATCCAGACGGCGACTGGTATCTGCGTATGATCCCGAGAGTGAGGACACTTGGTGGTTTTGAGGTCGGCACGAATGTCTTTGTGAATACCCAAAATCCGGAGGAGACAATGATATTTATCAGAGAACAGTTCCAGACTCCTGATGGAGAGAAAATCATGAAAGAGCACCAAGCCGAGTATCACCGCACTATATAACTATCCTATAGTTGACATTTAGGCACAACTCTTCTACAATATTCTTACTACTAGTCTCACCAGTTACTAGCCTTTAGAGAATAATTATTGTTCTTTAGAGGCTATTGGCTTTTGTGGCCGTAGTCGAGTAGCAGCGATTCTGCTACAGCTCAGGGAGGTGCTGAATGCACACTCAGCAGACTTTGGAAGAAAAGTTCGCTCGGTCCGCGCGGGCAGCTGCCCGCTCGAACTCGCCCGTCCGGGTCGATCAGATGCGCGAACGCCTCATCAAGGCGCTCAAGCATCGGGAGGAGCAGCTTGGGGGGCGCGAGCCCAAACCCAACAACAACATCCTGAAGAAGCAGGTTCGCCTCCGCGTCTTCAACCAAGCTCTCGAAGAGGGCTGGGCGGGGGAGAACCTCCGGTCTAACCGGCACAAGAAGGGGCAACACCCCTTTGGCCGGCAGCACAACCAGGCCTACGTTCGGTAGGCCCAACTTTCTGAGCAAACAACGCTGAGAGGCACATGGCTTGAAAGAGCCAGTGGGAGTGACATTCCGTCTCCGCTATATGCGGGGAACGGGGTCGATCTGCCACGTGCCTCTTGGCGTCCATCGAACCTTAACAACTAATTATCATAAAGAGTTATTCCGCTGATAAAGCAAGTTGTTTATTCTATACTTACTACATTTGTGTGGTAAGACATGGCAATAAACCTGATTTACTTTGTAGCGGGATCGTCTCTTTATGAGTTACTCACATGTTGATCGGCAGCCCGATGGGAATTTAAATTCTAAATTCTTGTTGGGCTGTCGGTCACTAGCTGAAAGGGGGAACAACTACTGATGGCATTGTATTTGATTGACCGACAGCCCTTTTATCCGTCCTATCCCGTTGAAAGGCGGGTTGAGAAAGGAGTCCCACATGGGATCTCCAGGCACAAAGCTCACACCAGAGGAGGAAGAGCTTTGGCGGAATCGCTGCTGGTTCAACGCAGCGATCTGTCAGTCAGACTATGAACTCGTCACCAAGTACACCCGGCTTCGGCTGTGGCTCTTTACACGGGGCGAATTCATGACCGACCGCTTCCTCCAGCGGATTCACGTCTGGTTGGAGGTCCTGCAGGCAAATTTCCGCCTGCGGGGCATGAGCGTCACCACTACCGTCGGCATCGCCTACGTTCCATCAGGGGAGTAGGCCACAGAGGGAAGCTACCCATGAGCGGCAAGCAAATCCACGAGCAGACCAAAAAGATCGAAGAAAAGGGGTCCGGCGTCAAGGTCGACCCCGATGCCTTCAACCGAAGTCTGACTACTGTCTTCGGCCCGATGGGAGGGCACAGCCGTTTTGGGCGGGAGTCCGCCCGGCTTCTCCTGCTGGAATACTGGCTCAAGTTGAGTCAGCCAGCGGAGTCCTCGTCGATGACCGCGTCCGCCGCGGCTGCTGAGTAACTCGAGACGATGTCCGAGAGGCACACGACCATCTGGTCACTACCTCGTAAATGCCCGGTTGGGCGTTTATCAGGTAGCCGTGCCTCTCGGCGTCAGACCACCACTTAACTTCCGATAACTTACCCACCAAATACCTCCGTTAGGATAGTTTATTAATTAAAGCTAAAAGAAGAGGAAATGATCATGTTAAGTAGTGGTTTGATAGTGCCCAAAAGAGGATATGCGAGCCATGGGTAATGATAAAATAGAAGAGAAGAAAGCTCAGCTAGATAGCTCCACCTTTTTCCTGGATGCCCAAAAGCCAGAGGACTGCTTCTTTCTTGTAGCGCCTGTCACCTCGGCTGTTAATACGAATAGCTGGGAGTTTACCCCTTTTTCCCCAGCGTTTGATAGTAAGAGGCGAGACGCGAAGAACTTCTGCCACTTCACGTACAGTGAGAAGATCTGGAAGGTCGTTGATTGATATCTTTTGATCAGCCATAGCCTGAAGAATACTACTTAGATAATCATTGTGATAATTACCTGTTGATAAAGTAACAAACTGTAACATAACTGTCAATAACCTATAACTTTTTGCTGAGCTTTTTGGCAGGAAAAAAGAGAATTTCTCACTACATAAGAGAAATTAGTTGATGAAGATGTCTCCTGATCAAAAACATCTGAGCCAACCATCATTAGGTCCTGGATAAGCTTGAGAAAGAATAGCTCCGATGAATCTGATCTTAGTTAAGATCACTTTTTAAGACCAACGCCGTACAATGCCCTAGAAGGCCTCTGAAATTTTTACTAGGGAAGAGTAGAGCATCTTTTCAATATCCCATCCAACAGTAAATTACTATAAAACCCTGACTTACTTTTTATATCACCCATAGTATCCCATTATAAGGCTAGAGAAGAGAAGCCTGAAGTAAAATAGATTTTGTGGATATCCACAGGAAAACTTTTAATTGTTGATAAATTTGTCAGGAATTTTGTTGGGAATTTTGAAATATATGAGGTTTTGGCAGAACTCATTTTTATCAAAATCTATAAATTATTCGACTTTTCACAGGACAACTATTTTAGAATATAAATTGTGTTCATTCGGGAATTGTTCGATCATGTCGCATGAATACATTCAGTAAAATATTTTCCGACATCATACGAACAAAAGACGAATTGCTGAGGTTGGAAAGAAGACTCAAAAAACTATATCAGACTATATACACCTATTTGATTTTAGCTTTGGCTCCTGCGGTAGTATGCTTTGGAAGATGGTCTCTGCGGCTTTGTTATATTCTGGACCTTCTAGAGGCCCTTGTTCAATTGGTCCTTGGTATATTCCGTTCTTAGTCTTCTCAATTGCCCCGTCTCTATAGAGTCGTATTCCGGGTTGGTGTGGGGTTTCGGGTTTGATAAGACGTGGTTCTTCTTCCTCTATAGTGACTTCTCCTCCAGTGGATGGGAAAAAGGTAGTAACTAAAAGCTCTCGGTAAAGTCTCGATACTTGAGCTTGCGTTTCTTCCAGCTTACGAGTAAATTCAGCCTGTTGAGCTCCTAGTACTCTTCCTTCACTACTCATAGAAGGACTCTATCAGGTTAAAGAGGGTAATTCAAGAGAGATGGCCACGAAATGCCCTAGAAGGCCGATCTTTTTTAAGTAATGGCTGGAGACATTAATAAATAAGCTAGACTAAAAAAGGAAAGTTAAAAGAGAAGTAATTAGAGGGTAGCACACCAGTAGCAGTTGGCAGAGCCGCCTTTGGATTTGCAGGTAGTATTATTGGTAGTAGAACCAGCACCAGAAGTATAGATGGTATTAGCATCACGCTGCTGGGATTTAGACTGTGGCATATAACAGGCAGTAGCACGATTAGATGGATTAGTAGTATCTCCCGTAATATAGACCAAAGCAGTTATACTTGTTGCTGCGGTGAATTCATCCTTCAGCTCTCCATCTGTTATCAATCCATTGACACACGTAAGTCCAGCTCCACTATTAATAACTGCTCCTGAAATAACTCCAGCTGTACCACAATTAGCTACCCCTCCTGTACCCCATGGCATATCATTATGCGTTGTGTAGTAGCGAAGTGATGCATTAACCAACTCCACTGCAGCATTCTTTACATTAGAATCATTTGCCTTCTTCAACTGCTCAAATGGATCTATGGTTGCTACTAAGGCTGTTGCCAAAATACCTAAAATACCCAAAACAACGAGTAGTTCGATAAGCGTAAAGCCTTTGAGGTGGTGCAGTGTGGTTCGGGCAGATTTCATATCTCTAGAGTGAATCAATCATCTCTTCATTTATTATTCACAGGTTCTTACACTCTTGTCAAGTGGGAGTTTGTCCCAATTCAGCCACAAAAAACCCCGTCCAGCGAAGTATAAAGTACACAGTATAAAGAATTTAGTATTGCGATTTATCATAAAAAAAGTATCTAGCAAAAGTAGAGATAAAAGTACAATTTATACTAAATACCAAATACTCAATACTAGATACTAATTTTACTTAAGTTTCTGGCGGAGCCAGATCTCGCTTCACGAGACAACAAGGGGTTATTTCAACTCTACAGTTGCACCGGCTGCTGTAAGCTTTTCCTTAGCTTCATCAGCGGTTTTCTTGTTAACTTGAGACATAACTTCTTTAGGAGCTGTATCAGCGAGGTCTTTAGCTTCCTTAAGACCAAGTGTAGGAACTAGTTCACGGATAGCTTTAATAACGCCGATTTTGTTTGCACCTGCAGAAGCAAGAATAACGTTGAAGACTGTTTGTTCTTCAGCTGGAGCTGCGTCAGCTGCTGCTGCGCCTCCTGCTGCTGGAGCTGAGGCAACTGCCATAGCTGCTGCACTTACTCCGAATTTTTCTTCGAGAGCTTTAACGAGATCAGAAAGTTCGAGAACAGACATTTCTTCAATTGCTTGCATTAATTCATCTTTAGTTAATTTTGCCATAAAATCTGTTCACCTCCTCCACGTAGCGATTAGTTACTAGCGTCTAGAAGTTAGTTAACTAACTAAACACTAAGCGCTAATTAACTAGACGCTCCTTTCTGTTTAGCGATAGCATTAAGAGTCATAACAAGAGTCTGCATGTTCCATGAAAGTGCTCGGTGAAGGCCTTGAACAGGAGACATCATCATGCCAAGTAACTGCGCACGCATCTGTGGAAGCGGTGGGAGAGTAGCAAGTTTGAGTACTTGATCGGAAGAAATTGCTTTCTTATCCAAAAGACCAAATTTTACTGTAGGAAGACCTAAGTCTTTGGAGGTCTTAGCTAATTCTTTAAGAGGGGCGACAATCTCACCATAGATAAAGAGGGTAGCTGTCGGCTGTTCAAAGTTCTTTTTATCCTCATCTGATAGATTATAGTCAGACAGAGCCCGAAGCATGAGGGTATTTTTAACTGCGACGAACTCAGCATCTAACTTCCTGGAAGCTTTCTTTAAGCCTTCAAGTTGTAAATGAGTAAGGCCCTGGTAGTTCACAAAGACAAATGCATTAGCTTTGGAGACTTTCTCAGAAAGCTCTTTAACTAATTCTTCCTTGCGACCACGACCAAGGTGGGCTGTTGGTTGGTATGATTTTCCTCCTGCTGCTTTTGCCATAATAATAAAAAAACTCCTTAAGAGGAGTTTTCAGATGTTAGTGATTAGCGTATAGCGTCTAGTTAAACTAAACGCTAGAAACTAATTTCTAGACGCTGATTATGCTCCTCGGCGGGATAATTTTTAACCATTTGCTATTAGCTATTCGCCATATGCAGTGGTCCCGCTGTCTTAGGACTTGATAATGATACCAGATAGTTAGCCTTGCGTCAAGCTTAAAGCGTTGCTAAATCGAGGCGGATTGCTGGTGACATTGTCGATTTAAGAGTCGCATTTTTAATCTTTTTCTTATCAATTGCACTTAAAACTGTCTTTGCATTGTCTTTAATCTTTGCATCACCAAATGATACTTTTCCAATTGCTACATGGAGAAGAGGGAACTTAGCCTCAGTTTTGAAGTTAATCTGTCCACCTTCATACTTCTTAGCAACTTCTTCTGGGTTTGGAGTAACAGTGCCATTTTTAGGATTTGGCATAAGTCCGCGAGGTCCTAAGACCTTAGCAGCACGAGCTAATTTTGGCATAGCATCAGGAGTTGCGATCAAGATATCAAAATCAATAGTACCGCCGTCAATTTTTTTGAGTAATGCATCGATTTCTGCTTGATCTGCACCATGAGCAAGTGCAATTCTCATTTGTTTACCGGTTCCGTGGGGAAGACTGACACTGCCTGAGACACCAGTCTCAGTAGTTGTGAGGTGGATTTCCACAGTCTCATCAAATGTAGCTCTTTTAAGTTCAGGAAGGAGCTTAATAGCTTCATCAAGACTGTAATGCTTATTTTTATCAACGAGTTCTGCTTTAGCTGTATATGATTTTGAGCGTCGAGAGCCTTTTGCTTTTTGAAATTTCTCTTTCTTAGCTTTCTTTTCAACTGGCGCTTCCTCTGCTGGAGCTGCTTCCAGAACTTCCTCAGTAGAAGCTTCCTGCTTCTCAGCTTTTTTATCCTGAGCCTGTCGAAGGACTTTGCGAGCTTTTGCTTCTTCAGCTTGTTTTAGTTCTAATTCTTCGTCTCCAACTGCTTTTACTCTAATTTTTCCCATTAGTTAGTAACCTCCACTCCCATACTTCGAGCTGCACCGGCTACGATGCGGACGGCCATTTCAAGATCATCAGTATTTAGATCTTCCATCTTGTCTTTTGCAATTTGTTCTGCTTGAGAGCGACTGATACTTCCAGCTGATTCTTTGCCAGGTGCTTTTGATCCAGCGCGACCGAGTGCTTTTTTGATCATTTCAGCAACAGGAGGTTTTTTAGTGATGAAAGTAAAAGTACGATCTTCATAAACAGTAATAACAACTGGAAGGATATTACCTTTTTGGTCAGCTGTTTTGTCATTGTATGCCTTTACAAATTCCATGATAGGAAGTCCATGCTGTCCAAGAGCAGGTCCGACAGGAGGTGCAGGAGTAGCAGCTCCAGCAGCAATATTAAGTTTGATTAATGTTTTGATTTTTTTAGCCATAATAGTTGGCGGGAGTACAGGATTGAGGCCATCTAGAGAAGACGTATCAATCACTGGTACAAGCGTATAGAACTTGTCTAAACTCCCAATGAGATTCAGATTATAAATTAAATCTTTTGAACTTGCAAGAAATCTAATTCAACAGGTGTTTCGCGACCAAAGATAGAGACGAGTACGCGAAGCTTGCCACGGGTTTCATCTATATTATCAATAGTACCTAAGAAATCAGAGAATGGTCCATCTATGATCTTTACTGCTTCGCCCATAACAAAAGCAGTCTTGTAAAGAGGCTCCTCTTGTGTCATGAATTGCTGAATTGCTTCCACTTCTTTTTCTGAAATTGGAGTTGGTTTATTACCAGCACCGATGAAAGCTGTGACGCCTTGAGTGGTACGAACAAGAAGCCATGATTCATCATCCAAGATCATTTTAACTAGGACATATCCTGGAAAGATTTTTTCACTCACTTCTTCTTTTTTACCGCCCTGGACTTTAATTGTCTGGCGGGTAGGGACGATGATATCAAAGATGCGGGTTTCAAAACCCATTGTCTCGACACGTTGCTTAAGGTTACGAGCTACTTTATTTTCATGTCCTGCGTAGGTGTGGACGATGTACCACTTAGCATCACTAGACTCACTAGCTGCTTTAATTTCTTCTTCTGTTACTACTTTTGGATCTGTATCTGCCATAGTTATTTTATTAATTCCTGTGTAAGTTTGGTTAAGACGAAGTCAATGCCTCCAATGTAAACCCCAACGACTACACTGATGGCTATGACGACAAAAGTAAGCCGGAATAGCTGTTCTCTTGTCGGCCACACAACCCTTTTTAATTCATCATATGTTTGTTGAACAAAGGTGAGTGGCGATGTCATAAGTTATCAACGTTAAAAAAATCCTTCCCCCTTGATATCCTCAGGTTCAGGATAGTAGCCATAATTTTATCAAATTGGGACAGACATGTAAAGTACACTCTAGAGCGAGGTAAATAACCTCTTGCATTTTGAGTGGTAACTGCTATCATAAGGTTTATTCTTATGGCAAGAAAAATTCGAAAAGCCGTGATCCCCGCAGCAGGTTTTGGCACCCGCTTTCTTCCTCAGACAAAAGCCATGCCTAAAGAAATGCTTCCCGTCGTTGACAAGCCGATTATCCAATATATCGTTGAGGAATTAATCGATGCAGGTATTAAAGATATTATTTTAGTAACTGGTTATCACAAGCGGACTATTGAAGACCATTTTGATCGTCCCAGCATGGAGCTTGTGGAGAATCTTAGGATGGGAGGCGAGAAAAAATTACCTCTCCTTCAAGAGACTGAGCGTATCTCTGAAATGGCTAACTTTATTTATGTTCGCCAAAAAGGACCGTATGGAAATGGTACACCTCTTCTGAATGTCCGCCACATCGTTGGTAATGAACCCTTTATTTATACTTGGAGTGACGATTTTATTAAAGCTTCTCCAACGCGATTCAGACAGTTGATAGCGCTATATGAAGAATTCGATTGTTCAGTTCTTGGTAGCATTAAAGCTAAGAAAGATGAAGATTATGATCGATATGGATTTGCGGGGGGAGAGGAGATTCGTCCAGGACTTATCGACGCAAAGGTAATTGTGGAAAAACCAGGTAAAGATAATGCCCCTTCAGATCTAGCAAATGTTAGTGGGACTATTTTTACTCCTGATGTCTTTGATTATCTTGATCAGGCTGTAGAGAATTTGAGAGAAGGGGATGAACTTTATTATAATGATCTCCTTAAGCTGATGCTGCAGGATGGGAAACGTGTACTTGCAGCTGAAATTAAAGATGGAAAGTACTATGATACGGGTAACAAATTGGAATATCTTAAGACTGTGGTTGAGTTTGCTCTCGAACATCCAGAAATAAAAGATAAATTTACTGCTTATCTCAAAGGTGTAACTCAAGAGTAGCCCCTTTTTTTCTCTATGCTATGATAGACAGATGCGTAAAAATCTCGTTTTTCTGCTGGCAGGATTAGCCTTATTTCTCTTCTTTGTCATTTTTTCCTACCTCGTCCATAAAGATCTTTTTACTGGTATCGACTTTGATACGACGGTAAAGCTTCAGAATAATATTCCTCGAAGATTTGATGAGATCTTTTCTCTTTTTAGTGATATAGGCAGTTTTGAACCGACACTTGTAGTTTTAGTTGTAATTCTTCTTATCTGGCGTAAATTACTGGCAGGAGTTCTCCTTTTTGGTGCTTTTGTAGCATTTCATATATTTGAGCTGTTTGGCAAATATATGGTCAATCATCCGCCTCCTCCTGAGTTCATGCTTCGGACAGAGCGGGTAATTCAGTTTGATCAGTTCCATGTGAGAACTGAGTTCTCTTATCCTTCAGGACATAGTGGCAGAGCAGTTATAGTAGCCTGTCTTTTGTTATTTATTATTTGGCATTCTAGATGGTCGCGAGGACTTAAAGTACTAGCCAGCAGTATAATCGGTGTGTATGTAGTGACTATGCTCGTCTCAAGAATTTATTTGGGAGAACATTGGACAAGTGATGTGGTAGGGGGTGCGCTTCTTGGGCTAGCCCTCTCATGCTGCGCACTTTCAGTCTATCCCTTGCCTGCAAAATATGTAAGAAATAAAGAGCAGCATCACATCAGCGGATAGTAAAAAGAGTTGATTTTGGAGCTTTATCAATACACCAGTACTAGTGTATACTAGTGCCCAATAAGGAAGTTTTTGTAAGACGATGCAGAGTCAACTTAAGAGCCCTCTTACCGAGCGTTTAGGGAAAGCGATACCATTTACTAATAGACGTTCCTCATTTTTCCGTTATGGTCTGGTAATAGTAGCTTGTATTACCACTTCATTTCTTTTTTTCGGGACAAAAGCTGTTTTAGGATCGACCAGTCCTTTCCTTTTTTTGTTAGGAGCTGTGCTTATTACAGCTTGGTATGGCGGATTACGTGCTGGGGTTACTACGCTTATTTTTGGGTTCCTTTTCAGCTGGGTAGTTTCTATACAGCCTAATTTTGTTAACGGCAGTGCTGCTTTTGCTCGAAGTTTATTTCAATATTTTCTCTTTATTTTTGAGTCTATTCTGGTGCTTTTCCTGATCCATAGACGTAATAAAAACTTCGAGTCTATGCAAGACCGAGCAGCTCAGCAATCACTCATTGCGACGCTTGGAGCTTTTGGACTTGAAGAAAATAATATTAATCTCGTCATGGATCGTATTGTCCGATCTATCTCTAGGGCGCTTGATGTAGATTATGTGGCACTTTTTGAGTTATCACCGGATGAAAAATTACTAAGACTCAGTGCAGGGATTGGCTGGAAAAAAGGTGTGGTAGGGAGAAAGCTTATAGATGCCAAGACAGGCTCCCAAGCCAGCTATACCCTCCAAACCAAGAGGCCGGTGATTATTACCGATTTTGCTAAAGAAAAGCGATTTAGCGGTAGCCAAGAGATGACTTCACAGCCCATAACCAGTGGATTGAGTGTCCTGATCCCAGGCCATCCACGTCCATACGGCGTATTAAGTGTACATACCAGCATCAAAAGAGTTTTTACCAAAGATGATGTTAATTTTCTCCTTGCCTTAGCTCATGTCCTGGCAACAACGATTGAGAGAAGCAGCAATCAGCATGAGCTGGAATTAATGGCAGATCTTAACAGTAAGCTTGTCTCGCTAGATCCTCACCGAACGCTTTCTGAGGTTGTCTCTGCTATCGTTCCTTCCTTTGCTGACATCTGTGAGATTTATATTAATCGGAGTGGTGATCAAATGGATCTCGTAGAAATAAAGGCAATTACAAAAGAGAAAGAACGTCTTTTCAGAGAATTAGGGGGGAAATATCCTCCTAATGCTAATTCCAGACGTGTGACAGCACGTGTATTTCGTAGCGGTAAACCGATCTATTATCCCCATGTCCCTGAAACATATGGAAAGGATAGCAGCACAGATCCAGCTCAGGAGAAAATCTTTAAGAAAATAAATATGCTGTCTAATATCGTTGTCCCCATTAAGATTCGCAACAAGACTGCAGGGACTATTGGCTTTGGTTCATTTAGCAAAGGAAGGCTTTATACAAAGAGAGATTTCCTATTTGCTCAGGAGATAGCTAGTCGGGTAGCAATTGCTATCGATAATGCGACTCTTTATCAAGAAGCTCGAAGCGCTATTCAAGCACGAGATGAATTCTTATCAATTGCTTCGCATGAATTAAAGACACCGCTTACGTCGATGCTCTTGCAGCTGCAGACTGTCCTCCGAAGTATCAAGAGTCAATCACTGGCTAACTTTTCAATCGAAAAGACGATGGTTTCATTAGAGAGTACAATCTCCCAAAGTAAAAGACTGAGTAAGTTAGTTAATGATCTTCTTAATATCTCACTTATTACAACCGGTAGACTGGAACTAGAGAAAGAAAAAACCGATCTCACAAGAACAGTAAAAGAAGTGGTGACTCGCCTTGAAGAATTAGCTGCTAAGGAAGGAAATAAAATTACCCTTGATCTCTCCCCAAGAGTTATCGGGAATTGGGATCGGATACGGCTCGAGCAGGTAGTAACCAATCTTGTCACCAACGCCATTAAGTACGGAAATGGTAAGCCGATTACGATTGAATTAACCAAGAATAAGAAGTATGCGCTTCTTAACGTCACTGATGAGGGGATAGGTATTCCGAAAGAACAGCAGGAGAAAATCTTTGATAGATTTCAGAGGGGACAAGTTAATTCATCCATTAAAGGACTAGGGGTAGGGCTTTATTTAATCAATGAGATTGTAAAGGCGCATCATGGGGAAATAAGTATTGAGAGTTCTTCTCAAAAAGGGTCCACATTTACTGTTCAGCTTCCTTTATAAATAGGTAGTGCGTGAGCAGCCTGGCTGAGCCAGGCTGCTCTGCCGCACGTCGAGTCAGCGTCCCGGCAGTGACCGTTCAGGATTGAAGAAGGTGTCGTATCCGATCAGGACGATCAGCATCGCGAGTCCCAGCGTTGCGCCCAGTTTATTCCAGACCGAAGTCTCACTGGTCCAGATCGGGATCAGGCTTCCGCCGATCAGGATAGCGAAGGATGGCCAGGTGATCAGGGTGTGGAAAAGCTCACTCGGATTGAAGATATCCTCAGCCGTGAGAGATCTTGTGCGTTCCGCCTCCTTCAGAAGGTAGATGCCCAGGGTGAGCCCCAGCAAGCAGAGCACTAAATACACCCAGCGCTGGGTGTACCAGTTGCTCGCTTCGTAGTCGCGCAAGGCGCGACCAGCGAAGAACGCGTAGACGAGGCCGATGGCAATCGAATCGCCAAGCCAGAACGTGCGCCAGCGCAAGAAGTAGAACTTGTGCTCATAGCGCAAGCGAACGAGCATGACTCCACCGAAGCCGAGTAAGAGGGTGACCAACACCCCCCACCACGGACCTAATAGGGCATACGGCGGACGGACAGATGTCGTTAACCAGTCCACGGTGAACTCCTTTTTTAAAACTCAAACGTGCGAATCCTTAGCCGACGTGGCTGAAGGGTAGACGGAGCTTCAGCTCAGGCTGACTCAATCGTCAGAGAGAGCTTGGTTCCGAGTAGGGGAATTCTAGCATAAAGGCGGGGAGAAGTAAAAACTATAAGATTTATTGTGAGTAGGGGGTCCTAGGCTTTGCCTAGGACCCCCTGTCGGAAGGTGTTGTCTTATCAGCGAATAATCGTTCCCTTCCAGGCTCGTTCGAGCCGTGATTGGACGATCAGTTCCATTTCAGGATCTAATTCGAACCCCTCCTGGGGTTTTTTGATGGTGAACTCGCGTCCGCGAGGGTCAAGCGTCTGCACGACTCTGCAGCCAGCCCCGCGAACGATATTCTTAATCTCCCAGAGGTGTTCCCTCTGCTTCTCGGGAACTTTGAGCATATACGTTCCGTCGAGTTCTTGGACGATTTTTCCATCACGACGACGGAATTGTCCTTGATCGAGGCCAAGACGTGCCTCGATTTCTTGGAGCAGCGGGAGAGACTCCTCATGCTTTGGAAGACTCCCATCGCTAGGGATCTCCTTACGGATCATGAGGCGAAAACAACGTTGCATTGAACGCTCCTTCCTACTATTCATTACGGAAATCGAGTAGTGCCTAACACGTGTCAGGCCTCAAATTCACGAATAGAAGAATTGTAGCAAAAAAAGGAGAAAAGTAAAACTATAAGATTATTCTTGCTATATTAAACTGTGGCATTGATATCTCCAATACGGACATCAAAAGGAAGGTGATAAAGACCCCTCTCTACACCATAATTAATGCGGTTAAGGATACTTGATGTGTAATCCATCGAGACATAATCATCTTTGGGTCTGTAGTATGCTCCAACAAATGCAAAGCCATCCACATTACGATAAAGTCTATTAACAGCTTCATTAATGGATTTACCTGCTCCAGTTATGATAGCTAAATTCCAATCTGAGCCGATAGAAACGAGATTCCCTCGCGAATTCCGCTTTACGTCCCACAGCCAGACGTCTTTCTCAATTTCTGGTTTGTAGTTAACCAGAATATCAGCTGATACAGCATCGTCGTCATCATGATTCATATTAAAGACCCGAACTGATGAGGCGACAGTTCCTAAGGTAAAAGGATTACGTTTTTTAACTATACTCGTAAAAAAACTGTCGATCGAACCACACTGAGCAAGTTCGGTAAAGAGGCAGTTATAGCCAGGACGGTTAGAGCAAAATTCGCCAAAATACATCTTGCCGTCTTTTTTGCTCACTAAGATCGATGCATCCCAGATAAACCAGCCTTTATGTTCCTTGGCCATTTCATCAACTATGGGAGGAAAAGCTATCTTATTGATTCTGTCATTCATATCAGTTGGGAAGACGAGGTCCTCAGCACAGCCTGTTTGGACCGAGATATTGCCACTACCAAATGATTTGTTCTCAAAAAGAATAGAGGTTCCAAGAGGGACACCATCGTAATAATACTTCTCAGGAGTCATCTCGATAATAGAGGGAATAAAGCGTTCTAAAATGTAGCCGAGTCTTTCATAATTCTCAGGGAAGTTGGTTAAGACCTCGATGAGCTGGTTGTTGGCTAATTCTGGATCTTCAACTGTTGGAACGAAGGTTCGAGCGCTGTCGTGCTGACCTTTGAGTACCCAGATATCTTTACTGTCTTTAAGAAATTTTACTCCATCATCGATTTTTTGGAAGTCGATAATCTCTGGTGTGTACAATTTAGCATAGTGTTCTTTGACAAAGTTTTTAGCTCTCTCCCGATCCACTTCAAAGAGAAAGTCATCCTTAGTCGGGAAGTTGCCATGAAAGCCTAAATCCCGTACCATATCAGCCCAACGAAAAAGATTGTTCTCTTCAAAGAAGACAAACCATTCCTGAGGATCAGGAATTTGCTTCATTTTCTCAACAACTGCATAGGCATCCTCAATAGGAAGCATATTCTGAAAAAGTTTGAGACGGCGTTTTTTATTTTGCTCTGATTCAGTGGCAATTTCTCCGTCCATAACATAATCCTTAATGTCCTGAATAACTCCTACTACAACCTCAAAGCCTTGTTGACGGAGTTTATGAGCGATAGGGAGGCCAAGTCCTGAGAAGGTGATAAAGATATACTTCATGTAACTATCATTTAGTATTAATAATTTACAGTAAAAAAACAAGAGATCAGATTATCCTTTCAAGATAATTGAGAGGATTAAAATTGCTTATTTTACCAAGATAATAAAGCCTATCCAGGCAATTGCTAAGCCTAGTGAGAGGATACTGAGACTGAAAATAACGATACGAAGTTCTGTATGAGACAAGATAGGTTTTTTAGAAGATTCTTTCACGCTGCTTTATTATATGGAGGCGCTGATAGATCTTCAAGACACTACAAATGAGAAGGATTGAAATAATTGAATACAAGGGGGCAAAATAAAGATTTCTAAAATGTGAAATAGTGGCAGGATCCAGCCAGATAAACAAAAATTTTGAGATATAACTGAAAATAATAAGATGAGAAATAAAGAGCACCATTGAGTTTCTGCCTAAGAACTCTAATACGTTATTTTTCATAATAATATAGCTCCAGCTGACACACATTCCGATACCACAGGCTGCACTGAGATAAAATAAGAAATAATTTCCCATACGATTGAGCCTCATATCTACCTGGTGCCCTGTGAGGTGGAAATTAAGCGTTGCTAAAAGGAAAGTAAGAATACTCAGTATAAGAGCAGCCATAATTTTTCTATTCTCTAGGAACTTTTTTATTTCGGGGCTACTGTTATAGAGATACCCAAGTCCAAAAAATGCTACGCTGCTAAGCGCTGTCTCAAATCCAAAGGGAAGCTTGAGAGGATAGAAGGTAGCGAGGATATACCCTCCAATTGAGCAGCTTACCAATAGAGGGATAAGGATTCTACTTTTATTACTGATATTACTTAAGACTGTAAAAAGGATACGGGTAGCAAAAAGGCAGGGAAGGAACCACAAGACAGCATTATAGAAAAATTGTTTTCCGCTTCCATTCCCGTAGAAAATATTGATAACAACCTGAATAAAATCATGGAGATGAAAAGTACGTATAGTAGGAAGAAGCCATAAGCCATAACTCAGAAGAGCAAAGAGAAAATAAGGGAAAAGAATCCCTCTGACACCTTTTTTAATACTCTGGAGAGTACTTTCATGCTGTTTATGGTGGAGAGTAACACCTGAAAGAAAGAAAAAGAGAGGGATATGAAAAGCATAGAAAAGATACCTGAATTTATCTGCACCAAGGCCATGGGCATAAATAACACATAAGATACCGATCCCACGGCAGATATCGATCCAGGATAAACGTATTTTTGACATTCCCTGATTGTACCAAAGGTGAAAGTTTTTTATAATCGCTCTAATGGAGAAAGCAGTGTGGGACGCAAAGTCTCAATATGAAGAGCTTAATAAGGATGAGGAAGTCTTTGACTGTATGGTGGCAGAATTTCTCTTATCGGATGGTCGTTACATCCCAACAGAAGAGAGAGCCTTACAGGACTATCATGCAAAATCTCTTGGGGAATTAGCTGGCATCCAACGTCAAAAGCTTGAGGGAATACCAACGCTGCAAAAATTATTTACTGAAATTGAGATGCCTCTCATCCAAATTTTAGCCAGGATGGAGCTGAACGGAATTGAGCTCGATACGGAGCGCTTGAGAATAGTAGGAGAGGAAATTCAGAAGGCAATTACAGTCCTGGATGAAAAAATAAAAAAAGAAGTCGGATTTGACATTAATCTTAATTCAAGTATCCAGGTAGGAAATTTCCTGGCAGAAAAAGCCGGAGTTCCGCTCTCTAAGACCAAGACTGGAAGATATGCTACTAATGAGGCAGAGATCTCCAAATTTGCAGAGCAATTCCCAATTGTTGCTGACCTTCTTAACTATCGTGAGCTGACTAAGCTCCGATCAACCTATGTTGAGAGCCTTATAGACAAAGTGGATGAGAAGAAGAGAGTTCACACGACCTATAACCAAGTGGCTGTGAGTACAGGAAGGCTCTCCTCATCAAATCCAAATCTTCAGAATATTCCGGTATCGTCTCAGTTTGGTCAGAAAATTAAATCATGCTTTGTGGCAGGAAAGGGGAATATTTTTCTGTCATTTGATTATTCTCAGCAGGAGTTAAGAATATTGGCTCATTTGACAGGAGAAGAGAAGCTGATTGATGCTTTTACTAATAATCGTGATGTTCATAAGATAACAGCTAGTCAGATTTTCCATGTTCCCTATGAAACAGTCACAAAAGAGCAGCGGGTGGTAGGCAAGACGATTAACTTTGGCATTATTTATGGCATGAGCAGTTATGGTATGAGTGTGGGACTTACCATACCTGTTGATGAGGCGCAGGGGTTTATCGATACGTTTTATGCAACCTATCCTAAAATTCAGACGTATTATGAGAATTACCTTAAGCAGGCAAAAATTAATGGATTTGTTGAGACTATGCTTGGGCGAAGGCGCTATGTCTTTGAGTATCCCCAGCAGAAGTCTATTGATAACTCTATGCGACGTGTTCTGATGAACTATCCGATCCAGGGAACTGCAGCGGATCTTATGAAAAAAGCGATGATTGATATTGATCGCGAAGTCTTATCCAAAGAAAAAGAGGTAAAGCTCCTTCTCCAGATTCATGATGACTTGGTATTCGAGGTCCCTGATGATAAAGCAAAAATAGAAAAGTTGACTCAGATGATTAAAAAAATAATGTGTGAAGTATACCCACTTTCAGTTCCTATTGAGGTTGATGTAAAGATAGGTAAGAATTGGGGAGAGATGGAAAAGTTGTAGCCTGTGCTACTATTTCAATATGACTGAGTTTGGAGAATCTTCTCTACCTAAAGAATCTTCTTTTCCTCCTGAACAGAGAGAAAAAATGGCTTATGACATCCAAACACTCTCAAATCTTCGCCAGTACGCACAGGATAATAATTTTGTTTTTGTTTTAACGGGCGGATATGCTGTCGATGCCCTCGATGGTGGAAAGGTAAGCAGATTTCATAGTGATATGGATGGGGTATTTTTTATCCCTGAGAGTGTGAGCATGGGAGAGATAAAAGAAAAAGTAGGACAGCAGCTGGCATTAGAAAAAACCAAATGGAAACTGCATACGAGTGATGACTGGTTTATGGAATATAGAGAAGATGCTGATGATAAGCCTTGGGAGATGCGCAGGAGGATAGAGCTTGATATCTTTGAACCGGATCAACAAAGAAATATCGTCACAAAGACACTTCAGGATTTTAATGGTAATGCTCATGAATTCGAAGTAATTTCTGTAGCTGGACTTATGGCAGCAAAAATACTGAGTATGACTCGCTTAGCAGCAATGTCTCCTGAGGAAAGAGAAAAAGAAGGATTTCGTGAGATGAAAGAGAGCGACACTCAGGATTTCCTGCGTCTTATGTACCATGATGATTTTGATCGGGAAGAAGTCCTCCGTGAACTAGCATACTATAACCAGGACATAAGTGAAGGGGAATTAAGTAGAGAAGAAGCAGAGCTGAAAGCTTTTAAGCAGTGGACTGAGACTATCAGGATCTTATCAGCTTAATTATGTTTTTGTTACAAACTTTTCCTATACTTTGGTATACTATAGCTTATGAGTAACCTTGCTGTTGAAGTCCTCCTTAATCAACTGAAATCAGCACATGAAAGTCTTGAAGGGACAATGGAAGGAGTAACTGATGAAGTGGCTCATTTTATGCCTCCAGGTACTGCTAATCCTATCGCCGGAACATATGCCCACGTAGTCTTCTCCGAAGATTTCTTTGTCCATCATTTTCTTAAAAAGACTAAGCCTCTTTTTGAAACAGCATTTAAAGATACTACTGGTGCAAGTGAGCTCCAGCCAACTGATTGGGAAGTAGCATACCCAAAATGGCTGAAAGAAGTGAATGTAGATATAGAAAAATTCCGTAAGTATGCGAAAGCAGTCTATGCTGCCAGTGAAGAGTATGTCGCTTCCTTAACCGATTCGGATTTGGAGAAGGATGTTGATATGAGTGCGTTTGGGATGGGGAAGAGAAAAGCATATGATTTCATCGCTAATATAATTAATGGTCATGTAACTTCCATAATGGGTGAAGTAGCTGTGCTCAAAGGCATCCAGGGCCTCAAAGGTTATCCCTTCTAACCCTCAACATTACTTATTCTTTAGTGATATCACCAGGAGGTATGGAGAGTTTATTAGGGGATGGAGGCGTGGTTTTTAACATAAGTATCTGTTCTGAGCTAAGACTTGCAGGTTTTCTTCCATCTTTTAAGTAAAGACATACGTCATCGATGATACCCTCACAGCTAGTTCTGCCTTCCATCTCTGCTTTCGGGAAAGTACAGCCAATAGACTTGTTCCACCAGGTACACTCTTTTCCGAGATTATCTACTCTCGGATAAAATTTTTCAATCTCAGACATGTATCGGGGAGTATAGCAGAACCAAAAACAATCTCAAAATATATCAGGAGGCACTAGTAAGTGATCTTCGAACAATTTGGACAAAAATAGAGAATAATTTTCTTAATGGGATGACTTTCTTATTAAATACTTCTTCTATGGAGCTATTGGGCTAAATATGAGGTCTTGGAGAGTTGTCCATACAGTAATTAATGGCCAAATTAACAGAATAACTAATAATAGCCATTGAAATTGTTTCTTTTTTATACTCTGCATAACGACAATTATGAACAGGACAGTTGAGATTATTACAAGAACATCCATTAGGAAAAATGACAAAGGCCAGGAGTGTCCGCCACTGAGATTTACTATCCCAAGAGAATTGGCAAGTGTGTTATAAGGAATTAGAAAACTAATTAAATACCAGGCAATTATTAATACGAGGAAAATTGTTACTTGTTTATTTTTATCAAACTTCACCATTCTATCTTAACATTAAAGAGTTGCATGACAGTTTAGGGAGAGTTGCAGGGCTGCTCAGATTCGAACTGGGAAAAGCGGTTTTGGAGACCGCCGTGATACCATTTCACCACAGCCCTCTATTAGCAAATGGCAGATCGCCTATGGCTAATGGTCTCTATTATACTAAAAAAGCGCCATTGGCGCTTCCTTTTTAACCATTTACTAGTAGCTATATGCCATAAGCAAAACAAAAATTAAAATTTATTTCAATTTTTCTACTTCCTTATGTTCAGTAACTTTTCGGCAATGTTTGCAGAATTTGTTAAGTTTCAACTTATCTGGAGTCTCAAGCTTATTTTTTTGTGAGACGTAATTGCGGTTTTTGCAAACCTGACAGACAAGTCCAATTATTATTCGATGTTCACCTTTTTTTGGCATAAATTAGTCCTCCTAGAGCGATATTATACATGATCTGAGGCAGAAAGAAAAGTGAGCCGATGATGGGAATCGGACCCATGGCCTAGTTCTTACCAAGAACTCGCTCTACCACTGAGCCACATCGGCAAGCATTTTTATCCTAAGCAAGCCAGTTAGTTTTAGAGAAGAACTCGCTCGTCCATCCCTGTCAAGCAGGCGGATTCGCTTTGCTCCGTCCCACTGAGCCACATCGGCCTGAGTCAAAAGATTAATTCTTCTAGTGCTGAATGAGAGATTTGCACTCCCGTAGGCCTTTCGACCGCCTCGTCTACAGCGAGGTGCGATTGACTACTCCGCCAATTCAGCTCGTCGAAACTCGACTACCAGCCTCCGTGCTCGTTACATCCGCACTTCGGCATTTTGTCGGTTTCTTCTCTCAAAATGCCTGCAACATTTTGGCAAGAACGTAGAAATAACTAGGATATTCTGAGCCGACTGTCGGATTTGAACCGACGACCTGATGTTTACAAAACAACTGCTCTACCGCTGAGCTAAGTCGGCACTTCGGCTACGCTCAGTGTAAACTTAACGTAGAAATTCAGAAGTACGCATAATTGTACCAAAAGAGTGAGGAAGCGGGCAAGTGAGAATGTAGTCTCAAAAAGAACAAAACCAGACTGCTGTATGCTATGTCTGGTTTGTAATAAGTTCAACTCTTTGAGTACCGAGGTTTTTGGCTGCTCATTTTCTTGAAAAGTAAAATTAGGGAGGCTGTCTCAACGTCGAAGGACGCAAGAACCCCACCTTGTGGTCGCCTTAGGCGACTACCTCAATGAAATGATTTGTAGAAAAAATTAATTGCAACCACCTCTAGTATCAAAGAGTTGACTCAGTATAGTTCTCCATAGAAGGAGTGTCAACCTTTAAATTAGGGAGTCCAGAGCCCCAGGAGAGTTAACGAGTAGGTGAGAATCGAACCAACTACATTCATAAGAGAGAATCCTCCAACAGGGAACATCAGAAGGAGAAGGAGAATAAGAGTTCCAAACGAACTTAAGGATAAATACGTGTTAGCTAACCCTTCAGGGAGAATGAGAGCAAAGATCTTTGATCCATCAAGCGGGGGAATTGGTAATAGATTGAAAACAGCTAAGGAAAGATTAGTAAACATAATATCTACCAAAATATAAGCGAGAAGATCAGTGATTGAGTGGATAGTGTATGCTGATCTAAAAACTAGATCAAAAAAATACCCTTGATCCTTATGAAAAAAAATCGTGAAGAGAGCGTATGCAATAAGCATCAGAGCGATATTGGTCGCCGGTCCTGCAAATGACACGAGAGCTACATCTTTTCTACCGTCTTTAAGGTTATAAGGATCAATAGGGACAGGTTTGGCTCCGCCAAAAATAATTTTGGTAGGAGATAAAAAGAGAAGAAGAGGCAGGAGAATACTGAGAAAAGGATCAATATGAGGCAGGGGGTTAAGCGTTAGTCTGCCTAAAAGCCGAGCTGTAGGATCACCAAGACGTTCTGCCACAAATCCATGTGCAATCTCATGTAATATCGCAGAGTAAATAAGAACGACAATCGCGATGCCGAAGATAAGTATATTTATTGGGATAAAAAATGATTCCATACAATAAAAACCTCCAGATATTAACGTGCCGATTACGCTTAATGTGAGAGGTCGTTGTTGTAATTATAGTCTTTTTTTAGTATACTATCAATTCGAAAGGGGAAGTCTCTAATCTTAAAAGGAAGAAGAGCAGCACCGTTCTTGCGAAGCAAGATCGAATTTATTTCGAAGGTGCGTCGAGAAGAAACCTTGGTTTCGTCTCGAGACTAAAAAATTTTTATGGCAATGCAATGTCTTATGTGTCACAAAGGGGTTCAGTACGGACATAATGTGTCCCACTCAAAACGCCGAACTGTTCGTACTTTCAGACCTAACCTTCACTCAGCAAAAGTCGTCATTAACGGCGCGCCTAAACGCGTCAAACTTTGTACGAAGTGTCTCCGTATGTACAAAAGAACCTCCGTTGTTATGGCAGAGATTGAAGCAGAACAGACACCAGCTCCAGAAGCTACTGCACAAAGTTAATTTCCCCCAGGAGTTTTAAAACTTTTTCTTTTATTTCAGGATGTCCATTAAAGAATTCTTCCAAGTTCATAGGTTTACCTCCTTCAACTTGTACTCTATTTTCAGGATAAAATTTCACTAGCTGTTCTTTTCCATTGGAGAGTTTTAACTTGGTCCATGCATTTGGCCAGGGATAGTAAGCTCGTATCATCCTATCTAATTCTTGAGGTGCTGGAGGATTGGTACTATCAAAATAGCCACTAGCTCTTGTTATCATCTGGCAGTAAGTAGCTAACGAGTCATCTTGGGGAACGGGCTGGATTTTCTTTTCTGCATAGTCATGTATGATAGTGGGTAATCTTTCTGCAGCATCATCAAATAATGAAAAGTGGAGCTTTTCAAAAGTATCATCAGGTTTGAGATCAACTTTCCACTGTGAGAGAAGTGGTCCGTGGTCCATCTTCTCATCCATTTTAATGATAGAAACTCCTGTTGTGCGGTCTCCATTAAGAAGGGCAGTCTGAATAGGTGATGGCCCGCGATAGCAGGGAAGAAGAGAGGGATGAATGTTAAGAGATCCTAATGGAGGAAACTCAATAATTGATTGAGGAATTATTTTTCCATAAGCTGCCACGATGAATATATCTGGTTTAGTATCCTTTATCTTATCTAAGAATGTATCATCTAATTTTTCCGGTTGGAAAATAGCAATATTATTTTTTTCTGCATATATTTTAACCGGAGGGGATGTAAGGACCTTTTTTCTGCCTTGTTCTGTATCAGGAGCGGTTACTGCTCCGACAAGATTAAAGTCTTTACCAATCGCTGCAAGAACGGGAACGACAAAGGATGGAGTACCAAAGAAAATCACCCTTAAATTTTTATTATTTGTCATAGACAGTTATTATTCATGTGGGAATTAGTTCAGTGGCAAGTATCTAGTATTAGGTATATAGAAGAATACTAGATACAAAATACTATACTGTTAGTTCCTCAAATTCCATCTCACCTTTTTTATTTTTCACTGATTTGTAAAGCTGGCCTTTTTGTTCAAGTACACGCCGGGGGAATAAAATACCTTGGAGGTGGTCAAATTCATGCTGAATAATTGTCGCCATAAATCCTCCAAAGGCTTCATGGCATTTTTCTCCTCTTTCATTAAGATACGATAGTTCTACTTTTGGATATCGATGAACAATTCCCCAGATATCTTGTAAAGATAGACATCCTTCCAGTTTTACTTCATGGTGTTCTTTATCAATCTCATCATTACTTGCCAGTTTTTCACCTTCCGGAATTATCAGCTTTGGATTGATAAAGACCCGAAGCGGATCTTTGCTAGATTCTTTGATAATAAAGAGCTGGAGTGATTTGCCTACTTGAGGAGCTGCAAGTCCCACACCTTCTGGATCTTTTGCATTAAGCAGGCTCTCAGTCATCTCCTTAATAAGAGAGGTGACATTCTTATCAATTTTTTGAATAGGGCTAGCAATAGAAGCTAAAACTGGCTTTGGTGCTTGAATAATTGGTAACATACTTCTCAGCTCAACATTATACGCAAAAATTGAAGATCATACAATCGGATCTAACTATGGCGTCTCACCCCATGAGGTAAGTGTCTTTTTTGCACCATCATCATTTGGGACGAGATGAGTGAGAATATATCTTAAATCCGAAACACCTTTGTTATAGAGATTTATTTTCTCTTGTCCAGTAGCGCTTTCTGAGAGCTGGTGATAGAAGATTGCTCGAGCAAAGTATGCATCACGATAATTTCGTTTGAGAGATATAGTATGGGTGAGTTCTGAAATGCCCTTTTGGATTTGATTATTTTGTCCATACAAGACACCAACGTTGTAGGAAATCTTTGCATCCGTTGGTGCAAGTTTTTTGGCAACAAGTACTGCCTCCAATGCATTCTTATAATATTTCGGATCAATTTGGGCCAAAAGATAAAATACTCTTACACGGGATTTCCAGAAGACTACATTATTGGGGTGATTAGTCGTGATATTGTCGCTTAATGCCACTGCTTGATTTGCAAGCTGGGCCCCGACTGTTGCATTGTTATTAGCGATAAATGCAGAGCCAAGAGTGGCCATATTTAAAGCAAATTCATCCTGGAATACAGGCTCATTGGGTCTGGTATTGACTGCTGACTGAAGATTGGTGAAAGCAGTCTGATAGGAAGATGCATCTCCGACATGATCCAAATTCATACCTAAAGCATATGATACATCCGCAGTCCAAAATCTCACTAACTGAATTAAAAAGAAAGCTCCAATAAGGACTACTGTAGAAATACCAGTCCATTGATAAATGTTGAGAGAAGTCTGATTCTTTTTGATCTTAGCAGTTATATCCCATTCTAATTTTTTAGTAAGCGGATAATCGCTAAAGAAAAGGAGCCATACGGGAATAAAGTAAAGAAAGACATTCATGATAACGACTGAGAATCCAAAAAAGTTAGAGATGATAATACTTAAGAAGGCTCCTGGCAGAGAGACAGCATACAGCCAACTCTCTTTATTGAGTTCTTTTTTAAGGAGAGACCTTGCCTTCCTAAGTTCTGCAAATGCGATAAAGAAGAAAGTAAGCAGAAAAAGTACGTGTGTTCCCAGCCCTAAAGCGCCTGTTGTCGCCAGATAATTAAGATATTCATTATGTGCTTTATTGTAGAGATAATCCCATTCTGAAGTAAGGTTGTGTGCTGCCGGACGATGTAAATAATAAGCGAAAGCATATGTCTCAACCCCTGTCCCAATTAACGGATGAGCTTTCCATATATCAAGTGCTCCTTTCCATACCAAGAGACGGATATCACCAGAGTCTGTAATATTATTTCCCGTCTTTGAGGCTGTGGGAGACGTAGGAGAGGAAGGAGCACTATCGGTAGCATTTTGGGGAGCCGGAGCAGGAGCTGCATGGAAGGCTCGAAGACTAAGGATATCTAGCTGGTGAATAGGGGTTCCGCTGGTAAAGTTGAAGAAGAAAAATAAAGCATTAAATACTAAAAAATAAGTAAGTAATTTACGAAGTGGAAAAAGCTTTATGAAAAAGAGTCCTATCCAAAACAGCCCATTGGCTGCCCAAAAAGCTAAAAACCCGCCTCTTGTATCAGTATAAAGAAGAGACAGATACATAAACCCTGATAGAAGCCACAGCCCAACGAGTTTAGGTTTTTTAAGAGAAGCAAGGAGCGGAATATCAGCAATTTTTTCTTTCTCCCAGATAGTCATAGCCATGGTAATTGGCAGAAGCGCAGCAAGATATGCAGCTAGCCACGCTGGCTGTCCTAGTGTCGAGAAGATACGAGCAGTAGGCTTAAAGGCGTCAGTCCAGCATGCAGTATCCAGACTGCCTCTAAATAATAAACATGTTGGATCATAGCCAAAATGTGAAGGCAGTCCCCAAAGTATAACTACAACTGCTCCCAACAGAGTTGCAAAAAGGAAGCGCTTAGCATCACGGAGAGTACTGTTACTAACAAAGGCATAGTACAAGAGAGTGTACGTAAGAAGAGACAAAAATCCGCCATTAAAACGTGAATAATATCCCCAAAATGAGACTCGAGAGTCAAGAGAGAAAATGGTTGAGATAAGTTGAGAAAGAAGAAAAAGAAGGATAGGAATATCAAAAGGCGTACGTTTGATAGTGAATGTTCTCTCAGTAATCATTTTCACTAACCACGAGCCGATAATAATAACAGCCAGCCCCCATGTTAGCCACATTTTATTAAGTTCAAAAAGCTCGGAGGTATTACTCGTTAAGACCAGCGGGACGAAAAAAAGGAGAGCATAAAAAGACCAGCGGATTATCTTGTCACAGTAGGAAGAAAGTTTCATCTAGAGATTATTTATCCATCGTAGCATATTGGCAAAGCTCCAGCAAGAATGTAGAATGGGGAGGTGAATTGTTAAATTGTTAGATAGTTTATTGTTATCCTTTAGCAATTTAATAATTTAGCATATAGTGATGTTTGATAAGCTTTTTTCATTTTTCTCACACGATATTGGAATTGATTTAGGAACTGCTAATACTCTTGTATGGGTAAAGGGGAAAGGGATTGTAATTCGGGAGCCCTCAGTTGTGGCTATGCGTAAAAAGCCTAAACAGGTGATAGCAATTGGCAGCGAAGCTAAAAAAATGGTAGGTAAGACACCTGCTTCAATCATCACAGTACGGCCGTTAAAAGGAGGAATTATTTCCGATTTTGACGCCACTGAAGCCATGATTGCACATTATATAAAACAAGTGCATGAAATGTCTGGCCCTATCCAGTCATTCCTAGCTCGCCCTCGTGTTGTTATTGGAATTCCGTCTTCAGTTACTGAAGTCCAAAGACGGGCTGTATGGGAAGCGACATTATCAGCGGGAGCAAGGCAGGCATTTCTTATCGAAGAGCCAATGGCAGCAGCAATCGGAGAAGGAATAACAGTATCCGGTTCAACGGGTGTCATGATCGTTGACATTGGTGGTGGCACTACTGAAATTGCTATTATTTCCCTCGGTGGAATTGTAGTCAGCCGGTCACTTAAATATGCAGGAGATGATATGGATCAGGCGATTTTACATTATGTAAGACTTCGCCACGGGTTACTTTTAGGTGAGAAGACAGCTGAGGATGTAAAAATTAAGATAGGCAGCGCTTATCAAAAAGGTGCAAAAAAAAATCGCAAAAAACAGGTTACCAAGTCTGATGATAATGAGAATATTGATATTAAAGAAGAGCATGGAGAAAAATTAGCCATAATCAGAGGACGTGACATAGAGACAGGACTGCCTCGGAGCATCAGAATATCCGAGTCAGAAATCAGGGAGGCCTTGTCTCCAGTTCTTGCTCAGATTATTGAAGGAATTGCAGATGTTATTGAGGAAGCCCCTCCAGAGCTGCTCGGTGATATCTTAGAGAGGGGATTATTAGTAACAGGCGGAGGAGCAAAGTTATCTGGACTAGATCAATTGATCGTTGAGAGAACTCATATGCCGGTTATCCTCTCTGATGACTCATTAACAAGTGTAGTTCGCGGGACAGGAAAAGTGCTGGATGATGAAGATCTTCTTAATAGAGTAAAAGTAATTGGCGGATTGAAATAATTTACTCTTCTGCTGGGCTTGTCCTCATAGGGTAAACCTATTACAATATTCATGACGATGCAACGTTCAAATATAGCCATTGTTTTTGTATTTTTCCTCTTTCTATCTTTTCTTTTTTATATTCTTTCACTTACTTCCATGGGGCAGAGTCTTACTGGTTTTTTGGAGCTGGGGACAATACCTCTGCAAAAGAGCGTTTTTTCTGCCTATGCAGCTAATAATAGTCATCCAAGTGACCTACAGAAGCTGAAGGAGCAGAATGCAGAACTTGAGTCTCAGCTTGCTAAATATAAAGAGCAGGATAAAGAGATGCAAGCTCTTAGGGACCAATTTGCTACTACTACTCCTTCCTCTTCATCGCTCTTACCAGTTCATATCATCGGACTGAAAGCATTTATCCCTGGAGTTTCACTTCCAGAGCAGATCGTTATAGATAAAGGAAGACAAGATGGTATTACCAATAATGCTGCAGTGATTTATAAGAATAATGTTGTCGGTAAAGTGGCCATTGCAAATCAGCATGTATCGCTTGTTGATCTAAGTTTCAAAAAAGGCTTCTCTGTAACTGCGACTACCTCCCAGACAAATTCATTAGGAATTAGTAAAGGACAGGGGCAGGGAAGTATCCTCTTAGATAATGTTGTCCTTTCAGATTCACTTATGAAAGGAGATCTGGTGGTAACAAAAGGAAGTACTGACAGTGATGAAAGCGGGATACCGCCAGGACTTGTTATAGGGAAAATACTCTCGGTTGATAAAAAAGCCAGTAATCTTTTTCAGACCGCTCGTATCCAACCACTTATAGACGTCACTCACCTTACGACACTTTTTATCGTACTTAAATCAGAATAATGCTCTATGCAAAAGATTCTTATTGGACTGGTCATAATTGCTCTCATATTAGAAGGATCCTTGACATCTCTTCCTTTAGTTCTTCTTACGCTTCTTCTTTTTCGTATTGCTAGTAAAAGTAACAACGGATTCTTGGTGGCATTCCTATCAGGTATCATTTTGGATGTTTTTTTAGTGAGGCCTATCGGACAGACAAGTGTCTTATTTTTGATTGTTTTATTCCTTATTGGAATGTATGAGAAGAAATTTGAGGTAAATTCACTTCCTTTTATAATGATTGCAGCCTTTATAACATCTTTTGTTTATTTGATTATTTTTCCGGTTCCTGCTAGCTTTATCCAGATAATCACTATGACGTTTTTGGCAGGTTTTTTCTATATAGTGCTGCGTCTTAAAAAATCCAAAAAACAAGCAAGCGTTAATCACTTATGAAACATGGAGTAGCTTTTGGAGACTCTATCCACACAGAAAAAATTAAAAGGCGTCATTTTTCTGAGAATGATCCTCCTTCTTCTATGCGTGGTAAAGTTCTTCTCATAGCGCTTCTTGTCGTAACCGTAACAATTTTTCTCAAAATTGTTTCTCTTCAGATAGTGCGGGGGGGTTACTACCGGACTCTTTCTGACTCTAATCGTACCAGGACGAGGATTATCTACGCTCCTCGAGGCGTTTTATTTGATCGTAATAATATTCCTCTTGTTTATAATCAGCCAGGTTTTCGTCAAACCACCAATGACAAAACGATTATTATGGATCGAGAGAAGGCATTAGATCTTATTGCCAAAGGTGCTCAGAACATCTCAGTTGATTCTCTTAGGCAGTATCCCTTTAAAGATGCTTTTGCTCATGTTCTTGGCTATGTAGGACAGATCACCAAAGAAGAACACGATTCACCAGAGTATAAAGATTATTTAGCAACAGATCTTATTGGTAAGACTGGCATTGAGTATGAATATGAGAAGCTTCTCCGAGGTACTAATGGCAAACAGCTCATAGAGGTAGATGCTACAGGAAAAGAAGTCCGGGTTCTTGGCCAGACTGATCCTATTTCGGGGCAGGATCTCCATCTAACCTTAGATAGCAAGTTGCAGCAGGCCGTATATACAGCGATGAAAGACGTTGCTAAAGGCGCAGCGATTGTCTCATCCCCCCAAGGAGATATCCTTTCGATTATCTCAAAGCCGTCGTTTGATCCTAATCTCTTTACTTTGGGTTCATCCTATACCGCTACTAATACAGCATATAAATCAGTAGCCTCGATTTTAACGGGTAATGATCAGCCACTCTTGGATAGAGCCATCAGCGGAACCTACCCTCCCGGGTCTACGTTTAAAGTTGTGATGGCAGCAGGTGCCTTACAAAGTAAGAAGATTGATGAGTCTTATGAGGTAAATGATCAAGGTAAAATTCAAATTGGTCCGTATTCCTACTCCAACTGGTATTACACAGATTATGGCAGAACAGAAGGAAAGGTAAATGTCACTCGCGGATTAGCTCGTTCCAATGACATCTTTTTTTATGAGCTCGCTGCGAAGATGGGACTTTCTACCCTCGTTTCCAGCGCGTCTCAAATGGGAGTGGGTAAGGTCTCAGGTATTGATCTGCCAGGTGAGGCAGCCGGAGTGCTCCCTGATGAAGGCTGGAAGAAAAAAAATATTGGGGAAGATTGGTATTTAGGAGATACCTATATCTATGGTATTGGCCAGGGATATTTACTGACTACACCTCTCCAGGTAAATCTCTGGACACAGATCGTAGCGAATGGAGGAGATTTATATAAACCACATGTGCTTAAAATGGATGATCATCCCATCAAGACTGATATCCTCTCCTCAGCAACAGTAAATTCCGTCCGCGAAGGTATGATCGGAGCGTGTAATGATGGCGGTACAGCCTGGCCGATTTTTAATTTCAAAGTTAAAAATCCTAGACTCGTAATAGACAATAAAAATATCACAGCTGCTGCCTCAAGCAGTTCGGATATGCGTCATGTAGTTGTCGCCTGCAAGACAGGTACTGCCCAGCATGGAGGAGAGGAGACGCCCCCTCATGCCTGGATTACGCTCTTTGCACCAGCATATAACCCAGAAATTGTAGTAACAGTTCTTAAAGAAGACTCAGGTGAAGGTTCAAATGAAGCAGGTCCAATTGCAAAAAGTATTTTGGAGGCGTACTTCACTGAGAAAAAATAGTAATTCCTACTAGAATATAAATAGTGTTCGTTTATTTTATTTTTGCTCCAGATATTAGACGATAAGCTTTTACCAATTATCCTTACGTTAAGTCCCCAATGCCTTACTTTATCCCCATACTATTCTTCATTAAAACGTATTCATTTAGCCTTATAATGCTGAGCTTTAGATCCTCAAAATATCATATAGTACATTCTAGCCATTCTAGAGAATAATACATAGCTTCAGGAGTACATAATTATGCAAATTAATACTTGCCGTTATAACAAATATAAAATTTATATATGGATATTTTTATTATCCAGTCATTTTGATGACTTTTTGATACTCAAACAAGAGATGGCAAGAGATCTATCATCTATGTACTATATAGTTAAGGTAAAGGTCCTGTTATATGGAAGAGCGTATCTATTGGCTAGGGTTTTCTCTATGTCCCGGCGTTGGCCCAAAGCGATTTAGCCAATTGCTCAGTTCTTTCGGTACAGCTAAAGAAGCCTGGTCTGCCTCACTTCCCGAGATTGCTGAAGTTATCGGACATACCTACACTAAGAAAATAGGAGATTTTAGATCCACCTGTGATCTTAAGCGTTGTGTTGAAGAGTTAGATGGAAAGGATGTTTGGTTTGTTTCACTTATTGATTCTCATTATCCAGAGCTTCTAAAAAGCAGCCACAATCCACCCTTTGTGTTATTTGGTAGAGGAAATAAAGAAGTTCTTTCTCTACCGCAAAAGATAGGCATTGTAGGTACTCGGAGAATAACAAGTTATGGCCGTCAGGTAACGGAAATGATTACCAGTGATTTGGTAAGGAATAATTTTTGTATAGTTTCAGGCTTAGCCTTAGGAGTTGATAGTGTTGCCCATGCGACAACTGTTGAAAATAATGGTAAAACAATCGCAGTTCTTGGCTGTGGAGTTGATTGTTGTAATCCTTTGAGTAATCAAAATTTGTATAACAGGATTCTAGAGAATGGCAGCTGTATCATCTCTGAATTTCCTTTAAGCCAGCCACCGACAACGGGATCTTTTCCGTCACGAAATCGGATTATTGCCGGAATATCTCAGGCTGTAGTTGTTACTGAAGGGGCGCTTGATAGTGGTGCATTAATTACTGCTCGTGACGCATTTAAAGATGGAAGGAAAGTGTTTGCTGTCCCTGGGCAGATCATGTCTCAACTATCAAAAGGACCGAATGAGCTCCTTAAGGAAGGTGCTACAGTAATCACTAGCGGAGAGGATATTCTTAAGCATTTAGGTATTACTGGCAGAAAAGTGAGGGGAAATAAGAATGTATTAGGTGATACTAAAGAGGAACAACTCATTAGTAATTTCCTTATGGATGAAGGACTATCGTTTGATGGATTAAGACAAAAAAGCGGAATTGAAACAGCTGTATTAAATACACTTCTATCCCTCATGGAGATGAAAGGTTATATCAGACTCTCAGATACAGGAGACTACGTCCTTATTTAATAAGATCGATTTGCTCTTGAGGTAGTTCTTCAGGGACTTGTTCATAAGGAATTCGAGGCGTGCGTTTGCCTGCTGTAAGAATGTGGGAGATTAAAAGGCGAGCCTTGTCCTGCTGATCTAAAGGAAGGTAGGAGGTGATGAGGTGTTCAGGGTCGATACTATTTTTAGCGATAATTTCTTTATAGAGATGTGAGCTCTCACGTAAGTGTCTTTCATGGTTGTGAGCGTTATAACCGATCAGTCCGAAGTGTCTGGTATAGCCATAAAGCCACTCCAAATTATCAATTGTTGACCAATAGTTATAGCCTAGGATAGGTATTTTTTCATCCATTGCTTTCCATAAAGCGACTAAATGAGTAAGGATATAAAAAGCGCGATACTTATCGCGTACATCTGCTATACCATTTTCTGTAATAAGAATAGGTTTGTGATATGAGGAATAGAGATTGCGGAGAAGAGAAAGGAAAAAATCCGGTACGATAGGCCACCCCATGTCTGAAACATATGCACCCGGACGCTTGGTCTGTCCAAGAAGGACTGTTTTGGGAATACCAGCTGAGTCTTTTCTATTGGTGAGTTTGAATTTAAAGGGATTGAGATCCAAATAGTAACCCGTGTAGTAATTGCAGCCAATAAAATCCATATGGTTAATTGTATTAACGATCCAGTTTGTCGCATTCACATAATCGACTATGTAGGTATACCGTCTCTCAAATGGATCATGCTCATTTTCTGGGCGATACCAGACAAGAGCGTAGGCTATCCCGACAAGCGAGTCTTTATTGCGACTTTTAATGAGATGGTAAGCTCTCCTATGTGCAGCAATCATGTTACTTCGTGCTTTAAGACCTGCTATTAGGCTACCCCCTTGAGGAGGAAAGAAGTTAGTTACATAGCCAGATATGGTAAGTCCATTAGGCTCATTAAGGGTAATCCATTGTGGGATATCAGGAAGGAAAGAGAGGACATACTCAACATATTTTTCAAATTCAGTAACAGTTATTTTATTTGTCCAGGATCCATTCTCTGAAATCCATTGAGGAAGAGTAAAGTGATTAAGTGTAACAAGAGGAGTCATATCTCTACTTTTTGCAAATTCGATAAGCTCTTTGTACTTAAGAACAGCTTCCGAGTTAAATACACCTGGCTGAGGTTCAATTCGTGCCCATTCTAAGCTCAAGCGAAGGGAATTAGTCCCAATTTTTGCCATGGTATCAATATCTCTTTTCGCTTTTGATAAGTCCCACCAATCTGGGCCAAATTCACCAGGGGTAATAATATGTTTCTTAGGATTGTTATGAATAAATGCATCCCAATCGGTGTAACGAGTGGGATCAGGGTTTTCGACCTGAAATGACGAGACTGAAGAACCGAAAGAAAAATGTGCGGGAAAGGCAAGTCTTTCAGTTATATGATGCTCCACCCAACCATAATAATAGATGTGCTCTATATTGTCACTAGTTTTGTTTGACTTGACACGACCTGTATAATGAAGACTACAATTTGAAGATACCTGATCGGCCCAAGGTATCTTTCTTTTTTGGCAATATGAAAAATTTAGTAATTGTTGAATCACCCACGAAAGCACGTACTATTAGTAAATACTTAGGCGATGACTATCTCATCAAGTACTCAATGGGGCATATCATGGATTTGCCTAAAAGTACTCTTGGCGTTGATATCGAGCATGATTTCAAGCCGGAGCTAGATGTCATTTCGGATAAGAAAAAGCTCATTAGCGAATTAAAGTCTGCTGCTAAAGGTGCAGAACGGATAATCCTTGCCACAGACCCTGATCGTGAAGGAGAGGCTATCGCTGCCAATATCAAAGAAGTCCTTGCTCAAAATCAAAAATCAAAAATCAAAAATCAACAATTTGTCAGGATTGTTTTTCATGAAATTACGAAAGAGGCTATCCAGGAAGCAGTCGAAAATCCGCGTGATGTGGATTATCATTTAGTCGATGCTCAGACAGCGCGACGAGTACTTGATCGATTGGTCGGTTATAAATTATCTCCGCTGTTGTGGCAAAAAGTTCGCCGAGGCTTATCAGCTGGAAGAGTACAAAGTATTGCACTACGGCTTATTGCAGAACGAGAACGAGAGATTGAAAAGTTCAATAAAGAGCCCTACTGGAGTCTGCATGCAATTTTACAAAAAACAGCTCACGATACTGGAGTAGAATTTGAGCTCGTAATGATTGAGGGTAAGAAAGTAGAAGCCCAAGAGTCTTTTGATCTCTATGATGGCAAGTACACTATTTCTAAGACTAGTATTGATACAGCCGAAAAAGCTTATAAAATCGAAAAAGACATCGCATTATGCCAGTTTATCGTTGCGGAAGTTAATGAAAAGCAGGCAAAAAGAAGTCCCTACGCACCATTTACTACCTCGACTCTTCAGCAGGATGCATCCCGTCGCTTTGGCTATTCAGGTAAAAGGACCATGAGTTTGGCGCAAAAACTTTATGAGGAAGGATTTATTACCTATCATAGAACTGACTCTACAGCACTTTCGCCAGTTGCTATTAAGCAGATGCGTGATTTTATTCAGAAAGAATATGGTGAGAAGTATGTTCCAGAAAAGCCCCGTTTGTATTTAGCCAAACAGAAATCAGCACAAGAAGCTCATGAGGCAATCCGTCCGACGAATATAGGAAGAAATTCAGAACAAGTTGCCAGGGATTTAGATAAAGACTGTGCTAAGCTTTATGATCTCATCTGGCGACGGGCAGTCGCATCCCAGATGGCAGATGCGCTTATCCAGTCCACAACTGTCTTTGCAGACAGCACCCCTCATACGACCTATCGCATGAAAGCAACAGGTTCTGTCCTTGTCTTTGATGGATTTCTCAAACTTAATCCTCAAGCACTTCAAGATACCCAGCTACCGCAATTTGTTTCTGGGGAAGACTTACTTACTAAAAAAGTATTTGCCACCGAGCATGAAACTCCGGCTCCTCCTCGCTATAACGATGCTTCAATTATCGCAACCCTTGAGGAGAAGGGGATCGGTCGTCCCTCCACCTACGCTTCAATCATTTCGACTCTTGTTGACCGCTCCTATGTAGAAAGAGTGGATAAAAGGTTTACGGCCACTCCGGTAGGAATAGCCGTAAATAACTTCCTGGTTAAAAACTTTGAGAATATTGATGATATCCCATTTACCGCTGAAATGGAGGATGAGTTAGATCAAATTGCCTCAGGAGAGAAGAACTGGGTGGCTATGATGAAGGATTTCTATACTCCTTTTTCTCAAAAGCTTATCGATGTGAAGGGGGCAGAAAGGGTTAAGATAGAGACTGAGAAAACAGGAGAGAAATGTCCGGAGTGTGGCTCTGATCTAGTAATCAGGACAGGCAAATTCGGGAGATTTATCTCTTGCAGTAACTTTCCTGAGTGCAAATTTACGAAACCATTTGTTGAAGAAACTCAGTTAACGTGTCCTAAAGACGGGGGGAAGATAGTTGTCAAAAAGACTCGTAAAGGTCGAAAATTCTTCGGCTGCTCTAATTATCCTAACTGCACCTTCGCTGCATGGAAAATAGAGGATATAAAGAAATAGTACTTAGTAGTTAGCATAAGGTATATAGGTTTAATGAAATTGCTACATACGAGATACCATTTACCAAATACTAATTAGGACAGGCTGCAAATTCGCAGTTAGGTCCGCTTCTACCCACAGAGCTACCATCAGGGCAAAGTTTGGCCTCTAGTGTACACATCCTTCCTTGAGTTTTCTGAGACGGGCTCGGAGTAATTGCCTTAGGACTAAGAGTATTAAGGATGAGTTCTGCCTGCTCTGAGAATCCAGGTAAAATGACATCAAAGGTTAATTGATAATAGGTATTGTTAATTTTAAATTGATCTTCACGCCTGCTACAGCGATAAGAACAGTGGATTGTATATTCCATAATATCGATTCCATTAATCAGTCTTCCTTGCTGATCATCAACAGCAAAAGCAGGATCATTAGCAGTATTACTAGGAGGAGGAAAAGGAGTCGTCGTCTGTGTCTTTAAGGTAATTGCATTCGGCATATAAGACCCATCAGGGAGCTTTGCCCGCCACGTCATCGCCCCGCTTGATGCAACATCTACGCTAAATGTATCTGAGTAGAAAAATGAGATATTATCATCTGAGTACTCTTTAGGGTTGTGGAGAGTAAGTTTTTTATTTTTGGAAGTGCTTGGAGGAGTCGGAACTTTAGGAGGAGGAGTATGCCGAGTATTCAAAAGGAAGAAGTAGCTTAGTAATGCAAAGATTGCCACGATACCAAAAATGATAAGCATGGTAATAATTCTTACCGAGCCTCGAGGGGATATGATCATAGATAAAGTATCCCAATCAAAGAGCTTGATTGTCAAGAAATAGCTGATAGCTAGAATGCTTGAGTATTGACAACCATCTCAAACCGTTCCACAATCAAGGTATGAGACGTTTGGCATCAGTCATAGCTACTGCACTCCTTCTGTCAACGTGTGTTCCGGCGGTAGCATTCGTTGATAAAGAAGTACCTGGTACTTCAGCCAATATTTCTGATGTTGTTTTTCCTCCTATAACTGCAGGCCCTGGACATATTTTGCCTGATAATCCTTTTTATTTTCTTGATAAGCTATATCAAGAATTTCGATTAGTACTGGTTTTTACTCCTGAGAATCGGGCAGAGCTTCATACACAAATTGCTCAGGAACGTCTAGCTGAGCTACGTGTTGAAGCAGCTCGCAACAATCAGCAGGGGGTAGATAAAGCGTTACTTGAGTTAGAGCATGAGGCTATGGCTGGAGCTCAGGATATACGGGATGCTGCATCACAAGGAAAAGAAGTTACTCAACTTGCTCGTAATATTCATCAGGCACTTACTGATTATCGAAGTGCCGTAGAGATAGTTGAGGCGCAAGTTCCTGATACGGCTTTCGCCCAGAAGCTAGCTGCTACATCTGATGTATTGCGGGATGCTCGGGTTATATCAGAAGATGCCCTGCCTCAAAGTGATATTGAGCATGAGATAGCTGCCAATATAGATACAGAAGTAGATGAGGCTGTTCTGGGGCTTAAGACATCAGTTGATGCATTGCAGAAAAAGATGTCTATCCAGGACCGGTTAGCCAGTAAGGCTGCAGAGAGAGCAGCCCAAAAAGAAAAGGAAGCGAACATCAGACAGACTGCTAAGGATAGTCAGGCATCTCTGAGAGCAGCGCGAAAGAAAGCAATTCAGGATTACTTAGCAAAAGTTGATGCATTGAGAAAGCAGCGTGAAGCAGAGCTTACGACACTAAAACAAACGATCAAAGATCTCCAAAACCAACTAAAACAAATTGAGCAGCAAGAAAAAACCGACCTTAAGAACATACGAACAGGCATAACTCCTCCACCAAAAGTATCTATTTCCCCTAAACCTACGATAACTCCACAGCCTTAAGAGTGGTGTATAATATGCATCTATGGTCAAACTAGGTGCAGCAGAACTACGAACAACTGTCCCGGATCACGAGCAAATACAATCTGTTAAAAAAAATCCGGTCTATATCATTATTGATAATGTTTTGGACACCTATAATATTGGAGCTATTTTTCGTTTGGCTGATGCGGTAGCAGCAGAGAAAGTGTTTATCTGCGGAGCCTCGGAGACCCCTCCTCACACCAGAATTAAAAAAGCCTCGATTAATACGACAGAGTGGGTAGAGTGGGAGTATTTCCGTTCAGCTAAAGACGCAATTGAGTTCTTACGACAAGACGTTCCTGGGATAAAGATTTATTCAGTGGAACTTGATAAAAGAAGTGTGCCTTATGATAGTGTGGACTACATTTTCCCTACTGCTCTTATCGTAGGGCATGAATCAGATGGTGTGTCAGAGGAAGCAATGAGGGCATCGGATGGGATTGTCGAGATACCTATGTGGGGAGTGAATAAATCCATGAATGTCATGGTAAGTCTGGCTATCGTCCTCTTTGAAGTAATGAAGCACTACCGCGAACAAGCCTAACCTCTTGCATAGATTGAACCCTTTTGCTACCTTACAAGTATGAGCTCTCCAGAGAAAGAAGGCTTTCTCCATTTTGATCCGGGAGGAGATGACGGGTTACTAGATATTCACCAAACTCAGCCAGTGGATATCAAACAACTGGAGAAAAATGGCATTACGATTATTGATTTTGACAATCCGCCTGAGGGGATAGTCCTCCTTGGTAAGCCATTTCCTGCAGACTCACTCTGGAGGAATATGAGTGAACGTCCTCTTCCTCGTAAGCCTCGCTGAATCACTGGTAATTATCTTCTAATTGTGTAGAATAGAAAACGTGACTAAGCAGCAACAGCTCGATCAAATTGCTTCTCAAATTGAAAATTGTAAGATCTGTAAAAAGGATAAAATTGGTGTTGCGGTACCTGGGGAAGGCAATCCAGATGCGGATATCGTTTTTATTGGTGAGGCTCCTGGCAAGCAAGAAGCCAAATCAGGTAGACCTTTCATCGGACGATCAGGACAGCTTCTCCGCAGTATGATCCGAGAGATAGGTCTAGATGATGAGAAAGATGTGTATATCACAAGTCCTGTTAAATATCTTCCGGTCCGTGGAACGCCGTCAAGTGAAGAGATAGCACATGGAAGAGTTCATTTAGAAAAGCAGCTGGAGATTATCCAGCCCACATTTGTGGTTTTGCTGGGCAGAGTAGCAGCCGAAGGAGTGTTGCAGAAAAAAGTTTACGTGACAAAAGAGCGGGGAGAAGTGATAGAGGAAAAAGACGGCATTAAGTATTTTTTAACGTATCATCCAGCAGCTGTTCTACGCTTTCCTTCAAAATTTAAAGCAGGTATGCTTGAGGATTTTAAGAAGGTTAAAAATTTAATAGCTAAGTCTTAACTACGGTAAAACAAGCTTGTATTGTGGAATTTGTTTGAGATGCAGTCTCTCCTTATAGCCTCCGTTATTACCTTTACCAAGATCATAGGTAGTGCATTTTTTTTCAATAGCACGTGGGATAGCTGTCCGGACTACAAATTTGCCAAGTCCAGGAACAGTATAATCATACCCCATATTAATTGCAGTATAGGTACCATTATGAACCAGATTGTAAGATACAGCGCGGACCACATTATCGATAAGGACGATGAAGTAATCAATGTCGTAAAGGTCAAAAAATTTATCAAAGATTTGTCGTCTATGCTCCATAGTAAAGGATGAGTCTTTACCAAAACGTGAAATACTCAAATTAAATAAGTAGTGCAGTTCCTCTCTTTTTCCTTCCCGGATCTCAATTTTTGAATCTCTGAAGCGTACCTTTAGTTCGCTCTTAATATTTTTTCTTACCTTGCCACTAAATTGATTGAAATAATCATCAAGGGAAGTAAGTCCTGCCAGATCAGCCTCAAATCGATCTGTATGATGCTCTGCTGTAACCTCACCTACTGTATAAGGAGAGGCGAGCGAATAGAGGATAGTTGGGTGGGGAAGTTGGTTTAAGAACTCTTGTTCATACTTTTCATAGCCTGGAACGAGCATGACGTGATTGTCATCAGTGTCTGCGCCACCAAATATTTCATAAAATGGTTTATCCATCTGAAATAACTTTTGGCCAATACCTTTATTTTCATTGTATTGAAGAGGAAGAAGACCAATAGGTTGATCTCCATCATACCCAACGACAAAGTGAAGCGGGATATCTAGTGGTTCGATCCAAGCATAACGAAAGTCCCATTCATCATCAATTTTTTTGTGAGGAGAAAAATGTTGCCACAATGCATTTGCTTCAACTGGATCAGAAATTACCTTAAAAGTTATAGAAGGCATGAATATAGTATATCATGAAAAAGAAGACATGTTAAGCTATAGGATATTAATATTTTATAGTTTTCTCTTTGGTTAGGTCTACTGTAACAGACATTTAGCAGACCACCAGTAGACAAAAATATTTCCTAGGTGTATAATTTTTTTTTGTTCAATATGTACGGACAGACATTTCAGCTTCACGAAAACGATCGTGATGACCACGCGAAGCGGTTGGGGCTCACTTTATCAGAGTTCGACCGCTTAGTAATTTCAGCTAACACCGCCTACGAAATTATCAAAGAGCTAGGGCCTTTTTATGGACGAGAGGACAGCCAAGAGCCGACATTCCGTATAGCTGCTGAGCCTATAAGATTACCAATGGGATCAAGGGAAATACTTATTCAGCTTGGACAGGATTTGCTTATGTTAGGACAAACGCTTAAGAAGCTTCCTGATAATTACAAATCCATGTTAGGAGAAGATCCTAGTTATTCTGTACCGCCTACGTGGAGAATAGACACAATTATCACTGAAGAAGGAGAACTAAAAGTAAATGAAATTGAGGGTGTAGACGGTGCTAGTGCGCTGATGATGGCTGAACAGCAAGCATATCATTTGCAAAAGTTTTCAGAATCTACTGCAGCCAAGCTGATTACAGTGCTAGAGAAGATGGATTTGAAGCAGATTGATGGAGTGTATAAGCTTGCACTTATCCGCGTTGATGTTCCAAATAACTCATGTAGTCCTAACGCAGAGAGATTTATAGGATTTATTGATACGTTATCAAATGGTAAAGTCCAAGTGGAGCATATAAATGATGCAGATCTCCTTTCAGGTAATTTGAAGCTAGACTGGAATTCATATTCAGGAGTAATAAATGAAGGAACTATACTCCCTCAGCAGCTCTTCTCATATGGTGTTACATCAGAAAAGCTTATTTCAGCTGGTAATTACAATGCCTTAGTCAACAAAGGTATTTTCGCCATCTTTTTTGATGAAGCACTCAAAGAGTTTTGGATAGAGAATTTAGGTGAGGATGTCTATTTGAGGCTTAAGAATATATTAATTCCGTCATCATTCGTTACTACTCGTCAGGAGCTGGCAGATGCTCGCCATGAAGGAAAGGTAGTCAAAGTCTTTTGGGCTGGAACAAATACAGCACTTATTAACCGCTCACGTGGAGTTGCACTTCCTTATGGTGATATAGAGCAGAGCAGTGACGAGCGGTGGGAGTACCTGGGTACATTGTTAGATCAAGGTGTAAAGCTGATCTCACAAGATTTTGTTAAACCAGCACTCATTAAGACATTTTTGCGTAAAAAAGGAATAACTCTTGAACCAGTTGAATGGTATAACCGTCTTTGTGTAAAGTACGTGGCTGATAATAATCCTAATAACGATGAGATCCCGACTGTCTCATTAACAGGTATAGAAGTAACACTTGGCCCTGATGTTATTCCGGCCGGACGAAGATGTGCTTTTACGGCTGGTACCTTCTAATACCTCTTGTTATTTTCTTAAATTCTCATTACTATAGCGGTTGATATACCATGGAACGTATAAAAGATTCTCATAGCCATTATTCATCTGACTTACCACATTCAGAAATTCTCTTTAGAGCTGAAAATATCACCTCACGTTATCCGACAATAGGTATCATCGGAGGTCTGGGGCCTGATGCGACAGTGGATCTCATGCGTGAAATTAATAATAATACGCGCCTTATGCTCAATGCCCAAAGGGATCAAGATCATCTCCGTGTACTTGTCGCGAGTAACGCATCAACACCTGATAGGACGGCTCATATAAATAGTTGGCTAGGGAAGTCAGAAAATGCTGCTGAAGACCCATTTTTTCATTTAGTATCCTCATATCTTGACCTAAAAGGAAAGCAAAATCAAAAGCAGAGGGTAAAGTATGTGGGAATTCCTTGTAATACGGCTCATTTTTACGTTGATGCTCTCCAGCAGTTTATGGATGAAGATGGAAGTGGGATGAAGATTGTTCATATGATTGAAGCTGTGGCTCAGAAGTTACGAAGGGAGCATACTGATATCAGAACAGTTGGTCTTCTGGCTACCTCAGGGACTATAGATACCGGACTTTATCAGGAGGTTCTAGAAGAGAGTGGGTTAAAGGTGTTAGTTCCTGATCAGAAAGACCAAGCTGAATTAGTAATGAAGGGAATTTACGACGAGCATGAAGGGGTTAAGGCAGGCTCCATAGAAAAACCCCGAGAAAGATTTGTAGAGGCTTCAGAAAAGCTGAGGGGACAAGGAGCGCAAGCAATTATTGAAGGTTGTACCGAAATTCCGCTTGCATTAGCTCAGAAAGATATAGAGGATATGCTTGTTATTAACCCCACTACTATTCTTGCCCAGCGGTTGATTGAATTATCAATCTCTTCCAGTTAATTAGCTTCTCTGGTGCTTGACATTCCTGGAAATGAAGCTATAATATCTAGTACGTATGTAGGGATAAGACATAGATTTGTTCTGTGACTCGCTCTTCGCGAGTTTTTTTATCCCAAAATTACTCTTCATTACCACTTAACTTGTCCGCCTAGAGGCGTGACTAACAAGTAGTAATTCGAACTTTAACAGTCGAAAAGTGGTAGGGAATTTTTTAGATTTCCAAACTTCCCTTTAGCATCGCACACGCATTGCTATTTTTTGTTTGGAAATCGACAGCATTTAATGAAGACTATCTTCGTTAAATTTTTTTGAGAATTTGATCCTGGTTCAGGATGAATGCTGGCGGCGTGCCTTAAGCATGCAAGTCGAACGGATGAGGCCGCAAGGCCAAGTCAGTGGCAGACGGGTGAGTAACGCGTAGGAATCTACCCCTAGGAGGGGGATAGCCCACCGAAAGGTGGGGTAATACCCCATGGTCTCGTAAGAGTAAAGGACTTAACGGTCCGCCAAGGGAGGAGCCTGCGTCCTATCAGCTAGTTGGCGGGGTAAATGCCCACCAAGGCGATGACGGGTAGCTGGACTGAGAGGTCGATCAGCCACAACTGCACTGAGACACGGGCAGTACACCTACGGGTGGCAGCAACTGGGAATATTGCGCAATGGACGAAAGTCTGACGCAGCGACGCCGCGTGGAGGAAGAAGGTTTTCGGATCGTAAACTCCTTTTGATGAGCCGTTCACAGCTCATAGAATAAGCTCCTACTAACTACGTGCCAGAAGTCTCGGTAATACGTAGGGAGCAAGCATTATCCGGATTTATTGGGCGTAAAGTGTGCGTAGGCGTTCTTCAAAGTCGTTTCTTAAAGACTGGGGCTTACCCTCGGGATTGGATACGATACTCGAAGAATTGAGGATTGACAGGGAAGCTGGAACAGTATGTGTAGCAGTGAAATGCGTTGATATATACTGGAACACCGATGGCGAAGGCAGGCTTCTGGGTTTTTCCTGACGCTGAGGCACGAAAGCTAGGGTAGCGAAACAGATTAGAGACCTGTGTAGTCCTAGCTGTAAACGATGTCCGCTAGCTCTGTGGTGTTGAATCACGGGGTGTAAGCTAACGCGTTAAGCGGACCGCCTGGGGAGTACGGCCGCAAGGCTAAAACTCAAAGGAATTGACGGGGACCCGCACAACCTGTGGAGCGTGTGGTTTAATTCGAGACAAAGCGAAAAACCTTACCAGGGTTTGACATCTTACCGTTTTATACCTATGGAAACACTGGTAGATCCGTAAGGATGGTAGGACAGGCGCTGCATGGCTGTCGTCAGCTCGTGCCGTGAGGTGTTCCCTTAAGTGGGGAAACGAGCGCAACCCCCGTGAAATGTTACATATTCATTTCAGACTGCTTCATTTTATGAAGAGGAAGGAGGGGAAGACGTCAAGTCAGCATGGCCCTTATACCCTGGGTTACACACACACTACAATGGCGAAAAACAACGTGTTGCAAGTACGCAAGTGCAAGCTAATCACTGAAATTTCGCCTCAGTTCAGATTGGGGTCTGCAACCCGACCCCATGAAGTCGGAATAGGTAGTAATCGCGGATCAGCATGCCGCGGTGAATACGTTCTCGGGTCTTGTACACACCGCCCGTCAAGGCAGCAAAGTCGGGGGCGGCTGAACATCCATGTATGTGGATGGAGGCCGATACCGGCGATGAGGCTTAAGTCGTAACAAGGTATCCCTTGCCGAAGCAGGGGATGGATCACCTCCTTTCTAAATTTTAACTTTGATTCTAGTAATAGAGGCATAATCTAATGAGGAAAGGGGAAGACATAAAACTTGATCTCAACAGCTCAACTGGGTGAGACAAGGAGATGTGTATTAAAGCAACCAAGCTAAGTGAGCAGTGCTTGAATAGTTTCGTTATACTGAGAAACTATATAAAAACTACTCTCGCCTCTCTACCACTTTTTGATTGTTAAGGACCGAGTTTGACTCGGTTAAAACAGATTAACCATCCGCAAGGATGGTTTTTTTGTGGATTTGTATTTGTTCTAGCCTCACGGCTATGGTAGAATCAAGACTACCTGTTGGTAAAGGCGCCAGGTACAAGACTATACCTGGCAGCCAGATACCGCATGGTATCTGGCGCGGTGGTGAAGTGGTTAACACAGCTGTTTGCAGAACAGCCACTCACCGGTTCGAATCCGGTTCGCGCCTCACTTATAAGGAGGTGGCTTCAATATTAGGTTCAAATCTGGTAAAATAGCATTTCAGCGTATGGATAGTGGCATATAGTAGATAGAAAAATTCATTAGTTTTTCTCCTATTAGCCATAAGCTCTATGCTAATAGCACGTCTAAGGGTTGCTAGTTCATCGGTTAGAACGCTGTCCTGATAAGACAGAGGTGCGTGGTTCGATTCCACGGCAACCCACAACACACAACTTACTCATCTCATCGTTTGTTCCTGAGGTTCTATCCTTCAATTTTCCTACACATTTTTTACAGTATTTTAGTTAAATTGTTAGCTTATCTTGAAATACTTAGTTTTTCGTATGAGTAGTGAAGAAGATCAATCATTTTTATGGTGGGTGCTGCCTATCTTTACCTTAGTGACAGTTTTTACATTAGGTGTGCTGCTTCTCCGTCCAGGAGAGACTGCAAATAAAAGAGACTATGGTACCCAGGTAGGAGTAGGCGGGGGACCTCCTGGAGATCTTAAAACTACCCTTACACCTACACCGACTATTGGGTCGCCTGTAGCACCTAGCTTTTAGGAGATGATTTGAGTTTAAGCCAGAAATCTTCCTGACGGCAGAGATTTTTACTATCCTTTTTATCCTCTAAAATTTGTTTGACAGCCTCTTCTAAAAAGATTGTATTTTGTGAGCCTTTAGCTAAAAGTAATGTCTCTTTTGGCAGATTATCCTTTAGGTATTCACCCGCACGGAATGAAGAATCAAACCAGCGGACTTCTTTAAAGCCTTTTTCATTCTCTTGGATAATCGGGAGGACAAATTCTCGGGTAAGAGGTCCAACGAGGTAAAGGTAATCAACGATTCCGATAAGCTTTTTTGCTACTTCTTCATGCTCGATACGGGATTCGTTACCTAGTTCACGCATATCTCCAAAAAGAAATGACACGTCGCGATTTGTTTCTTTCTTTAAGATATCTACAAGATCCAAGAAGGCAGAAATTGACGCTTTCGAGGCATTATAAGAAGAGTCGATGATAATACTTTTATTGATACCTTTGAATATGCTTGCTCTTCCTTTAGGAGGCTGATAATTCTTCTCAAGAGATACTTTTATTTGTTCGAGTGTGAGTCCTGCTTCTAGCCCGACTAAAATGCTGGCAGCAAATACTTCCCGATATTCTTGCGGTAAAATATGGTTAGTAAAGGTAAGATTTATCTCTTCACGTTTGGAGCTATTTTTAACAAAAAAATCAAAAGAAGATCCTTTAAGGCTGACTCGGTAAAGACCATACGAAATATCGCACGTACTTTTTGTGCCAAAAGTGAGGAGCTTACTGGATAATTCTTTTTTTTCAATCTGATTAGTTATATTCGTATCATCAGCGTTATAAATACCTACTTTGCAATGAGACTTAGTAATAATTTTTGTATCCTCCCGAGCAATATTTGTTATCACTTCTTGCAGTCTATCCTTCTGTGATAGTCCTTCTTTTCTTACTGTTTTATCAAATTGGAGCGAATGAGTAGCAGAGACATTTAAAGAAATAGCAATATCAGGTTCAAGAATTGATAATAGGTAATCCATGTTTTTTGGTGGATCAGGTTCATCTATTCCCATTTCCGCGACTAAGTATTTGGTATCTTTGAGGAAATGTAGGTTGAGTGGAGACTTGGCCAGCATCTTAAGCCAGTCTAAAGGTGAGTAGTTTTCAGGCTGCATACCAAGGATACCAAGGGGAATTCCAGTCTCGGAATTTCCGACAGCCTTAGTTGGGAAGTAATCATTGAGGACTGCTTCAATTGCTTTGCGTGTAGAAGATTTACCTACTGATCCAGCAATACCGATAATAGTAGGGTTATGCTTATTTAACGCTTTTTTTGCAAAATAGCGGAGGTAGGAGAGAGTAGATGTAGTAAGCTGGCGTCTCACATAACTATTATAGCAAGCGGTTTCATTAAAGCCTACTGAGACTATGCATAAACCTCCATAGTACTTACTTGGCCTCGGTTTACCTGACCGACTATGATTTGATGAGGGTGTCTTTGATTTGGTAAGTTTAGCCATTCCTGAACATGATTCTGAGACATAGCTAGATCAGCAATTTGTCGTGATTTATCCATATTTTTAGTTTGAATAAGGAGAGTATGAGTATTTGAAAAAGCAGCTCCTACTTCTGAATGATTGGCTAGGTTCTGTGATATGGGGTAATGAGCCTGGTCTAAGACCTCTTTCAAGCGTTCAGGATTGATAAATTCATCATCGTCAATACTCGATCGGGGAATGCGTAATTTGAATGTAGTATTGGGGCCAAGTCTGTACATAATACCCAGTGGTCTTGGATCAGTCGAGAGGCTGATAATAGATGGATTTTGAGTCTTTACTGCTTCTTTATAATCAATTCCACGTTTTGCATATTCTATTCTTACCTGCTCCATAGCTTCCTCCCAATCATTAAGATAATTATGCAAGGAGTCAGGCATATTAGTAAGCTGGTCTTCAGAGATTGCTGGCATACCAGATGCATAAATTTTTGCTGCATTGTAGCGTCTTTTATCAAAATAGCGTGGATTTACACCTGTCTCACTTGAATACCCACCATTGGAATGTCTGAAGTAGCCAACTGGTAATACTTTTCCTAGTCTGTGATCAAGTGCAACGGCTCCTATCCATTTATTTGTTAGCTCCATAGCATCTTGTGAAGAGTAGATAGTCTGCATAACTGGATCTTCATGGACGATATGCTCACCAGCGAAATGTCCCGCCCCAGAGCCATCTTTGGCTGGTTCCTCGCCATTTGCTAACTGTCTTGCGTATTCATCTGTAATTCCACACCCCACAGGGCTCTTCTTTGGAACGAAACGCTCACCGTCATAATGTCCAAAAAATCCAACACTATTTACCCCCTGGCTATTCATAATCCCAGCAAATTGTTTTTTAAACTGTTCATCCCCACCAGCACCCAGGGCTCTGACTGAAGCAGTTCGTACACCAACCCTTTCCGGAATCCAGACTCGAGCATCTCCGCAGAGAACAATAGCCGTTAGCTTCCCAAGTCTTTTATTTTCTTGCCATTCAGCAAGATTTTCCTGTACTTTTGGTTGTCTATTTTGCTCTACTAAAAAATCAGGAGAGACTTCCAAGATAGGCTCTATATAAGGTTTGGCTTCAATATGTGGATCAGGGAATTCTGATCGATGATTACTTGCTCTTTCAGTCATAGTAGGATCTGGTAGTTGGGGCATATAAAAAGTAAAAAAACATTATACACCCAGAGTCCATCTTTGCAAGATGCTTAATTTGTTATAATTCCCTCATGAAAGTTACAACTCTTCATGAGGCGCAATCTTATTTAGAGTCCTACATCAGGCCGAGTGTCTTTGAACGAGTCCAGGAAGATAGCCACCTTAAAGATCCGTTGGATCGGATGCGAGTTCTTTTACGCCTTCTAGGTAATCCTGAGAAAAAATTCAAATCAGTCCAGGTAAGTGGAACTTCAGGAAAAGGCTCCACAGCCTATCTTCTGGCCAATATAATAGGCAAAGCCGGATACAAAACTGGCTTTGCTACATCTCCTCACCTGCAGAGTATTAATGAGCGTATGCAGATTACTATGCGAAAAATTAGTGATGATGCACTTATCTCATTAGTTAACGAGCTTATCCCGCAAGTCGAAGCAATCAAAAAGATGCCAGAAGGAGAACCATCATACTTTGAACTTCTCACAGCACTTGCATTTATGCATTTTGCCCACGAGAAAGTTGATATCGCTGTTGTTGAAGTAGGACTTGAAGGCAAATATGATGCTACGAATGTACTAGAGCCTTTAGTTGTGATACTTACCAATATTTCTAAAGATCATACTGATATGCTTGGTACGACAGAGGGTGAAATTGCTGAAGAGGCATTTAGTATTATGAGAAAAAATGAGAGAGGAGAAACTCCTCTTGTAATTACAGGAGTGAAGCAGGATTTTCTCCGTAAGAAGCTTCTTAAGAAAGCTGTTTCCCTTCATGAAGACGTAAAAATACTAGGACGAGATTTTACGTACTCTCTGCAGAAGAAGACGAAAAACGGAGCAAAGTTTATGTTTTCAGAAGAGGGGGTATCACTATCTGATCTGGAAGTTCGATTACGGGGGGAATACCAGGTGGAAAATGCAAGTCTGGCTTTGGCTGCTTGTATTAGTTTAGAACGTGTAGGTTTTACTATTCCTGAAGAAGCTAAGCGTCAAGGATTGAGTACTGCTTTTTTCCCGGGAAGGTTTGAAGTTATTGTCAGCGGGAAGCAACTTATTATATTAGACGGTGCACATAATGAAGCAAAGATGAAAGCTTTCTTGCAGGCGCTTCAAGCTTATTATCCTCACCAGAAAAAGGTATTTATTGTCGGATTTAAGAGAAATAAAGATACAGCATCTATGATACGTGAGTTATTTGCGATAGATAATGCAAAATTTATTTTTACTGAATTTAGTAATACAGGTGACTATCTCCGCAGCAATTCGATGAGTCTAGATCAACTGAGATCAAGTAGTGAAGAAGCTGGCTCTCAGAGAGAGATAGAGTATATAGCATCTGTCCCTGATGCATTTGCTAAGGCGCAGGTGAGTAATAAAGAACTCATTATCGTCACAGGGTCACTCTATTTGGTTGGAGAGATGAGAGAATATCTTTTTCCTACTGAGTAGGAACAGGAGAGACAGCAGCAGGTGAGGCAGTTACCGGAGCTTGCGTCCCGCTAACTACTACCGTTGTTCCTGCTACAGACTTTAGCACACTTTGGGCACCAAGTCCTGGAGAGGTTACTAATGACTTATCCAAAATGGTAATAGGAGTAGAGGTTGTCGTAGTAGCTGCAGCAGGATAGAAAGTCAGGGTAGCAACTGTTCCTTTCCCTGATTTAGCATCACGAAGATTGGCAGGAGTTATGGCAAAAGTAATTCTTCCTGTAGTCTGGTTAACTCCACCGACAGGGAGCGTCTGGGCTCCAGGGAAGAAGTCGCCAGGCTTAATACTAACGTTAGTAAGTGCTTTTGGATCATAAGCGATTTCAAGCTGAATAGCTCGGACTGAGTCCCCTTTAGTATCAATAAGAATATTCGCAGTAGATGGTGTTCCCCTCATGGCAGTGACAGGATTGGGAGACATGCTTAAAATCGTATGACCCGCTACAGGTGTAGGAGTCGCAGCTGCTTTATTAGCTGGTGGAGTGGTAGTTTGGGTTTGCTGCTTGGTAGATAACGCAACAAAAACAAGAATAATTGTTAGGATCAAAAGGACGATAATAAGACCGAGGGTTTTTTTTGACATAGCTTTAATTAACTCGTTATAAATTCATTATTTCTAAAAGAGTTTCCTTTGTCAAATTTCATTTCAATCTCCATGCTGTACTGAGAAGTCTCTGAGAAAGAGATTTAAATCGGATTGATTGACATTGCCGTCGTCAGTAAGGTCTGCCAGTAATTTTTGGGCTGGATTACATGACACAGGAGGTAGGAAGTCGCTATAACAGTCAGCGATCAAGTTGTAGTCAAGAATGTTAAGTGTGTTGTCATTATTAGTATCTCCAGTGACAAGGGTTACTGGGTCGAGTTGGAGTTGCGTCTGGTTAGTAGTGATAACTTTGATCCCGGGAAGTGTTTGGTGGAGATAGTTATTACTCCAGATTTTCATATTGTAACTTCCTCCTGCTATATCTCCAAAATCTATTGATCCTTCAAAATTTCCTTTAACAGTGTTATAGCTGACTGTTCCTGACTTAGTCATAACTTCCTCACCAGCTTGATTGAGAACCTGGACAGTTACGTTCCTGGTGCCTCTTAACGGATTCTGATTACTCAGGCACTTGGCGGGATCACGAGGATTAGCCTGACAGGGAGCAGGATTTGGGTTGGCACTGTCTCCGCTTGCTCCGATACCATGGAGAAGGAGAGCTACGCTGACTGTAAGGTTATTAGGAGTAGGGGTAGAGGTAGGACTTGGAGGAATAGGTGTTGCAGTCGGCCTTGGTGTAGGTGTAGCGGTAGGTAAAGGCGTAGGAGTTGGAGTAGCAGTTGGGATGGGAGTGGGAGTCATAGTAGGAGAAGGCGTAGGCGTTAAGGTCGGGGTAGGGGTAAAAGTAGGGGTTGGAATTGGCTTTGTTGGGGTTGGGGTAGGTGTGAGGCTAACTCCAAAATTCCTATCAGTAATTGTATTCCCATGAGAGATGATAACAGAATGAGTAGCTTGGGCAGGTGCTGTCTGAGTCCACCCTGAGTTAAGAGTTAACTTTACCTCATATGCTCCATCACAATCTCCTGTGAAGGTATAGTGTCCTGATGCATCAGTAGTCGTGGTAGCTATAGTGGAGTGAGTGGTAGCGTTGGTGAGCTGGACAGTCCAGCCTGCAAGTCCTGTTTCAGTTGTTTCACGTTGTCCATTATTACTTACATCATCAAAAACATCTCCACTGATAGTTCCTTTGCCTATATCTTGAGCAATCTGCTCATAAATAGTGGTAAGGGCAGTACTTGTTGGAGCGAAATAGTACATTCCTCCTGATGACGTTGCGATGTCTTTGAGGAGCTGGTCATTCAAGCTATCCCCAAAGCCTATGGTAAAGAAAGTAACATTTTGATTTTTTGAGACTTCTTGGGCTGCTGCGAGAGCTTTTTTCGCAGATAGTGCTTTGCCGGCTGTATCGGTAGCAGCTTTAGGTATTCCTATATATTCAGTAGCTCCTCCATCAGTAAGAAGTACTGCGACATTTTTGACTCCATTTCTATCATGTGCGTTTAAATTTGCTGCTGCAGTTCTGATACCGCACTCAACACAGGTATCACCATATGCAGTAATAGCATTGATCGCTGTATGAAGCCTAGTTAAATCGCCGGTCTGGGATTGGCTGGTCGTAGTGAGACTTACTGAACTGAAGACAGTAAGGCTTGCCTGATGAAGCGGTGTTGCTGTACGTTTCTGGAGGATAGTAACAAAAGCATTTGCAGCATTTTTTGCACTTGTTAGACGAGGTGTTGTGTCAGTTTTGCTCGTAGCGCTCGTCATACTTCCTGAACGATCAAAAATAATCATAGTATCTGTCGGCTGATCCGCAGTGCATACTTGCGGAGAGGTAGCTGCCCGCTGACGAATATCCTGCTGTTTTTGTGCTAAGAAGAGAACAAGAGGCAGAGAAATTACTAAAAAGATAATTGTGATAATAATAAGAAGACGCTTCTTACTTTTAATAAATTCCATAGAACAGTTGTATTGGTTTTTCCTTAATCACCAAACTGTACTGATAATTCTCGATCGAAGAGGTTATTATCAAACTGATTGACGTCACCATCATCTGTTAAGTCGGTAGCGGTTTTCTTATCATTATCGCAAGCAACTGGAGCTAAGTAGTCAGAGTAGCAGTCAATAATCATATTGTAATCGAGGATATCCAATTTATTATCTGAATTCGTATCGCCTGAAATAAGTGATACTGTCGGTAAGACATTATTTTTATTTGCAGATATCGTAATAAGTCCTGGAATGAGTCTATGCAGATAGTGGCTGCTGGCTACCTTGAGACTATATTTTCCTGCAGGGAATGTCGTGCCTAAATCAAAGCTACCTTTATAAGAACCGGAAGTTGGGTCGTAGACAATAGTTGAATTGATTTGTTTGACTTGAGTATTATTGGTATCAGTAACAAAGATCGTTGCATCATGTGATGTATGCAGCGGGTTCTTATTACTAAGTGTAGAGCTCGTTAAGTTAGCATTATCTCCAGCACTGCCTATCCCATGAAGAAGGACATTGAGAGAAAGTGTCGTATTTTGGGGAGTATAGTCTGCAGAAATTTGACAGTTGGATGCAGAGTTGCCTACATCGCCTGCGTAGGAGGCTCTAATAGTATCGGTGAAGTCTTCAGGACTTGCTGCAGGAACTGAAATTACCACACTAGCTATACCATTAGCATTAGTATTTGAGGTGGTGGCAGATAATTGGGAAATAGTATTTCCGCTCCAGGTAATACTTTTGCCTGATAGTGGATTGCCCGCACTATCTTTTAGTGTCACAGAAAGTGCTTGAGGAGTATTAGTAAGAGTGACAGAAGGTGGGGAACACACAAGACTTGTTGTAATAGGGTGCTGAGTGACCCCAAAGTCCTTGTCGGATACAGTGTCTCCTTGAGCAACAGTTAGTGACTGATAATCAGGATTCGTAGGGGTGGTAATATCCCAGTTTGTTTGTAGTGTTACTGAGGCCTTGTAGTTACCATCACAGATTCCGCTAAAAGTATAAGTTCCTTGTGAATTTGTAGTAGTTGTGGCGCTTACCGCATTTGTTGAAGTATTAGTCAGGGTGACTTTCCAGCCGGAGAGGCCTGTCTCTGATGCGTCTTGTATTTTATTTCTATTATCATCGTTATAAACTGTTCCACTGATGGTACCTTTACCTATCTCTTCAGCGATCTGCTTATAAATCGCTGTTAATGTAGCTCCATCGGGAGCAAAGTAAAATTTTCCTCCTGTTTGGGTAGCGATATCTATAAGTAATTTATCATTGATACTGTCACCAAAACCGATAGTGTAGAAAGCCATGTTGTATTTATTATGGACATCAACTGCAGCTGCAAGGGCTTTTTGATCGGAAAGTGTTTTGTTAGCTGTTGAGCCTGAAGCAGGTCCGCCAATATACTGCTGGGCACCTCCATCTGTTAGCATGACGGCTATATTTTTGACACCGCCACGTTCTTTCGCTTTAAAGTCGGCTTCAGCTTTCCTGATAGCACACTCGATACACGTGGACCCATTTGCAGTTAAGTTATTAATTGCGGTTTTAACGTTGGTTAGATTTTGGGTGAGCGACTGAACGACCTTAACACTTTCCTCTGAGCTAATAGTGGTGACACTGACTTCGTGAAGAGGAGTCTGGGTACGTTTGGCAAGGATATCTAAGAATGCGCTTGAGGCTTCTTTAGCTCGCTTCATTCGAGAGGTACTATCAGTATCGCTGGTGGCCTTCGTCATGCTCCCTGACTGATCAAAGATCATCATAGTATCTGTCGGCTGGTCTGCAGTACATACCTGCTCTGCAGCATGCTGGCGTACATCCTGCTGCTGCTGTCCTAAATAGAGAGTCAGAGGAACTGCTGCTACTATTAATAAGAGGGTTAAAAGACCGACCATTCGTCTATCTTTCATTATTTTCTGCCACATAGATACATGCTGCAAAAAGCAGTGCTACTTACAGACTAATAGAGAGGGGTGGGCTCTGTCAATAAACACTCAGGAAAATTTTTAAGCGTTACTAATCTCCAAGCTGGATAGAGAAGTCTCTGAGGAATAAATTTATGTCTGCTTGATTGACTTTCCCGTCATCATTAAGGTCAGCACGTTGCTTTTCTTGAGCGTCACAAGAGAAGTTAGGCAGGAAATCGCTGTAACAGTCTGCAATAAAATTAAAATCAAGAATGTTGAGTGAGTTTGTATTAGTTGTGTCTCCGGTAATAAGTGCTACTGCAGGAAGCTGAAGGCGCGTTTGGTCCGTTGTAAGACTTTTAAATCCAGGAACGAGTTGGTGGAGGTAATTGTCACTCCAAATAGATATCGTATAGTCGCCATCTGGAATATCTTTTACATTTATTGATCCCTCAAAATCACCTTTAGACGAATTATAGGTAATTGTTCCAAAGCTGGTAGCAGCTTCTTTTCCGGTTTCATCAAAGAACTGAATCATAACATTCCGTGTCTTTCTTTGAGGATTCTGATTACTGAGACACTTAGTGGGGTCACGAGGGTTTTCTTGGCAAGGGGATGGGTTTGGGTTGATCGTATCACCGCTTGCTCCAATTCCATGCAGGAATACACTAACATCTACAGTAAGGCCATTAGGCATAGGTGTTGGAGTTGGCTGTCCAGGTGCAAAGGTAGGGGTTGGCTGTGTCGAAGTCACCACTGGAGTAGCGGTCGGTATCAAGGTTACCTGGGAGGTAATTGTAGGTTTGGGAGTACTACTTGGCTTAGGAGTTGCAGTAGGTTTAGGAGTAGATGTAGCATTTGGCTTTGCTGTTGGTGTAGGTGCAGATGTCACTGAAGGGTATGGGTCATCAGGGTCAACTGATGGTACTTCAGAGCCGGGATCTTCTGGTGCAGGATAGGAATCGTCAGGATCAGGATAGTTACTTGGAGGAGAAGGATTGGTCGGAGTACTTCCCTCTCCGCTTGGATCCTGACAGGAAGAATTAACTGCTCTCTCCAGAGTTCTATTAAGTCCAACTACTCCAGTATTGATAGAGAGAGACCAATAGGTGTTGGTAGTAAAGCACTGAGCCTTAAATGAGACACTGTATCCTGTTCCATACGGTAGCTTTGAGGTTATGTAATATCCATCACTATTTGTTGTTGTCTCAGTTATGACAGAGCCATCTCTTGAGACAGTGACAGATACGTTCGCAGCTGAATAACCCTTTTGATCTTTTACCCGACCGTAGATTACTCCCGTATTGGAAGAGGTATTTTTATCCAAATAAATATACTGTGTAGGCATTGAAGGTTGGGAAAGGACAATGGTTTTTGTCTGATAAGCATATCCTTCTGCCTCTGCCTTAACTGATATAGATTTTCCTCCGGTAAAGGTATAGCTGTGACAGCCCGTATTGTCAGTAGTAACTGTAGAGTATCCCGTAATTGAGATTTTTGAGTCTTTAAGTGCAGTTGCTACACTTCCGTTGCTATAGACACAAATTTTAACTGTTGAATTAAATGAAGAGTTTGATGGGAGAGGAAGGGTGAGTATTTCGGTTCTATCAATCGATCCTATGGTTACTGTCTTTTTGACATTACTGGGATTCTTCCCAGGTTCAAGCACAGCGAAGGCCTGTATTTCGACAGTAGTATTTGACTGTACTTTAAATACTCGTTGAGTCCCATTTCCTGTTCCACTTACTTCGCAGTCAATTGTTTTGCCTCCGATAATAATTGGTCTTTGATAACAGACATTGACACCAACCTGCGAAAGAGGAGCACTGAATCCTACGGGGGATTGAACCTTTACGGTTAAATTTACTTTAGGAACCAGGGTAGTAAGCGATATTGTTATCGTCTTGTTTGAAGTAGTCATAGTTGTAGTTTGGGTAGCTGTTTGAAAACCTGATTTTGAGACAGTAATGGTGACAGGAGCATTGGTTAGGAGTGAGACAGTTCTCTCTCCTGTACTACTGGTACTGCCACTTTGACACCTTGAGGCATCGGGTTGGACGTCAACATAGCAGACAGATACAGTTGCTCCTGAAATAGGGGCTGAAGTACCCGTAGTAGCGAGCGCTTTTATAGTCAGATTAGCCTTACTAGATGTTGAGGTAGTAGCTAATACGACTTGAACAGTTTTGGCTGTTGTACCAAGTGTGGTAGTCGTACTTCCACGAAGCGTTGTTCCCTTTGTGGCTGTTATAGTTACAGCTTGATTTGCTCCTGCAGTGAGTGTTACTTGTCCACTTGAGTTAGTTGTCCCATGCGGGCAGGTAGCATTCCCACCCCCAGTTGTATTTGCACCACTGGCACAGATGGTAACAGTAGCACCACTAACAGGGGAACTTGAGCTACTTCCGCCGGTTACTGCTTTTACTGTCACAGAGACATTGCGAATAGGTGTAGGAGTTGCTCCTTTAGTGAGGCGAAATGATGCTGTACCTTGACCATTGGATCCAAGTGTCACTGAAAGTGGATTGGCAGATGTTGAAGTATAGCCACTAGGGACGGTAATACTTACCGAGTATTTACTACCCGCCAGTCCGCTAAATGCATAATTGCCTGTACTTGCGGTTGTCGTTGAAGTTGTGTTGCCATTGCCTGTAGGCCCAGTGTTTGTGATCTTTACAGTCACTCCACTGACGCCCACTGAATTTCCTTGAGAATCCTGATAGTAAACTTTCCCGGTTACCGATTTTGAGCTAGTGTCTTTAGTAAGACGAAATGAGGCCGTGCCCTGACCATTTGAAGGAAGGTTAACAGTTTGATTATTACTGGACACAGTATATCCTGGTGGTCCAACAATAGAGACGTTGTAACGTGTTCCAACTAATCCAGTAAAATTAAAGTTGCCTGAGCTATTAGTAGTTTGTTGGGAAGTAGCGCTAGAATCAAGATTTTTTATGGTCACTGTGACACCTGCAAATCCCTGAGTAACATTATTAGAGCCGAGGGTATAGACAAGTCCTTTAATAGATTTAGAGGGTTTGGGAGTAGGTGTTGGAGTTGGAAGAGAGATTTTTTTTACCTGAAAATTTATAGTTGATTTTCCGCCTGATGTAATAGTAGTGTATTGTGGATTGCTTGATATAAGTGTATAGCCAGAAGCTCCTTTCATAGAAACTGAATATGATGATCCAACGAGGCCATCAAAAAGGTAATTACCACTGCCATTGGTGCTAGTTGTAGCTGTACTTCCCGTACTGCGGTTAGTTATTGTTATTCCAACATTTGCTACGCCTGCTGTAACATTCGAAGCTGTGTAATAAACTCTCCCTTCAATGGCTTGGGTTTTGGAGGATGATCCGCCACCGCTATTATTACCACCCCCAGTACCTGGTGAAGTTGCATTCTTACTGATAATAAAGTTGACTCTACTTGTACCGCTAGAAAATGTGGTATAGATGTTATTTGACAAGATCGTATATCCAGGTATAGGGCTCAGAAAGACTCTGTAGGTCTGTGATCCTGCTGCAGAGAGGCCTCCTATATAATAGCTCCCACTTACCAGTGAGCCTGTTGCGGTAGAGCCACTACTTGTATTAGTAATTGTTACTGTTCCGCCTCCCGTATAGGCTCCTCCACCAGAAATTGAAACCGATCCTGCGATTACTTTACTTGCGGCCAATGCTTTGCTATTTGGGTTTGATCCGAGGGGAAAAAGAATAACTGATAGTACTGCTAAAATCAGAGGCAGAACGATACTGCGACTTCGAGTCCTTCTAAGGATTTCTTTAAGAGCAGCTACCATAGATACAAGGTACGGAAAATTCCAGCACCTCTTTAAGCGTAATCGAGGTAGGTAGTCGCTGTCAACAAAGCATCTCAAAAAAGTGCCTTCCCAAACCCTATTTTGTCTGATACACTCTATAGATTGTATGGTCCTATCAGACAGAGACATCAAAAAATATCTCAAATCCAAGCAAATCGTCGTTAAGCCAGCCCCAAATTTAACAGAACAATTAGGCAGTAATTCACTTGATCTTCGACTCGGTAACAGTTTTCGTATTTTTGATCACAGTAAATTCCCCTTTATTGATCCTTTTGAAAAGAATACCTCAAGTGATGTCACGCGTGAGATTGTGATTGGGAACAAAGAGCGCTTTATCATCCAACCCGGAGATTTTGTCCTCGGTACGACAATGGAATTTATTGAGATCCCTGATACACTGGTCGGAAGCTTAGAGGGAAGATCGAGTATTGGTAGACTTGGCGTTATTATCCATTCAACTGCAGCAAGTGTAGAGTGTGGTTTTCGAGGACATATCACTTTAGAGCTTGCCAATATGGGGAAAATGCCAGTAGCGCTCTATCCTGGTATGCGCATCTGCTCCATATCTTTTGCTGAATTAAGTTCTCCGGCAGAAGTGCCATACTATAAAAAGAAGAATGCCAAATATGTCGGACAGTTAGGCCCAGGAGAGTCCAAAATCCACAAAGAGCGATGAAGCATCATATAGAATTTGATTTGGAACTTCGTAAGAATCCCTACAGAGGGCTTTATATTGTTCTTGAAGGGACAGAAGCCTCAGGTAAATCGACTCAGCTTAAAGAACTCGCATCATACTTTAAAAAACAAGGAAAAGAGGTGGTAACTACTCGTGAACCACGTAAAGAAGGAATAGTAGGAGACATGGTTCATAAGATTCTTTTGGGTGATTTAAAACTCAATCCGATAGCTTTCCAGTATCTCTTTTCTGCTGATCGCATGTTAAATCACACTGATGTCATAGAGCCTGCTCTCAAACAAGGAAAGGTAGTCATCTCTGATAGAAATTTCTGGTCGGCAATTGTTTACGGTATATTGGACAGATCTGAGAAGGGTTTTAAAAAAGCATCAATGGATCAGTTGCTAGTCGCTCAATCAATTCTTTCTTTTTATCACCAATTTATTGTCCCTGATTTTACATTTTATCTCAAAATCCCACTTGAAGTCTCATTAAAAAGACTTGGAGGGAAATCAGAAATGAAAGAAATTTATGAAGATGAAGATAAAATCCGTATGATTATTAAAGGCTATAATTTTGTCGCAAAAAATTTCTCTGGGGAAATTACTCCCATTGATGGGACTCAATCTATTGAACAGGTTACAAAAAGTATGATAGAAATAATTAGCAAAGATTCAAAAAAATGATTTTAGGACCGAAAATATTACTCCAATTAGTTAAAGACCAAAAATTAGTTGAGAATCTCTCTGAGAGAGAATTAACCAATCCAGAAGGAGCAGGATTTGATCTGAGACTGGGGGAAGTCTATAAAATTTCAGGCGATGCGTTCCTCGGTGAGACAGAGCGCAAGACTGCCGATATTGAACTTGTGCAGGAGTATAAAGAGGGAGAAAAACGAACTATTGTTATTAAGCCCGGAGATTTTTTTCTCATCAAAACAATAGAATCAGTCAACTGTCCTGAGAATTTAACAGCCCACATTTATCCTCGTTCGACGACATTTAGGAGCGGTATCTATGTGCGCACGACACAAGTTGCACCTGGGTACTCAGGTGGATTAACATTTGCATTAAAAAATGAAGGGCCAATCGATGTTACTATCGAGATGGGAGCACGTGTCGTTCATATCCAGTTCACGGAAGTTGCAGGTGGCGGGAGTAAGTATCGCGGACAGTGGCAGGGTGGACGCGTCTCGGCTCTGAAAAAAGAAAAACAGGTCTAACTCTTGCTAAATTTCTCCTATTCCTCTATAAAGTGATGCATGGCAAAACAACAAAAAAATCTCAAAAGAGATATTGAATTTATCTATGAAATTGGGACACTCCGATTCATGCAGCGGACATGGATCCAGTTCCTTCAGATCCAGGTTGCTGATAATGCAGATCATATTTTCCGCGTGATGTGGATCGCACTCACCTTAGCGAGATATGAAAATGTAAAAAACGAAGAAAAAATTCTCAAGATGGCACTTCTTCATGATATCGCCGAGACCCGTGCTCCTGATACCAATTATATTTCAAAAATTTATAGTACTCGAGATGAAGATAAAGCGCTGCATCATATGCTAGATGATACGGTATTTGCCAAAGAGTTTGAAGAACTATTTAAAGAATACGAGGAAAGAAAATCAATCGAATCAAAAATTGTTAAAGATGCAGATAATTTGGATGTAGACTTTGAGCTCTCTGAAATTTATGCAAAGGGTCATACCATTAAAAAAAATTGGAAAAGAAGGAATGTGAGAAAGACTTTCTTTACAAAAACAGCCGAAAAGATGTGGGACGAATTACAGACTGCAGATCCATATTCCTGGCATGCAGATGCGCATAATAAATACAGTTCTGATAAAGACCGCAAATTATAATTGATCTGGTTTTATCTCTTGTTTGGCTTACCAATCTTTGCTACTTTAGTGGTTGATGAACACTTCAAGTCATCCAGAATACCAATACCTCAATTTACTTCAAGAAGTTTTAGACAAAGGCATTAAAAATGTCGATAGGGGAACAGGAGCTGTCTCGTATAGCCTTTTTGGCAAACAAATTCGATTTGATTTATCGAAAGGGTTTCCACTTCTTACGACTAAAAAAGTCTATTGGAAAGGTGTCCTTCATGAGCTCTATTGGTTTATGAAGGGGGATTCTAACATTAAATACTTAGTTGATAATAATGTCCATATTTGGGATGACTATCCATACAAAATTTATAACGAACACAGAAAAACTGATAAAAAACTCCCAGAGCTTACCAAAGATGAATTCATTGAAAAAATTCATACAGACTCAAAATTTGCAAAAAAGTGGGGAGAGCTGCGACATATTTATGGGGAGTCGTGGCGTCGTTGGCCGACAGGAACTGCTCGAACAATTGATCAACTTGGTTGGGTGGTTAAAGAGCTGACAGAAGATCCAGATGCCAGAAATGCCATCGTTACCTCATGGGATCCTGAATACCTTTATACAATGGCTCTTAAGAAGGATGCCAATAGATTCCCAATTTGCCACAACATGTATCAAGTAAGTATCAAAGATGGTAAATTATACCTCCAGCTGTATCAGAGAAGTGCTGATCTTTTCTTGGGAGTACCATTTAATATAGCCAGTTATGCGCTTTTGACAATTATCCTTGCTCAGATTTTGAAGGTAAAGCCAGGGGAATTTGTCCATACTTTCGGCGATGCCCATATTTACGAAAATCATATAGAGCAGGTAAAAGAGCAGCTTAAAAGAAAACCTAAATCTCTTCCGTCAGTGACGATAGATAAAAAAGTGACTAGTATTGATAATTTCCGACCTGAATACGTCACCCTCTCAAATTATGATCCTTATCCAACACTCAAAGGCGAATTGACTGTAGCTGGCGGATTGTACGAGAAAAAGAAGAAAGATAAAAAATAAATTAAAAATTTTAAATTAATTTATGAATAAGCCTCGAATTAGTATCATTGTGGCTCTCTCGGATAACCATGTTATAGGAAATCACGGACAAATCCCCTGGAATATTCCTGGTGAGCAAAAGCGGGTAAAAGAAATTACTACTCCACACCCTCTCATTATGGGGAGAAAAACACATGAGTCGATTGGGAGGATCTTGCCGGGTCGTCTAAATATTATTGTGACATCAGATCTTGCCTATACTGCTGAAGATGGAGAAGTAGTTCATTCTCTTAAAGAAGGCATAGATTTAGCAACGGAAAAAGATAAGGAAGAAGTTTTCATCTTTGGTGGGGGTAAAATCTTTGCTGAGGCAATGCCTCTTGTTGATCGAATATATCTGACGCTTGTTCATAAAACAGTCGAAGGCGATGCATTTTTCCCTGACTATTCAGAATTCACAAAAGTAATTGAAAAAGAAGAGCATGAGCATGAAGGGTTAAAATATACCTACCTAACGCTTGAGAGGTAAGTCAGTCAAATGTGACAGAAGTATTTAGCCTCTCTTTAAGAAGCTCTCCCACTATTCTTCTATGACATGTATCAGATGTCTCTTCCCAACAAAGAAGTGTTATATTGGAGAATTTTAATAAATGCTCAATCAATGAATAATATTTTTCTTTGGTTTTAGTCTCTTTGAGAAAGGCCTCTCTAAATTCTTCCCATGGTAGATTTTCTTCCTGATACTGAGAGAGAAGTTCGGTTGAAGGAGAGAGGTGAGGCAGCCAGAGATCAAACTCAAATTCTGGTTTTACTCTACGCATTATACAAATTCTCAAGCCGTCTTTTTCACTTGTTGGTTTTTGGACAGACTTCGTTGAGAGATGGTGCATATTATCTGAGAGTATGATCTACGACGCCATTAAGCCAGTCCCACGAGGCAAGCGATGAGTCAATTTCAGGTTGAACGGGCCGTAAAATATGAGGGGAAATACCAACAGATACTGTATACATACCGTGTCTGAACGCTTCTTCAAAGTCAGAGGAATTTCTTTCTATGCCATCAACAGCCTCAACTGCATTAAGTGAGGTGAGTACGGGGAGAGACAAGCCACCTGAGAGGTCATCAACTTTTACTCCAGAGAGTCCGCCTTTTTTATAGACATCAGATGAATAGAATTTATTAAAAGCGTTTGTGTATTCCTCGTAACCATCTGGCGTAGAAAATCTTTTAATTTGATCTGGATTGAGTTCTACTGTACAAGCATGAATATCTGCTAATCGTTCTTCATATTTACGCCCTCTGATATGCACTCCTGATCCGGATAGCACAGTATAGTAGGGAAGAACTCCTGATTCCAATCCAGCAGTGTACATTTCTTCAAAGGTTTTTCTTACTGTATCGGGTTGCTTAGGCTTACCCCTGCTATCAATATAAGTAAAATTCTCAGGATTTTTTGTGAGGATGTTGGTACGAGTATCAGCTGCTATGATTACTGCTTGTTGCTGGCGATTTCTGATAGACGGATTTTCTTTTAGCTGGCCTAAAATATTGTCAATCTTACCATGCATGATACTGACTACATCCGGAATGTCTGGCTCTTCACCGGCGGGAATAGAAGTAACTTCTGAGGTAGGAAAGGCATGCTTAATGAAGGCGAGCCTTCTATTACTAGTTCCTGCATAGACGACTAACTCAGGAGAAACTTTTTCTTTAGATTTTGTGACTTCTGATTGTCCAGGTCTTCTCTGTTCCATAGTATATTCTATGACAAGATTAAATCTTATAGTCTATTCCATTATATAAACGAAATTATAAGCATGTCAATAACTATATTGACCTATTTTGCTATCTTGTCAGTCCAAATGAGTCGCTGTATACTGAACAGAATTCAGCCGATGAAACAACTAAAAGTAACAGACCCACAAATTTTTAACCTCATAAAGCAGGAAGAAAAACGTCAAAAAGACGTTTTGGAAATGATCGCCTCAGAGAACTATGCTTCAAGCGCTATTATCGAAGCTCTCGGGAGTGTACTCACCAATAAATATTCAGAAGGATTCCCAGGGAAAAGATATTATCAGGGAAATGCTGTTGTAGATGAGGTCGAATCCCTGGCCCAGGAAAGAGCGCAAAAATTATTTGGCGTGCCATATGTCAATGTCCAGGCGTTATCAGGAGCGCCTGCTAACTCAGCAGTCTATTTTGCACTACTAAAAGATGGGGAAAAACTCATGGGACTTTCCCTCACATCGGGCGGACATATTACTCATGGTCATCCGCTTGGTCTTTCCGGACGGTTGTTTAAATTCGCGCATTATACTTTGGGAAAAGACGGAACACTTGACTATGATGAGATCGAGAAACAGGTCTTAAAAGAAAAACCACAGCTTCTCATTTGTGGCTTCACTGCTTATCCTCGCATTATTGATTTTAAACGTTTTGCCAAAATAGCTGATAAAGTTGGCTGCTACCTCATGGCTGATGTCAGCCATATAACAGGCCTAATAGTAGCAGGAGTCCATCCTTCCCCTGTCCCTTATGTCCATATCGTAACTACGACGACTCACAAGACTCTGCGAGGCCCACGGGGAGCACTCATCATGGTGACTCCTAAAGGGCTTAAGAAAAATCCTGATCTTCCTAAAAATATTGAGACGGCAATTATTCCAGGTCTCCAAGGAGGTCCGCATGATAATCAGACTGCGGGTATTGCAGTGGCGCTAAAGGAAGCCAGCACGGCAAAATTCAAGAAATACGGAGAGCAGATAGTCCTCAATGCTAAAGCGCTTTCGGAAGGCTTAAAAAGTCATGGCTTTGATCTCGTCAGTGGCGGGACGGACAATCATCTTATCCTCATTGACCTTCGCAATAAAAAAGTAAATGGGAGAGTAGCAGCAATTGCACTGGAGAAGGCCAATATCGTCCTCAATTATAACGGCGTTCCTGGAGATACCATGCCTCCTCTTTACTCATCGGGGATTAGACTCGGTACACCTGCTATTACCACAAGGGGATTAAAGGAAAAAGATATGAAGAAAGTTGCCAAATGGTATAACGACGCTATTGAAGAAGTGAAAGGGATGGAGCTGCCCTCAGATGATGGATTCGACAAGCTCACCATAAAGAAAAAACGATCAGAACTGATGAAGAAATATCGAGCCGAAATTAATAAAAATAAAAGACTGGCAGCTATCGGCAAAGAAGTAAAAGCTTTCATTAGTAAATACCCTCTTCCATAGTTGAGCTTACAAAATAAAATTGTTATACTCCTCTCGTGCCACATAAAGAAAGTAGATTAGGCCAATACGGAGGAAGATTTGAGCCAGCAAGCATTGATTTAATTAATGCTGTTTTAGCCGAAGATAGGCTTTCTCGAGAGAATTATAATGGTGTACGTTTATACCTAGACACTCCCACTCCAGCCATTCCAACAGCTGCCGAGCTTCTTAGCCAGATTGATCATGAAGCTCTTGATCCTATACAGCAGCTCCTTGCCCAAGCACTGGAGACGCAAGCATCAGTTCCTCTTAGGAAGGATGAACAAGATATAGCATCTTCTGTTACTACGCATGAGGCCGTAAGGAAGTACAAGAATACAGCTCGCTTCAGGCAAAGACAAAAAGTGCTTCAAGGCCTCAGGGCCGAAGGACTCTCTGCAGAAGGAGCACGATCAGATTTTGTGGGTGTTACTTTTGCTGATATTGCCCAGAGTTTGTACAGGCCGTCTCTAACAGAAGGCACATTGATTTCAGACGAGGCTACCTATTCATTTTTTTCGGAACTAATGGATGGGAAGATCCCTACAGAACATCCTTACGGAGTTAAATCGTTGCTAGGCGTAACAGTTCCTGATGGGATGGTAGTTGGAGTAGAGGATAACAAGCCATCACTTCTTAAATTTGTTGAATATTCAATAGCTTTTAAAGGAGAGAAGTACACAAGCCAGTTTGCAGCATATGAAAAAGACGCAAAGAGGTTAGTCTTTGAATCGCCTTCTTCTCTTAGCGCTGATTTTGGTGTGGATTTTGTCGTGCCTCGAAGGACATATGAGAGAGAATATCCAGCCCTAAGTGGTGATATCGGCGCGAGGTATCATCATCTTGATCAGATCGATTCAGTTAGTTTTGGGCATGAAATTGATGCTATTTTGGCAGATCATTATAGAGCCTCTTTTCCACAACGCAGCCATTCACGGCGCTAATTGTCTATGGGGCGACTTCCTGGAAGATGAAGTTAGCTCCTCGGAGTAAATCTGGAGCATTAAGAATAAAGTCTGGTCGCTCCTTTATGCTGATAGAAGGATAATTAATATTGTTAGTACATAAGTCCCTCTGGTTGTCAAAATTCCCGCCATTTTGTCCTGCATTGACTACTACTGCACCTTCAATCGAAAGCTGCCGGTCCGAAACATTGTTTGGACAGTCGGAAGCTCCATCGATAATAAAGCTTCTATCAGCACTAAAGAAGGCTTGGAGATTTCCCGTTCTTATAGCTGGAGCCGGACATGCAGGAGTCGTCGTTCCTACACCGCTTGCTACATGAATATCTCCTGATACGATAAAGGTAATTGTTGAGCCATTTGGAGTTGTGATATTGCCATTAAGCGTAAGATTACCATTTACAAGGATGACGTAATTGCCTGCTGCAGGCACATTAAAGGTATTAAGGGTAAGATTTCCATTTGCGATATAGACACCATGCGCAAGGTTGCCAGGCAGCGTGCAGTTATTGAGCTGTGGACATGGAGGAGTAGCTCCGCTTGAAAGACTGGTAGGTGTGATATTGGACTGTGAGAGTACTGTCTGCATATAGCCATAGGACGTCTTAAGCAGATTGGTTCCAAAGCGCTCGTTATAACTAGAATTACCTACCACCCATCCAGCTGTTGAGGAATCTCCTCTCCAGAAGTAAGGGTTCACACTGCCTGAGAATATTACTCCTGGAGTAGTAGAGCTGCTAGGAAGTGATGCATACGGCCCCTGGCAGGCAGCGTTAGGTGCTGGCGGGATAGGGTTATTGAGCCCGCTATCAAATCTGACATCAAGTCCATATGCCTGCCACCATGGTTCTCCGCCTTTGATAGCGAAATTAAGATTAAGCATACTCCCCGCGTTGCAGGTAGCATCCGGTGCAGCCGGAGTAGCAGTACAGTTAGCTCCTCCAATACCAACGACTGCGTTATAAGAAGGAGGCGGGCCATTGCGGGGGTTATTGATGACATAGCCTAGAGGCAGTCCATTGTAGCGGACAGTATATTGTCCATTAATCAGACCAGTGATGAGATATGTTCCATCCACATTATTAGCAATGATAGGAGTTGGAGCATTACCGGGTAGATTACTGACTGTTATAGCAGGACTTCCGCCATAGTTATTCTCTCCAGCATCAAATCGATTATTGTCATTAGGATCTACAAAGACTTTCCCCGCAATAGTGTATTTAGGGAAGTATTGGATATCCTGTCCAGTTAAGTCAGCCCGAGAGGTAAAATTGGATGAAAGAGGATAGGTATTCAGAGCATTATAGTCATTAGTACTAACATTGGTAGTAATTGAATAGGTTCCTGGCTCAAGCGCAGGTGAGGTGTATTGTCCGTTGGCGTTAGTTACCGCTGTTCCCGAGTCAGTAGGTCCTGTAAAGGTAACAGTGACTCCCGCGAGTGCCATATCGACTCCTGTGTTATAGCTGCTATTTTTATTCATATCCGCATAGATTCTGCCTTGGATTGAATAACCGACAGAGTAGATAGTCGTTGCCTGACTATTGCCTCTATTCACATCAACGACATTATTGTCATAATTTACGAAGACTCTGGCTGTGTATGTTCCTTTGGTAGACACATCCCAGGCAAGATCCCGATTATATCTATCGCATCTATTTCCAGGACTTGGGCGACAATAATACTGATATTGGCTTCCTATTCCAAATTCTCCTGTCATCATGGAGACGTTGGTATCTCCGACTGTCCCAGTGGCGACAGCTGTTGGCTCGTCTATATAGAACCAGTTATAGGTATGCTGGTCGTTTGGATCTCGCGAAATTGCCTGGGCTGTCCCTGTATTAGCAATCGTTACTTTCGGGAAAATATTTTCTCCAATACCAAAGGCTGTATGGACAGTCCCTGAGCCATCAGTCAGTTGAAAACTAGGGATGGTTAAGTCAGGGTTACCCACGACATAGCGGAAGGTAGCTTGATTGTTGTTGAAATTAGTTGGCTCGTTAGGATATTGGTTGAGGGCATCAACGAAAATTCGAGCGTATTGGGGTAGACCGTCTCCAGCAGCCTGGGAATAGGAGTTAGGACCCAAAAAGTCAGTATTATTAGTCGCACCAGCTCGTGAATCGAAAGTAAGCGTTGCACCTGAGGTGAAGTCAGTACGGACATGACGAATATAAGTTGCTGTATAGTCAGCCTGGGCAGTGGTAAAAGCCGTGGATTGATCCTGATAGAGGTTAGAATAGACATTGGTTCCATAGGAAGAGCTCGGAGATAGATCTCCGATATTTCTGATCTGCGCGTACCAAAAGATCTCCTCATTAGGGTCAAAGTTATATGATTTATTGCCAGCTGCATCTTTAAGATAAAAATTAGTAGGAGTAAAGTCAGCAGGTGTGGGATATGGGTAAGGATAAGGATAAGGGTAGGGGTATGGGTAAGGATAGCCATAGGGTGTTCCATACGGCGTACCATAGGGTGTTCCATAGCCTCCTCCAGGCGTACCATATGGAGTACCATATCCTCCGCCACCACAGCTAGGAGAATTAAAATAGCATGTGTTTTGGTAGTTGCCTTCATGACTAAGATCTTCGGGGCACATGCATGCGCCAATAAGTCCTCCACCTTGCGAGGCAGGATAGTAGCAAGGGCCAGGTTGGATAGCTCCAATACAAGCATATGCCTTTATTACATAGGGAGTAATCAGAAGGAGAAAAAAAGTAATAACAAAAGATGATGCATATTTGGTTAAAAATTTACTGCTCATATGCATTTAATTTAAAAGGAATGATTTTAGATTTAATAATTTGTTGATTATTATTCTTGATAATTTTTTCTTTTTGGGCAATATCCATACTTGGATATGCTACAAAAATTATTTGGCGGATAAGCTCCTGAGTAAAAAGAATATTGAGGTCTCCTTTGAATCGTAAGGCATCTTTTTTATCAATTCCAACTCTTATTATTGCTGTAGATGTGGGCTTTATAGGCTCTTCAAATGTGATTTTAAAAGGAATTGTCCCAATCGGTGGAGGAGAATCAGGTATGTCCTCATCCTCGAGTGTAATTTTAAGATTATTGATTGCTGAGAGATTTTTTATGCCTGTGAACTTTTTCTTTGATGTATTGTTGAGTATATGGGTAAATTCCTTTGTAGATTGATATCTAAGCTGGTATGAGGTAGATTTATTTTCAATTCTTATAGTATGTGATGGGAAAAACATAAAAAAAATAAGAGATATATTCCCAGCTAAAAGAAGTAAGAGGATAGAGATCAGGATTTTGTTAGAGAGTAGTTTTTTCACAGCCGAAAGGTCCACTCATAACAGAATGGCTTAGTTCTATTTTAGGATCATTTGGGAAGGGAAGTCAATTACATATTGAAGACTAATTCACTTCCACGAAAAACCCCGCCTTGTTGGGGGCGGGGCTTTCGTCTCTGTCTCGCGTGAGCGAGGTTGAGTTACTTTGTGATGGTCAGCGTTGTGAAGACGCCGACCAGCGTTTCGGTTTCGGATTGTCCCCCGGAGGGGACGCCGGCGATGAGGTATGTCCCCTCATCCATGCCCATGAGGGCGATGGTTTGGGATTGCCCAGCCGGTATCATGGCAACAGTGAGCGGGTCGTTGACCGCGTCCCGTCCCGTGATAGTCGCCGTCAGAGCGTCAGGAGTCGTGCCATCGGGAACGCGCAGAAGTACCACGCGATGTGTGATGGTGCCCGTGTTGGTAAGTGTGACCAAGACGACGTCGTGTTCGACGAGTGGCTTGCGCCGTGTCGAGATTGAGTCATCACTCATTTTGATGGTTAGCTTGGTCGACGTAAGTCCGTCAGGGACGGTCAGGTCGTCCAGTATGGTGATGCCGTTGATCATCGACGTATCTGAAGTCAGTGCGAATGCCGTGTTGGTGAACGAATATTTTCCCCAAAAGCCTTTGAGGGCTACGGGGACAACAACATTGCCGTATTGGTCGATGGTGATGTCCTCGGTTTGGAGAATCTTACCGCCGACGGCGTAAAATGCCTCTTCTAGGCCGTAAAAGACCTGCTGCTGCAGGTCTGGCGTGAGCATTTCCCACGCACGATGCCGGACATCCGGCTTGGATGAGCCAGCTCGTTTCAGGAACAAGGTCAGTGTTGAGGTCGCCTGCGAGGCGACCTCAGCAGGGGCGAGATTCGTTGCCGGTGATCCTGCATCCATAGCGCGAGCCACAGAAAACGACGACACGAACGAAAGTGAAAATGCGATGGCCACGACAGTGGCCACGATCCGACGGAACATTATGTTTTCTCCTTTGCCCGTCTTTCCGGGCTGTCGTACTGAACAAAATTGTTCAAGATGGAAAGCTACCGGTAGGGCGGGACAAGGTGACCGGTAGCTTGGCACTTAGGAGATGCTAAGCACCAAGCTGCCGGTCAGAGGGAGAAAGTATTGAAGTAACTCATAGGGAGACGATCTGAATAGAAGGCTGCTTTGTGGGTAGGTAAGCTTTATATCGCAAATGAGATAAGGCTAAAGCTACAGAGGGAAAGAGGCTTCTGTCCAGATAACTCCCTATGGAAAAATAGGCTGTTAAAGAGCAGTGAGATACTCTAACATATATCCTATAGTCTGTCAAGTAAAAACAGATAAATCAGAATTAGCCTCAGTCTAGATCAGACTAGGAAGGTTGTCAAGTTCAAGGTGTTTTGGGAATAAAAGATAGAGTGTTTGAGGGGAAAAGTGAGGAAAGTTGGGATGCGCCCCCGCCGAGTCTGACTCGGCGGAGGGCGCGAAAGAAAAAACGTAGGGTGGAAAGGCCACCCACCTTGGTTGGTCACCGGCTGTTGAGCTCCGCGGGGAGCTCGACGATCATGCCGGTGTCCCGCACGGAGCGGGTGCTTTCATCGATCTCGCGATGCGTCGCGGTATCGATGGTGAAGGCGGAAACGACGCCGAGCGTCCACACCCCGTTGGGGTGGTAGACGAGCGTGTGCCCGATTTCCTTCACACTGGCGTTTTCCGCGGATGCGGAATTCCCCGCCACGTTGGCAAGGACGACAGCGCCAGCAGCGCCAGCAGCGAGCTTGGCTCCGAGGCCTAGGAACGAACGACGGTTGACCGAATTGGACGTGGTGTCCATTGTGTTCCCCTTTCATAGGGATGAAACGATCGGACTTAGATGTCCAGTCAGCCCGCGCGTGCGAGCATGCCCCGTCCGCATGGGCTGTTGACTGTGACTTACAAGAGACAGAGAATCTCCTCTAAGCCACAGTCATTAGCTGTGTGCGGAATATACGTTATTTTCTTTTAAAGATCATCTTCGCTACATTTAGTCATTCGCGAACGAAAGACAAACATAATGAAGATCAGAGCGTACTATAGCACAACCTATAGCATTTGTCAAGTATATAGGTCTAATTGAGGATGAGCCAGCCTCGACAAAAGGGCTAATTTTAATACGAAGTCGGGGGGAAAAAGAGAGAAAAAGCAGTGAGAAAGGAGAAAATAGATGGTGAGCTGCTGTCTCTTGCATAGGACGTATTACCTCCTGAGTAAAGGTATAGGATGAAGTCCGGCGTAAAGAAATACTGGTTTTTTATTTTGTGTCATAGCATCCTTATTTCTAGACTATAGCACATTTTGTTAAGAATTGAGTAAAGAAAGAAAGTGTTATCCATTTTTATGGACAGCTTCTGATATTTCCTTCAGACACCACTCGGAATATTTTTTATCTTTTATTTGCCCGCAGTATTTCCCTCTCGCGTTGGGGTCATTCTCCCACGAAGCCACGACACGGCCTATATGTGAAAAACATTGTTTTTGATCTTCCCTAATAATAGCAGTACAGAAATTGGTAAGCCTATCAACTTTCCCAACATACCGCGTTGCAAGAGAACTCACGACACCTATGTTGCAGATACTGCGGTATTCAGAGGTAGGCATGAGTGAGCAGTTGTGACTCATGACTTTAACATCACTTGTTAAGCCTACCTGTCCACCTCCAATAATCTGAATACAGCCATCCTGATACTCTAAAGGAACCTTGAGGCAGAGGTCGGCAGTAGCTTTCGCATCATAGTGGGTAATAATGCTGAAATAAGAGCTTTGGTACTCGTAGCAGAGTTTGAGATACTGGGTCGAAAGAGTATTACAAGGGTAGAGGGGATCAGTAGGACGCATCGTCTTCTCAGAGACTGAGGTAGCTGTCGAACTGGATGAGTTTTCCATAAAAACACCACTATAGCAGTGTTCTCTATTCGACACCCCAGATAATGTGTCACAAAGCGTGAGAGAAGGGATAAGGTCGTTATTAGTTATATACATGGCTGCATGTCCTAGTCCATGTTCACATTCTGCAAAGACTAAGGGGCTTAGTGAGTCTTTGTGACAAATTGAAGTGAAGGTTTTTTTGATACTTTCACCTGAGAGGTTATGATCATGTTCCTTTAAATACTCTTCAACTACTCCATGATAGCATCCTCCCTCACAGGTCGAGTTACAGCTCATGAGTGTGGTGGGTAGATTTTGAGATGTTTTGTATTCACTCCTGCCTAAGTAATGAGTTACCTGATGGCATCTGGCATAGACAGGCGGAGAGGATTCATTCGTGGCTAAAAGATCGAGAGAATCAGGTAGGGAAAAGGCTGCTTGAAGGTTATCAGCTACTTTCTGATAACAGGCGTCAGTTCCTCCTGATGCTGTGCATGCTGCCATAAGGGACTGGATATATGCATTTTTATCTTCATTTTTTTGGTACGTATGGAGCACTGGAGGGCTTTGGCCTCTCTGGGAGGAATTACCCAAAGAGAAGTAGTTCTCTACAGCTGAATCCTGATGGAGAAAAAATAAAAGGAAAAGAGCATTTGAAATAAGAAGAACGCAAATTCCTATGATAAGGATATGAGATTTTTTAATAGATTTTCTCATTACGTGCGTTTGTAATTTTTTTGGATACTGGTGATATAAGTATGACAAGCTTCTTTATCTGTACCACTAAGTGAATCACAGATAAGGGAGGAGTTCTCCTGCCAGTCCTGCATATCCTGAAATATGAGTTCGCCTGCTGCAGCTGATTTGCATTGATACTCAAATTCTTTATCATGCATACTCTCACACTTAGAGATGATTTTTTCTGCATTACCCTCTGAGAGATAGACTGTCTGAAAACCTAGAGCTGTATAACAGGCTATCTTAAGATCACGAACTGATGATTTTTGACAGGCCTTTGCTACGTCGTCGTATGATTTCTGAAATCTGTTCATCAGAACTGCTGGCTGGTTACGACCGCAGGGATAGGTATATTTAGGCTCAACTGTGTTACAAGGGTAGAGAGGATCTGAGGCTTTATAAAAAGTATCTAATGCATCTCGGGAAAATTCCATAAAGACGCCGTCATAACAAAATTGGGTTGCACCTTCAGGCAGCTTTTCGCATGTCTTAAGAGCCTCTTTCAAGTCAGTATTTTTGAAATAACTAGCTATCCCATGTCCTATTCCGTGGATACAGCTCGCGTATGGCCCTGAACCGCTTTTTCCTACTTGCTGACAGGCTTTTTCGGCATCTTGCAGAGAAGAAAGATCAGTACGAAAAGCTCGATCAAGTAGCCCATGATAGCAGCCAAAAGCAAAGTCAGCCGTACAAAGAGTAATACCTATGAGTCCTTTTTTCTCAAAGATGAGCTGTCCGACATAATGAGCATAGTCATGTGCCTCCAGCTGTTTGGAATTATCTTTACCATAGGTATCAATAACGTTTTGCCAGGCAGCTTCCACTCCGCTCTCATCTGCAATTTTTTTAATAGCGTTATACTCTTGGGTATTTCCGATTGCACTTTTTTCGGAGGTAGGCTTTAATGTATCTTTAGGAGCAGGTGGTTTAGTGGATGTTATGAGAATGAGGCTGCTACTGACGAGGCTTAAGATAACTACCAGGATGATAAAGGAATTCTTGTGTATTTTAATTTTCATAAGCTTTGTATTAGTATAATAGTACATGATGATAAAAAAAATCAGCCATTTTTTCAAATTGCACCTTCGCTTTCTCTTAGTTGTCCTCTTAGTAATCAATATTGGAATTATCATTACTTTCAGCTGGCGCTTGATCGAGACATCAAAAGATACAGCTGAATTGGCAACTTCTGCTCAGGCTAAAGAAATAGTAGGTATTAAGTCTACAGCTAACTCAACGCTTCAAGCCACCCTATATCGGCAATTAATTGAGAGGGTAGGGCCAACTCAGGCTCAGGAGGATCTTTATCACTCAGGACTGCCATTTGACGGTCAGACACATCTTATCAACCATTCTGTTGGTGACTGGCTTTATGGCAAATATGGCACGAAAGGACTTGCGTACTGTAAGGATTATTTCTTATCCTCTTGCTATCATGGCTTTTTGATCCGATTTATAGCGGATAAAGGGATAGATGATATGGGTGAGGTGATGAAGGGGTGTTGGCAGATAGGAAGGGCTACTGCCTCACAATGTGCTCATGGAATAGGCCATGGGCTTTTGGCGTGGGATGGTTATAAAAATTTACCTGAGGCATTAGCTGATTGTGATAAAGTGGCTGACCTTTCATCAAATTTTCCCATCTATAACTGTTATGATGGCGTCTTTATGGAAAATAACTGGGCAGTCCACAATGGAGAACCGTCACCAGATAGATGGGTAAAGGAATCTGATCCTACCTATCCTTGTTATGACGAGAGGATAGCTGAAAAATATAGGAAGGGATGTTGGTCTAATCAGCCTCAAGTCATGTATAAAATTTTTGGTGGGGACGTTACTAAAGTTGCAAAAGAGTGTGAGAATATTAAGGCTAAAGAGTATATTGATACCTGTTTTGACTCCCTGGCTCGTCAAATAAATCCTGTAGCTCAAGGAGATATAAAAAAAGTCTTTGATCTCTGTAATAAGATGCCAGTGGGCTGGAAAAATCCATGTGTCAACTCTAATGTGGGCGCTTTCTTTTCAGTAGGTGATCGTGAGCTTTCTTTCGTACTTTGTCAGATGATTCCTGAGAGTGGTGTTAAGGGGTGCTATGAGACACTTCAGCAGAAAATTAACTCTTATACGACTAACCTTGAAGAGAGAACTGATCTCTGTAAGAAAGTTCCTGCTCTATTTAGATCCGAAGCTTACTGTCCTTCTACTTAGGTACATAAAGAATTCCTGAGGCCTCTTTTTTCCCGCTGCAGCCAATTCCGATAATTGAAGGGGTTCCTTCAATGAATGAAAGATCAGTTGTTATAGAGGCTTGTGCTTCAATTCTGAGAGGTTCCTGCCTGGCTAGCGTTATATAGGTAGTGGTCTTTCCATTGTTTTTAAAGGTAATTGTAGCTGTTTTTTCGACTCTAATAATACGAGGAGATAACACACAATTATCTATCTCAATTGTAGTATCACCTACAGCAATCTGTGAGACTTTATCTTGATAAGCTTTATATTCATTTTTATTCCACGACTTGTTAGCTGACTGTAAAATTTGTGTGACAATAGGTGAAGTCTGTTGATTGGGATAAATGAGGGAAGAGAGTGCGGGGTAGTAAAAAAAAGCTGCAACCCCGCCAAGTATGAGGTCAAGTATCAGTAAGAATAAAAAAATGGTACGGAGGAGATGTGTACTTACCAATTTAGCAAAGGAGAGCATTTCTTTATTGTAGATTCTGTAGTAAGCAAAGACAAGAAATTGTTCTTTATTCCTGGATTACCTATACTCATCTTATGAGTAGGATTAAGAAAAAATATCTCATTTTTCTCATAGTTCTATTGCTCCTTATAGATATTGTTGGAGGATTAGGCTGGTATATAGTCAATAAAAGTGACTATTTCAAAAAAGCTAAAAAACCTAATGTTATTCTTATTTCCATTGATACATTACGGCCCGACCACTTAAAAACTTACGGATATCCAAAAAATACGTCTCCTAATATTACTGCTTGGGCTAAGGAGAATGCCTACATTATGCAAAATGCCTATACATCAGTTCCTATAACCTATCCTTCATTTACCACTCTTATGACAGGTATTTCTCCCTTTGAGACACATATCTACAACAATGGTATGGTAGGAAAAGATGAAAATAATAAATTTGTTATTTTTCCTAATCCAGGATTTAATTCAATCTCTCAGACAGCTCCAACTATTGCTTCGACTCTCCGAAGTAAAGGGTACACAACTGCGTCATTTATTGAAAACTACGCTTTGCGAAATGACGGAACTAATCTAAGTCAGGGCTTTGATACCTATCAGGTAGCGGGAGAAAGTCGTGATACAACAAATGTCACCGATAAAGCTCTCAAATGGATGCAGACCTTTGGCCAGAGTGATACTCCTTTTTTCCTGTGGGTACATTTTTTAGACCCACATGAGACCTTTACTCCGCAGAAAGAAAATGCCTGCAGATTTAGTTTGTCTTACTGCAGGATTATTAATCAAAGAGGCATAGAAGAGTTGGCAAAAGATGCAAAAGTTCAGTCAGGCTGTCATCTTACTCCTTTATCCCATGATCAGATTGGGATTCAAGAGACACTTTATGATGGAGAAATTTATCAGACAGATAATTCTGTTGGGAAGCTCCTATCATTTATAAAGAAAAATGATCTTGATAAAAATTCAATTGTTATTCTTTATAGTGATCATGGTGAAGGTTTTGACCACAACTATTATTTTGCCCATCCGAATGTCTTGTATGAATCGACAGTCAAGATAATGATGATGATCTCACTTCCTGGCATAAAGGCTGGTGGTAAAAAGATAGTAACTCCTGTTACGAATGCAGATGTCTATCCAACTCTGATGTCACTTCTTGGTCTATCGTCCCAGAAAAATACAGCTTCTTTTGCCCCTCTCCTAGCCAAAGATAATAAGGAGGGAAAAGACCCCTCACCAAGAACTCCTATTTTTTATATTGATCAGAATGCCAGTAAATTTGCTGTGAGAAAGGGAGACTATAAATACATCTATACCATAGCGGAAAGATCAAATAAGTGTCTTGCCCAACAGACGGAAGAGTTATATAACATCAATTCTGATCCTCATGAGACAAAAAATCTTGCGACTCAGATGAGTTCAGTGAAGGAGAGCTTAAAGTCATTATTACTTGAGCATTTGGAAAAAACAAAAATAGTCCCTACAGAAAATCCCGAACCTACTGGTATTCGCCCTTCTACAAAACAAGAAGAAGAGGTCCTAAAATCTATTAGAGATTTGGGATATTAGCTAGTTATGTGGCATAAAGCTATTGTAATAAAGAGGCTTAATACTCTCAAAGAGAGAGAATGCTCCTGTATGGACGGGAACAGGTAGTTTCTCTGGCCAGTTGATATCAGACACAGCGTATCTACGGGCCTTAAATAAGAAGTTGTTAGGGAAGTAGCCTGTCATATCAGTTGTGTAAGGGCTTAAGAAATCCCAGACTACTTTTTTATCCTCCGTTACCTCGAAGATATGTCCTTTTGGCCCGTCAGTAATAAGTGTGTTGCCATTTGGCAGTCGCTGTGCTCCTCCCACAATAGGAGCAAAGAAACGGACTTTATCTATGACACCCTGCCCACCGTCAAATTGCCAGACTATCTTATTGGTCTTGGGATTTATTTCCACAACTCTGCTGCCAAAAGAGGGAAAAGGATTAGGGTCTCTTGCAAAGCCATTATCAAAGACTAAAATATTTCCGTTTGATAGCAGTGTGGGATCATGCTGAGTATTAAGCATGTCCTTAGGTGATCGCCAGATAATCTCACCATCACTTTTCCGAATTATAAATACTTCATTTAGCGATCTCATGCTGACAATGAATCCTTCAGTGCCGTCAATGGGGTTATGAGATGCGTAGGAGAGTCCGTTGGTATAGGTCCAGGCGAACTGGGGCATTGAGCTGCCTAAAAGATCCTGCGCAGGATCTAAGTGTTCGTAAGAGTGCCAAGACCAGACTACTTTTCCCTCTCTATTTATCTCAACTAAATTATCTGAAAATACAGCTCCATTGAGAGTAGTATGAGGGACTCCTCCTTTAATCTGGTTAGCTATTTCCTGGGGAGTCTGCTCCCACAATGAGAGGAGAATATTACCATTAGGTAAATCGATAAAGTCATGATGCATAGCTTCATTTTTATATTCCCAGACTACCTTTGAGTTCCAGTCCAGCTCCTGTATTGTTCCGGTATTGCCTCCGGGAGGAAGAGGGTGGCTATAGGTGGGTGCTTCCATGACTACCAGTAAATTACCGTTTTTCCTCAGCTGTGAATAGAGAGGCTGTTTATTTGTTGTCCACGTATGAATCTTATTGCCTAGCAGATCGAGAAGGTAGATCTCGCCTTTAAAGTGAGGGTCTGCATTGGCTATTCGATTATAAGGAGAAATTAATGTATACCCGGGGGAGACATTTTCAAGGTTAAGGATAGGGGATGTGTGGAAGCTGCTGGAGGTATTGCTGAATGGTCTTACGAGAAAAATATAACCGAGGATATAGAGGAGGAGTAGACAACAGATTGCATAACTAAAAAGGGGAAGTATTTTTAATTGCTTTTGGTTGGTGGACATTGTAGATAGTCAGAGTCATTGTTATTATGCAGCTGAGCATTCATTTTGTAAATATGCCTCGTTTCTTATTGCAAAGCAATCTCAATTTAGCTATAATACTTTCTATCACACACATCCGGTTGATGTCCTTGCCAAATTACAACTGACCGGATGGCGGAAAAAGGACACACTATGAAAAATATTACACTTGAAGAATTACTCGAGGCAGGTAGCCATTTTGGACACCAGGTAACCCGCCAAAACCCCAAAGCACGCGACTATATTTTTGAAGCTCGCGATAATGTCCACATCATTGATTTAGCCAAAACAAAAGAAGGATTAGATGAAGCTGCTGATTTTGTTAAAGAATTAGCTCAGAAGGGTGGCAGCATGATCATCCTGGGAGCAAAACGTCAGGCAGAACCTGTTGTACGCGAACAAGCTAACAAGGCTAAAGACGCAGGAATCGATGGACTTTACTTTGTAAGTAACCGCTGGATTGGCGGAATCCTCACTAATTTCTCAGAAGTAAGTAAAAATTTCAAAAGATTGAAAGATCTGACTAAATTCATGGATACTCCAGCAGATAAAGCCAGTTTTACTAAAAAGGAAATTTCCCTAATGGAAAAGGAACGAGCTAAGCTGGAGAGTTTTTACTGGGGAGTTCAGGATATGACAAAAGTTCCGGAAGCAGTCTTTATTATAGATACTCACTTAGAAGATTTAGCAGTAAGGGAAGCAATTGCAACTCATATCAAGACAGTTGGTATTACGGATACCAATGCTGATCCTACGATTATCGACTACCCAATTCCAGCTAATGATGATGCTGTCGGGTCAGTTCAGCTTATCGTATCTCACATAGTAGACGCGTTTATTGAAGGACGAAAAAATGCTGGCAAAGAAGAGGTAAAGGAAGAAAAATCTCCTGCAAAAGAAGGGAAAGAGGCTAAAAAAGAGTCCGAAAAGACTGAAGAGAAGCCAGTTGAGAAAAAAGCTCAGGATAAAACTGAAAAATTAGTAAAGAAAAAAGCGAAAACGAGCAAATAGCGTATGGCTTATAGCTGATGGGATTCCCATATAGCGGAGTGAGCAATAGGCTATATGCCATAAGCAACAACATATATGGTAAACGCAAATATTGATCTTCTAAAAAAACTCCGTAATGAATCCAGTGCAAGTATTGCTGATTGTCGTCTCGCGCTTGAGGAAAATGATAATAACTACGATAAAGCTGTCGAATGGCTTAAAAAAAGAGGGCTAGAGAAAGCTGAGAAAAAATCAGACCGCGAGACACATCAGGGAATCGTTGAAGCCTATATCCACAATGGCGGTAAAGTAGGAAGTCTTATCGTCCTTCTTTGCGAGACAGATTTCGTTGCTCGTACAGATGAATTCAAAAATTTAGCTAGAGAAATCGGGATGCAGGTCGCAGCTATGAACCCTGAATCTGTAGAAGCGTTATTAAAGCAGGAGTATATCAGAGATAGTTCCCAGACGATTGAAAGCCTTATTAAAAGTGTTATAGGTAAGTTGGGAGAGAATATCACACTCAAAGAATTTAAACGCTTTGAAATTTAGTCACTCTTTTAGGTATACTTAACGCATGGATACCATTAGTCAGCTCCACGAGCAGCTACAAAAAATCATTGATCTCATTAAGACAGATATCGGTACTATCCGAACTGGGCGAGCAGCTCCAGCTCTTGTTGAAAATCTTCAGGTTGTCACATATGGCGGATCTACTAAACTCCGTATTCTTGAGTTAGCAACTGTTGTCGCATCTGATTCTCAGACACTTGTTATCACTCCTTTTGATCAAGCGACACGTGATGATATTAGAAAAGGTATTATGGATTCAGGCAGTGGACTTAACCCATCTGATGACGGGCATGTACTTCGTATCACTATTCCACCACTTTCTAAAGAGAGACGTGAGGAACTTATTAAGATGATGAATCATAAGTTGGAGAATGGAAGAATCATGGTAAGACAAGCTCGCCATGAAGCAATGGCCACTAGTAAAAAACAGCTCGAAGGTAAAGAAATATCAGAAGATGATCTTACTCGTTTTGAGAAAGAGATCCAAAAAATTGTTGATGAGACGATTGAGGCAATCGATTCTATGGGTAAGCAGAAAGAAGCCGAACTTCTTCAAATCTAATAACTCACTTTCATGATACTTACAGCTTTAGTTTTTCTTATTATTTTAAGTGTATTAGTTCTCATTCATGAGTTAGGACACTTTCTCGTTGCTAAGAAACTTAATATTAAAGTCGAGGAATTCGGATTTGGTCTTCCTCCAAGAATCGCTGGTATAAAAAGAGGAGAAACTCTCTACTCAATTAATTGGCTCCCTATTGGCGGATTTGTCAAAATGTATGGAGAAGATGAAGCTGGATCAGGAAAAATTTCTTCCAAAACTTCGGGTAAGTTAGCTAAAGGCCAGAATCTAAAAAGAGCTTTCTTTGCCAGGTCCGTAGGTCAGAGAGCAGCAGTAGTCGTTGCTGGAGTAGTCATGAATACTCTTTTGGCAATCATTATTTTTTATGCGTTTATTTTTCTGTCAGGTTTTCGGACAGAGTTACCGCTTCTTAGTAATCATCATTTTTTTGGTGTAAATCAGACTGTCAAAACTGAAATTACCATTGATAGTGTAGAAAAAAATTCTCCTGCGTCTCAGGCAGGAATTGTGCCAGGGGCACGTGTGATAGCAGTTAATAATAACAAAGTATCAGACATTGAGAGTTTTACCGCCCAAATAAAAAAGAATGCCGGTAGAAAAGTGAGTATTTCCTATATAGATCCAACATCCAGAAAAGCTAGTGTTAAGACAGTAGTTCCTCGCAGCAACCCTCCTAAAGGTCAAGGAGCATTAGGAGTCAGCCTCTTTGGTATGCGTACAGCAATTCTTACCTATGAGACACCGGTGCAAAAAGCATTCTCGGGGATTACCCATCCTGCAAATTTGCTTGTATATAATTTTGAGATTATAGGGCAGTTGGTGAGAGCTTCCATCAAAGAACATACGGCAGCACCGTTGAGTGAGGGAGTTTCGGGACCTGTTGGGATTTATTCTATTGTTGGAACAATTGTCCAGATTCCTGATATGAAAGAAAGGCTTCTTGAGTTGCTAAATTTAGCTGGAATTTTATCAATATCTTTGGCGTTCTTTAATATCCTGCCTATCCCAGCACTCGATGGAGGAAGGTTCTTTTTTATTCTTATAGAAGGAATATTTAGAAAGAAAGTTGATCCGAAATATGAAGCAGCTGCTCATACTGTGGGTATGGCAATCCTTTTAGCACTTATCCTGCTTGTTACTTTCAAAGATATCTTCCAGTTTATCCTCTAATATCTCGAGACAAAACTACGTTTTTTCTCGACAAGCCTTTGAAATGAATTCGATCTTACTCTGCGAGAACGGCTCCGCTTTTCTTCCCTCTGAATACAATTTTAAATAAGCTTCCCCTTGTCTTTCTTTTCCTTACCTTCTATACTCCAACTATGGCTGAAGAAAAATTACAGAGACTTCCAGACCCACTTGAGCTTGTTAAAGAAGCGTGGATTATTTATAAGAAAAGCTTTTGGACTGTTGTCGGTATCGGAATACTAGCAATTGTCGGGATGGTTTTGTTATTTTTACTTGCTGGAATTTTAGGACTGGTTGGATATTTTGGGCTTGGAGCTAAAATAAATCCAGGATTCTTCGGATTGGTAGGGATACTTGTCATAGTAGTAGCAGTTGGCGGTATCGCATTATCCAGTTGGTCAAATGCAGCTATTTTTCTCGCTATTAGTAAGTGGAAAGAAGATAGAAAAATCAGTGAGAATATCAAAGATGCTAAACCTTTTATAGTACCGTTTTTCTTAACGTCTCTCTTAGCTGGTCTATTATCTATCGGAGCATTCCTTTTATTTATTGTCCCTGCTTTTGTTTTTGGTATTTGGTTTTCAATGTGGAAATTTATTCTTGTTACAGAGGGGAAATCTGGACTTTCAGCGCTTCATACCAGTCGTGAATACGTAAGAGGCAGATTCTGGAGTGTCGTGTGGCGAGTAATTGCTGTCCATTTACCGGTAATTATTTTGGGTATGCTTTTTGCTAAAGGGGGAGAAGGAGATGCTACGGGTCCGATTAATGGTGTTTATCAGATTATCTCATTACTCCTGATCCCTTTTTATATGATGTACGATTTTGTCCTCTTTACCCATTTGAAAAAAACCGCTGGAGCTGTCACTAAAAATATTCCATCAAGAAGTAAGCTACTTTATCTGCTAGTCCCTCTCGCTGGGTATATCATAGTTATCATAAGTGGAGTACTCGTAGTTCCTACGCTGCTTAAAATGTTTTCTTCATTGAGTTCAGGTATTCCAGGAAGTGAAACAGTGCTTCCAGTTGGTAAAAATACAGTGAAGCCAGGTACAGCAATAGTGTATGGGCTGACTAATTACTATCTCACCAATAAGAAATTTCCAGACACTCTTGAGGTATTAACAACAACTCATATCTTAACAAGTGTTCCAGTTGAGCCTACTACGGGATTACCTTACCGATACTCTGTATTGAAGGATGGACAGGATTTCAAGCTTTGTACCCCTACCTCAATTAAGCCGGAAAAATGTATTACGACTGAGTCTCAGAATTTTGATCTCTAATACTTGAGGAACCCTCCCAATTCTGCTATATATAAGTGACTCTTCTATGTATGATTTAGTTCGTTTACTGCACGAGAAACAATTCGTCACCTACCAAAAGGAAGGAATTAATATAGCGCAAGTCTCGACAATGTATGATGGTTTTCGTACCGCTCGTGAACTCCTTTATGATCTCGTTGATAAGACAACTGTTTTGTATCTCTCAGGAGGTCGGACTCCCAAAGATCTTTATGAAAACCTAGCCAACGATAAAAAAATTATGTCTGGGGCAGTAGCACTCATCGATGAGCGGTATGGAATCAAAGGACATAACACCAGTAATGAAAAAATGATTGAAGAGAGTGGTCTCCTTCCGTACTTTAGGGAAAATGGTGTACCATTTTATCCCATTCTTCAGGAAAATCAATTAGGACTTCAAGAGACAGCAGATAATTATGATATGACGCTTCGTTACCTTTTTGCTGGTTTTCAAAAACGAGTGGGTATACTGGGTATTGGGCTTGATGGGCATACTGCAGGCATCGCAGGTAATAGACAAAACTCTGCTGAATTTTCAGTTCAGGATTTTCATAATAGGATGTTTGATGATGATCAGAAAAATATGCTTGCATCATCGTATGCAGATCTTCAGGGAATGTTCAAAGAACGTGTCAGTATGACATTTTTAGGTCTTTCTATGATTGATATCTTTATTGTCTTGGTTTTTGGTGAGGATAAAAAAGATGCACTTACTAAAGTTTTTTCAGAGGGCAGTGAAGAGGAAATCCCGGGGAGATTTTTCAAAAGACCTGAAATTGCTAGAAGAACACTTCTTATTACAGATCAGAAGGTCTAACTATGACAGAGATACCCCGTGCTTTTTCTCATGAACCAGTTTCTATCTTTGCAAATAAAGAAAGGCAACTAAAAGAAGAAATAGAAAGGACTACGACGGATTTTACTTCTGTTGTGAATTCACTAACAGCAATTCATGGTATAGAAGCTGGCCAGCATGCTGTCTCTTTCTTAAGCGGTTATGTCAGCTTGCTTTCACATTTGTCGTCTCTTCCTGGAGATATAAATATCAGAGACATAATGTCAGGAATTGCTGCAAATATGGAGCATGAAGTAGAAGACACTCTGACAGTGTACACAGAGGAATAGTAACTGATAGGTAACTAATGTACATACTTTCTAAAATAGAGTAGTATTGATAAAAGATGGAAATGATAATGTCTCCTTTTGTCCTCGTTATTTTTGGTGCAACCGGTGATCTGACTAACGTCAAATTAATGCCTTCTCTTTTTAATCTTTTCAAACAAGGAATACTGCCTCATGATTTTTTTATTTTTGGTTTTTCAAGACGGGATATCAATGATTCAGAATTTTATGATCTTTTCTCCAAATACTCCGATGATCCATTATGGTCTGATTTTACTCAGCACCTTCACTATCAAGCAGGGAAATTTGAAGAAGAAGAAGGGTACGAAGAATTAATCCAAAAGCTGGCTAAGATTGATGAGAAAATGGGTGCCTGCGTAACAAGGTTATTTTATTTGGCTACGCCTCCTAACAATTATGAGGAAATTCTGGATAAACTTAACTCTACGAAGTTAGCAGAAGGATGTGGACAGGGGAGTAATAAATGGACCAAAATTATCATTGAAAAACCTTTTGGGAGGGATCTAGAGACAGCAATGCATCTTGATCAAAAATTAGCAGAAATTTTTGAAGAGAGACAGATTTTTCGAGTCGATCATTATCTAGGTAAAGAAAATGTCCAGAATATGATTGCTTTTAGATTTGCTAATAGTATTTTTGATCCTGTCTGGAATAGTGAATATGTAGATCATGTACAAATAACATTTTCAGAAAAAGAAGGAGTTGGGAAAAGAGGAAAGTTTTTTGATGGGGTAGGTATTTTACGGGATGTCGGACAAAATCATCTCATGCAGTTAGTAGCAGCAGTTGCTATGGATCAGCCGAAGTCCTTTACCAAAGAAGATGTGAGGGATGCCAGAGCAGCAGCTATACAATCTATTAAGATTATCCAGCCTGAGATGGTTGCTGCTAATGTAATCCGCGCTCAATATAGGAGCTATAAAGAGGAGAAAAATATTGATCCCTCATCAAAAACTGAGACCTATGTCGCAATGAAATTCGAGATTAATAATAAAAGATTTGCCAATACTCCTTTTTATATTCGAATGGGTAAAAAAATGCCTAAGGAAATTATGGAAATCTCAATTGTCTTTCGTCAGACATGTCATATTCTCTTTAAAGAATACGGCTGCCCTGAAATTGGGAATGTGTTGACTATCAGGATTCAGCCGGATGAGGGGATTAGCATGCGCTTTATTGCTAAAAAGCCTGGTACTAAATTAGCGCTGGAACCTGTTGAAATGAAATTTAGTTATCAGGAAGGCTTCGGCAGCAGAGGCATCGATGCATACGAAAAAGTTCTTCTGGATATCCTTCATGGGGATCAGATGCTTTTTAATCGCACAGATGAATTAAGGAGTTCATGGGAATTTATTACCAGCATATTAGAAGGATGGAAAAATTTTAATCCGCCTCTCTATTCCTATGATGACGAGACCAATGGACCCCAAGAAGCAAAAGAATTGATAGAGCGGGATGGGAGGCGTTGGCTTTAATGCAAGTAGGATTTATAGGTCTTGGGAAAATGGGTACCAGGATGGTCGAAAAGCTACTTCTTGATGAACATACAGTAATTGGCTGGAATCGTACTCCACAGGTTGTTGAAGAATTTCGATTAGTTCTTAAGGACAAAAAATTAGATGAGCATTTTATCGCAGTTGAGGATCTTAAAAGTTTGGTCCACAGTCTTACATCACCTCGGCTGATTTGGGTGATGTTACCAGCAGGAGATGCTACTGAATCCGCGCTTTTGGAACTGGCAAAATATGCTGAAAAAGGAGATATCATCATAGACGGGGGAAATGCATTTTATAAAGATACCCAGAGAAGGTATGATGATTTTAAAGATTACGGTATACGCTTTTTAGGAGTTGGAGTAAGCGGGGGTATTAAAGCAGCCGAAAAGGGATTTCCTCTGATGGTAGGCGGTGACAAAGAAGGGTATGAAACTATAAAGCCAATCCTCAAGACACTCATCAAGCCCCATGGATCATATGATTATTTTGGTGAAGGCGGAGCTGGCCACTTCGTAAAAATGGTCCATAATGGCATTGAGTATGGAATGATGCAGGCAATTGGTGAAGGATATGGCGTACTTGAAAAAGCACCATATGAATTAGACTTAGTAAAGGTTGCTAGTCTCTGGCAGAAAAATACGATTGTTACGAGTTTTCTTAATGATTGTGCATTGGAAGCATTGAAGAAAGATGCGGATCTTTCTAGTTTGGATGGAGTTATTGATGCGACTGGAGAGGCCGAGTGGACTGTCAATCAAGCTAAAGAGGAAGGAGTCTATGCTGAGAATATCGATCAATCATTGGATTTCCGTCGTCGATCAAAAACCGATAGGAAAGTCTCTTCCTCATTTGCTGCCAGGATGGTAGCAGCCCTTCGCCATGAATTTGGCGGTCACGAAGTAAAAAAGAAATAATTTTATGACGAGAGATTTCCTCAAGACTACCGGAGTGATATAATTCCCCCTTATGGTGGAGTCACACTATACATTTAGAGATTTAACAGCTGATAATGCTCTGGATGCTTTGGAGCTGCAGGAGAAAATCTCCGGTAAATTTTCAAGGGATGAGAAAGTGCTGTTCATTGATTTGACAGAAGAAGTAAATGAAGAAGCAGGTGAAATTGGAGGAGCGCAGAACGGATTCGTTGTGTATGATCAGGAAGTTCCCATCGCATATCTTGGGATTTCAGAGCCTTTTGTGGATGATGAGGAGATTCCAGGGCTGACACTACTTACGCAGGAGCTGGGAGGATTTGTCACTGATCCTGAATATAGGAGTCTCAGCTTGCTTAACTCTATGCTTCGGCGTGTTCTGTCGACGCAAGATCCGGGTTTTATTTATTGTTATTCAGCGGATGCGCTTCTTGATACTTCCTACAAAGGGCTTAGCAAAGCAGGAGTCCAGAAGTGGTTAAGAAAAAATGGATATTCAGTCGTCCTTAAAGATAATTCGTATGAAGAAGAGATAGATAATGACCGATATGGTAAAAGTAATCCTGTCTTTCTTTATCCATCATTTTTGGATGCAATTGCCGATGTTGTTTTAGAATAAGTTATATGATTAGTTATCAGGATTTTGAAAAAATTGATATTAGAGTTGGTGAAATAATTGCTGTGCAGGATTTTCCTGAGGCGAGAAAGCCAGCGTATAAATTAACGATTGATTTTGGGGAAGAGGTTGGCATCAAAAAATCATCAGCTCAAGTTCTAGCCAATTACACGAAAGAGGATTTATTGCATAAACAAGTGATGGGCGTAGTTAATTTCCCTCCCAAACAAATCGGACCTTTTATCTCAGAAGTACTAACACTAGGAGTTGAGGATGAGTCAGGGAATGTCGTTTTGCTTATGCCGACAAAGAAAGCCAAGCTAGGCAGTAAGATGTTTTGATGATATACTGAAAAAAATTATGAAATATTCCCAACTATTTACTAAAACACTACGTAATGCTCCTAAAGAAGCAGAGACAATAAACCATCAGCTTTTAACCCAAGCGGGGTTTGTTAACCAGTTAATGGCAGGAGTCTATAGCTATATGCCTCTTGGCCTACGAGTTCTTCGAAAGATTAGCCAAATAGTTAGGGAAGAGATGGATGCTATTAATGGTCAGGAAGTTCTGATGGGGACACTCCATCCAAAAGAAATTTGGGAGACAACTGGTGCATGGGATAGTGTAGATGTGCTTTTCAAAATTAAGAGTCGTACTCAACGGGACTATGCTTTGGGCCAAAGTGCCGAGGAAGTCGTGACTCCACTAGTTATGCAGTATGTAACTTCCTATAAAGATCTGCCAAAGGCAGTTTATCAAATTCATTGGAAGTATCGGGATGAGTTACGTGCAAAATCAGGTATTCTACGCGGACGTGAATTCTTAATGAAGGATATGTATTCCTTTCATGAAGATCAAGCAGATTTTGATAGATTTTATGACATAGTAAAGAAAGCGTATCTAAGAGCTTTTACGCGGATGGGGCTAGTTGCAAAAGTTACTGAAGCATCGGGAGGAAGCTTCAGTGAGAAGATTTCTTATGAGTTTATGGTCTTAACCGATGCAGGAGAGGATGATATTTTATATTGTGCAACATGCGAGTTCTGCGTCAATGTTGAAATCGCAAAAGTTGCAGAAGGTGATGATTGTCCTAAATGTGGGAAAAGTACGCTGCAAATTGCTAGGGCATCAGAGGCAGGCAATGTTTTTGATCTGGGGCAGAAATATGGTAAGAGTTTTGATTTAGGATTTATTGGGCGGGATGGAGGCAAGCACTATCCAGTAATGGGCTGTTTTGGAATTGGCATTACCCGTAATATGGGCATCATTGTAGAAAAACATCATGATGATCGGGGTATTATCTGGCCTGAGACAGTTGCTCCTTTCCAGGTACATCTGGTCGGACTTAATGAAAGATCTGAAGGAATTTACACAAGACTGCAGGAAGCAGGGATTGAAGTCCTCTTTGATGATCGTACTGAAGTAAATGCAGGGGAGAAATTTGCCGATGCAGATTTGATCGGTATTCCTGTACGGCTCGTTGTCAGTAATAAAACAGGCGAACAAGTTGAGTGGAAAAAAAGAGATAGTAACGAGACAGAATTACTAGAAATCGATACTATCATTAATCGTCTTCAAAAATAACTATTTCGGAAGTGGAAGGAACCCCAAAATATCTATGTGGAAGATAAAAATCCACACTGCTGTATAGCCTATGAGGAGAAGCGGAATGAGAGCTAAAAGGAGCATTTTTTTCGGTGAAGAGCTTTTATCTCCAGATTTCTTTTCTTTTTCGGTTTTGGCTGCCTTGTTATTTACCACGCCATAAATTGTACTTGATGGGGTAACTGGAGCTGAATGAGGATTTGAAGAAATACTGCTGATTGTCGGCGTTGGAGTAGCATATTTTGCTGCTAGAGCTGCATAGTCTACTGTAGATTTACCAAGAGGGGTTTGGGATGGAGATGATCCTATAGGAGACTCGGGAGGAGTTGTCGCTTCATGCGGCTTATCTGGTACAGCTTGAGATGGATTTGGGACAGCAGGAGGTGTCTGTTGAGACAGGGGCGATTCTGGAGTTTTGGGAGGAGTAGGCACTGAGGATGCTACAGGAGATGGCATGGATACTGGCGAAGGCGGAGCTACAGGCATGACTGGTGCTTGAGGAGTTGTCTGTGGAGGCGGAGACGCTTTCGGGTTAGCAGTACCCATGACTCTGTCATAAACTTCTTTTAACTTTGGGTCAAGACTGGAGGCAGTTTTTGGGTCCATAATTGAAGAGTTGCTTGAACTCTCATTTTATGATCTTGCATTGCAAGACTTTTGTCAAGTTTGTTGCTATACTACACCCATGAAAATTATTGTTACTCATACTTCACCAGACTGGGATGCGATAGGTTCTGTTTGGCTTATCAAGACATTTTTAGCTGGATGGCAGGAAGCTAAAGTTGAATTTGTCCCCGCAGGAAGTAGAAGCCCACGTTTAAAAGATCTTGAAAAAATACCTGAAGAAGTAATTGTCAACGTCGGAGAAGATGAAATTATTCATGTTGATACAGGACTTATGGCTCTTGATCATCACCAGACTGCAGATCAAAGAGTCTGTGCAGCTACCAGAACATGGGATTACATTCAGTCACACTTTATTGAAGCTCATAACGAAATGAAGAGTGAGCATAGGGAAGCAATTTCTCGAGTAGTAGCAGTCATTCTGGCAGACGATCATTTCAGAGAGGTTTTTTGGGCTGATCCGACTGCTGATTATCACGAATTTTCACTTATCGGTGTTTTGGAAGGATTAAAGTTAGCCAAACCAAATCAGGATGATTACTACGTAACATTTGGGATGGAGTGCTTAAATGCTTTGGTACATACATTTGAGAGCAGGATTTGGGCAGAAAAAGAAATTGCAGATAATGGTGTCACTTTCCCTTTAAAAAAGATGGAAAACCTGCCAGCCACCAGGCAGGGCATTGCCTTTGAGACGCTGAATGATAATGTCATTAAGCTTGCGCAAAAAATGGGATACTTACTTGTTGTTCGCAAAGATCCGAGGAAAGGATATGTCAGGATTAAGCTAAGGCCTGCATCAAATAAGCTTGATGACTTGGATCTTACTCCCGCTTATGAAAAGCTTCATAAGATTGATCCTAAAGCAACCTGGTTTTTGCATGTGTCTAAAAAAATGCTTCTTAACGGAACCTCAAAAAATCCTGATATGGTAGCAACTCAGTTAACACTCGAACAAATTATTGATGTTTTGAAGAATTTATATTAGTATCATCGGTATGGACGACTGTATTTTTTGTAAAATTGCCAAGAAAGAAATCCCAAAAGAATTTATTTTTGAGGATGAAGATATTATGGTCTTCCCTGATATCAAGCCGGTAAAACCAATCCACCTTTTAATTATCCCCAAATCACATATTAAAGAACTGCATGTTCTCGATAATCCAGCTCTTTTTGAGAAAATTGGAAAGGTATTACAACAAATGATTTTAAAAATGCAGCTTGAGAACAAAGGATATCGAGTAGTTATCAATGGCGGTGGTGCCCAGCTTGTGGACCACCTCCATATCCATCTCATGGGCCCAATGAGTAAAGACGCTTCATTCTAACGCAAAATAAGTGTTTGATCGTCAGATAGGCCTAACTGCCGGTAGGCGGGTTTACAAAAAGTACCCTTTTGGAGTAAAATAGATCCCTAGATTGTAATTTCGAAGCTCGAAATAACAAATCCGAAATAAATCCAAAATACAAAAGTTTCGAATTTCAATATTCTAATTTCGGATTTTTATAAGGAGGTGTTTTTTATTATGGTATCTGTAAAAAAACAACCAGGTGATAGTGATGATGCGATTATTCGTAAGTTTTCTCGTAAAGTAATTGATGCGGGAATTGTAAACGAAGCAAAACGTCGTCAATTCTACCTCAAGCCATCCCTCGCGAAAAAATTAAAGGCTGAAGAATCTCGTAGGGCTAGGAAAAAGATCGTATAGCTTGCTTATAGCAAATGGCTAAGAACATATGGTACGTAAGGAAATCTTTATGAAATTCCTTTGGATTATAAGCAATATGCCATAGGCTATATGCTCTAAATTATGGCTGACGTAAAAATTCTCACTTTTGTTGAAAGTAGATATAAGGTAAATCGGAAAAAAATTAAAGAAGCAATTCACGATGTACTTGATATGAAAAATATCACGAGTAAATGTGAGGTGTCTCTTGCATTTATTGGTGATCGTAAGATGCATGCGTTGAATCTCAAATTCCGCAATCTGGACAAGACGACTAACATTCTTTCATTTCCTTTAAGCGAAGGTGAGCAGACACCGCTTCCGAGTGGAGTTATCCGTCTAGGTGATATAGTCATTTCTTATCCGCAGATTATTAAAGAAGCTGCTAGAGATGAAATGATGGTCGATGATAAGATTAACGATCTTGTCCAGCACGGCCTGTTACATTTGCTTGGGGAGCATCACTAGCCTAGCATATAGCACATGCGAATTGTTAATGGTTACATTAGGAATACTATTTGCCATTTACTAAATTATGGTTTTTTATCGCAAATATCGTCCACAAAAAATAAATGAGTTAGATAGTAATTCTGTCCGACACAAGCTTTTCTCTCTCTTACGTAATTCCGCTCCTACCTTTTTACAGACTCCTCATGCATTTCTATTTACCGGACCCAAGGGGCTAGGTAAAACTTCAACAGCAAGAATTGTGGCTAAGGTTATTAATTGTACGGGTCGTAAAGATACTTCTGGAAAAGATATAGAACCTTGTAATGAGTGTGAACAATGTATATCAATCACAAGTGGTAATAATTTGGATGTCTATGAGATAGACGCTGCGTCAAATCGTGGAATTGATGAGATACGCGATCTGAAAGAAAAAATCCGTCTTTCTCCAGTCAGTGCAAAAAAGAAGGTTTATATCATTGATGAAGTTCATATGCTCACTACAGAAGCATTTAATGCATTACTTAAAACATTGGAAGAGCCTCCAGATCACGCAGTCTTTATATTATGTACTACTGAATTTCATAAAGTTCCCGCGACAATTTTGTCTAGATGTCTGCATATTACTTTTAAAAGAGCAACAACGGAAGAGTTAGTAAGAGCCTTTAAGAGAATTGTAGAAGGTGAGGGGTTAAAGGTAAGTGATGAAGTTCTTAATAAAATTGCGAAATTATCAGATGGCGGATTTAGAGATGGGACTAAGATTCTGGAAGAGTTAGCTGCCCTTAGTGGAAAAGGCTTGATAACAGAAGCACTCTTTGAAGAGAAGCATCAGGTTAGCAGCATCCATACTAAAATAGAGAATCTTCTTAAAGCCTGTCAGGATCGTGATATAAAAACTGCATTTGAGATAGTCTCCCATCTTCAAAGTGAAGGAGTAGATATATCTTATTTTCTTTCAGAACTTATCCTTACTCTCCACACAGTACTTCTTGGGAGGGTGGGAATTGAGACAGACAGTTTCTCCGAGACAAATTTCGATATTACAGACATTAAACAGCTAATCTCTCTTTTTTCCCGTGCTTCAGGTGAGATGAAATATGCAGTAGTTCCCACGCTTCCGCTTGAGTTAGCGGTAATTGAATGGTGTCAAAACGTAGGAGGCTTAAGCACCAATGACGCAGGATTTTCAAGAGAGAAGGTTGTTACAAAAGAAGAAATTACTGTTTCTACACTCCGTAGGCAGGCTGGTAATATGGCTAAAGAGAGAGCTGTTCATGGTGACACTGTCGAGAAAGCAGCCCGTGTTAAAAGTGATCCAGCAGAGGTAAGTATTTTGAAGTATCGGGCCACAGGTGATCATACTCAGGAATGGATGGATGCTTTATGGAAGAATGCACTAAGTGAAATCAAAAACCACAATCATATGATTGCTGGAGTTTTAAGATCTTGTCGCTTAGTCTCATATGACCGTGAGGTTCTTATCATTGAAGCTGTCGCTCCCTTTCATAAAGAAAAATTGGAAGAAACTAAGGCTTTTGCAGCTCTTACTGATGTATGTATCAAACTTATTGGCAATCCGGTTCAGATTAAGATAGAATTGAAATCAAATTAGAGAAAGGTGGTGATTTATATATGCAGAATCCATTTGGACAATTAGGCGAACTTAAAAAAATGCGTGATCAAGCGATGCAGATTCAGCGCCAGTTAGCAGCTGAGGAGATAACTGTTGAAAAAAAAGGAGTTTCAATCATCATCACAGGTGATCAAAAAATTAAAGAAATCCAAACGAATGGTAAGTCTGACAAAGATATTGCCGAAGCAGTCAATGAAGCAGTTAAAAAATCACAAGAAATTGCAGCTAAAAAACTCCAGGAAATGTCAGGAGGACTCGGCGGACTTCTGGGGGGAATGGGAGGCAAATAGTGTTTCCTCCTGGGACAATAATTTCGGAATTTACTTCAAAAAAGGGCAAGCAAATTGTCTTTCGTCTCGTTTGTGAAGATGATCTTGAGCAGATGCATAGCTATGTGAATCATCTAAGTAGAGAAGATACGTTTGTTTCATTTAGTGGTGAGCAGCTGACTCTTGAGGAGGAAAAGAAGTATCTTGATGAGAAGTTAGGGCATCTTAGTAGAGGGGATGGGTTTTTGTTGGCTGCAACATACCAAGATAACATTGTCGGCTTGGCTGATATTAGCCGGATGAAAAGACGCTCCAAACACGTTGGATACCTCGCCATTAGCCTTTCTTCTGAATATCGTGAGGAAGGCATAGGCAGTGAATTAATCCAAACGCTTTGTGAGCTTGGCAAAAAAATCGGGTTTCAAATGGTAGAGCTGGCTGTATACTCTGTTAATGAACGGGGAATCCACGTCTATGAAAAAGTGGGTTTTGTAGAGGTTGGCAGAATTCCTAAAAAAGCATTATTCCATGGTGAGCTAGTCGATGAGATTATTATGGTGAAGTTTTTATAGAGCTGCTTGATTATTCAGGTTCTTCTTTGTAGTATAGAGCTACATGAAACTCTTCAGCGGTAATTCTAATAAGCCCCTAGCAGAAAAAATCGCAGCCAAATTAGGTATTAACGTTTCTCCTGCTGAGATCTTTATTTTCCCTGATGGAGAGAGACGTATCCAGATCCAAGACAGGGTCATTGATGAGGATGTTATTATCGTTCAGCCCACCACTCCTCCTGTGGATACCAGTTACTTTGAATTATTTTTTCTTGCAGATGCAGCTAAGAGAAGCGGAGCCAGATCAGTCACTGCGGTTGTTCCTTATCTAGGCTACCAACGTCAGGATCACGTTTTTCGAGATGGAGAAGCAGTCTCGCTTGAAGTTATCGTGAACACGATGCAGTCGGTGAGTATTGATAAAGTAATTTCTTTTGATTTGCATACAGTTAAAATCCCTGAAGTTTTTTCTATCCCTATGGTTCATCTCTCAGCGCTTGAACTTTTTGCCGAGGAGATAAAAAAACAAGGGTGGGCTGGCCTCGATACTGTTCTCGTCTCACCAGATATGGGTGGAATTAGAAGAATTGAAATGCTCTCCAAGATGTTATCTGACATGCCTTACGTCACTATTGAGAAGAATCGTGATTTAGCAACAGGGCAGGTGGAGATGGCAGACATAACAGGCGAAGTGACACACAGAGTAGTTATCGTTGATGATATGATTTCAAGTGGAAAAACTATCGTAAAAGCAGCGGAAGCACTAAAGAAAAAAGGCGCGAAGGAAGTTTATGTTTTTGTGACTCACCCTGTATTCTCAGAAGACGCAGCAGAGATTCTTGAGGAATCCAGTGTAGATAAAGTCTACGTCACAGATTCTGTTTTCGTTCCCAAAGAAAAGCATTTCCCCAAACTCCATATCTTATCTCTGGCTGAGATGATCGCAAGCGCATTAAAGTAATGGTTTGGCTTGAGAAATTGAGGCTCATATGGTAGTCTTAGGTATTCTTTATGAAGATCCCCAAAGCCATCCAATCGACTATCGAATCATTTGAAAAATTACCAGGGGTTGGGCCAAAGACTGCCCAACGTCTGACATTTTATCTTCTGCATGTTCCGCAGCACGAACTCGACAGCTTTTCAGAAGCAGTGAAGAATTTAAAAGCCAATACTGTCCTTTGCTCTATTTGTTTTAGTGTTGGAGAGGAGGATCCATGCAGTTATTGTTCTAGTAGCTCCCGCGATCATGGGACTGTCTGTGTCGTCGAGCAGGCACTTGATGTCCTCGCGCTTGAAAAAAGTGGTAGATACAATGGCGTCTATCATGTTCTACATGGCAAGATAGATCCTCTTAATAGTATTGGTCCTGATGAAATTTATATCCGTCAGCTTTTTGACCGCATAAAGAATAGCCAGAATGGTCATTCAGTCAAAGAAATTATTTTAGCTACTAATCCGACAATGGAAGGTGAGGCGACTGCTATGTATATTGCCAAAGAAGTAAAAGAAAAATTTTCAACTATCAGTGTTACGCGTATCGGACGAGGGCTCCCTATCGGAGCGGATCTTGAATATGCAGATAGTGTCACACTTCAGCGGGCGATGGAGGGACGAAGCTCATACTAACATCTACCGTAAAGGGAGATCGATAATACGATAAGGTATCCCCGGATGCATTTTAATATGGATAGGAACTGCCAAGTCGATAATATCCACATGGTTGGGAGTGGTTGCCGGTCTATTGATATTACGGTGGTCGTGGCCATGCAAGACAAGGTTAACCTGATCCGTATGATCGTCTACTAGTCTTATGGAGTCAGACAGGTGGAGTTCCTCCTCCTCGGGATTTTCAGGATTGGGGACAGACTGCATCTGATCAAAGTGGAAAAGAGCTACATTATTTCTTCCTTCAAGATTGCGTAGTTCTTTGCGAAATGTGGTAGCCTGGGCTGAGCACATAGCTTCGTATTCTTCTTTTGTCATGGAGAGATATCTGGGCCTTTTATTTTCACGGAGAAGAAAACCTGGCATACCTATAAAACCTACTGATTCACCATGATGCTGAATTGCTACCGTATTTCCCTCAAGAAGTGTTATCCCACCCTTCAATGTAAGAATTTCTGCAGCCATTTGAGGGTCATAGCGAATATCATGATTGCCTAGAACTCCGATAACAGGTTTGGTTGCTTCACTGAGAATATTAGCTGTAGAGGTGAGGCTTTTCTCATCTCCTCGATCAGTGAAGTCTCCGCAGTGGACGATGACATCTGCGTTTCCTGACATCTCTTTAACATGCTTGCGGAAGCTTCGATAGTGGAGGTCGCCTTTGTGAGGCTCTAATCTGCCAAAGTGTGTATCGCTAATTCCGGCAATTCGTAGAGATTCAGACATTCTGCAATAAAACCTTTCTGAGAATAGATGAGATAGACTGTCTTGTCAATATATTTAGATAGCTATTTTTTGGTATGATGAGGAAGTGGAAAAAAATTTGAGTGATGCATCAGTCTATTCTGCTTTAAGGGAGATTATCGATCCGGAACTGCATATAAATATTGTTGATCTTGGGCTTATTTATGGTTTGAATATTGATCAGGAGAAAGGGTTAGTTGATATTACTATGACTCTTACCACACCAGGCTGTCCTTTGTCTTTTGTCTTTCGTGAATGGATACCGGAAGCTATTAAAAAAATACCAGGTGTCAAAGATGTTACAATTGAGTTAGTTTGGGATCCTCCTTGGGATCCAGATAAGATCTCAGACGAACAGAAAGAAGAACTAGGAATTATAAGATAGTATTGAGTATCAAGTATTTTGTATTAAGTATAATTAGATATCTCATTTACACTTAATACTGTATACATAATACTTTATACCTATGCCTAATAATCCTTTAGGGTCATTTGAAGATAGTTTTGAACAAGGGATATCAAATGTTACTCAGCAAGCCAAAGCACAAGCTGCAGCAACTGCTAAGGCAGTGGCGACTCAGACGACAGGGAATACCTTCACTACAGCGGTTCCACCGGTCTCGGACAAGCTATCACAAACAGGGGAAGTAAAGACAGTAACAGATCAGTTCAATGAGACGTCTACGAATACTCAGCAAAATCAGACACAAAATCCTCAGGATGATGCTAAAGCACAAGTAGCCAAAAAGCAGTTAGAAGAGAGGGATCAGGTAGAAAGAGAGAAAAAATTAAAAGATGCCAGACAGCGTCTGCAGCAGCTCCACAAACAAGTGTATTATGATCCTACTTTTAACCGACGTAAAAAAGAGCAAAGTGTCCAGGAAAAATTAGAACAAGAAGAACAGGAGAAACAGCAAAAGCAGATGCTGGAACTTGAAGAGAAAAAGAAAAAAGATCAGCCAATCGCCCTCCGTCAGGCACAGACTCGGGCTGAGATCAACCGAGGAGCATCAGGGTAATGTATGATTTTTGATGTCAGAATAAAAGTATCAGTTAGTTCTATCCAATAATCAACATCCTGAAATTTATAATCACATTTATTCTCCTCTATTGACAAGCTTCAATTTATAGCCGTACAATTTTTTAAGAAGCGTATTAGCAGGGAAGACTATATGGACGCAGACTCTTTAGACGACTGTTCACATTTTTGTTAACTCCTCATCGTCAAGTATTCTTCCTTGTTAGTTGTTTTGTGGGGTTAGTATGCTGTATTTTTCACGCCTGAAAGGCAAACGAGTCCAGACTGAGGGGGGCAAGCATCTGGGTAAATTAGCGGATGTTCTTTTTTTGGCATCCGAGACGCCTCTTATTACCAAGTTAGTAGTTAAGTCTCCCGCAAAAGAAGAAATCCTTATTCCAGCTGATGCATTAAAAAAAGTGAATCATGTTCTCACGCTCAAAGATGAGTTCAGCATGAGTGAGCCTTCAAATGAGGATCTCTCACTTATCAAAAATCTTTTAGATCAACAGATTATTGATGTCCAAGGACATAAAGTCGTCAGAGTAAATGACGTAACTATCCAGGATAATGAGGGAGATAATCCCTCATTTTACGTTTCGGGGGTAGATATAGGCTTCAGGGGGATTTTACGCTGGATTAATTTAGAAGAGGCATCTTTGCCTATCTATCGTGCATTACGATGGGATACTCATCCGCACTTTTTATCATGGGCAGATATCCAGCCTCTGGAGCTGGCTCGAGGGAATGTCCAGCTGAAAAAAGGCTTGGATCATCTTGATCGGATCCGTCCTGAAGACTTAGCTGATTACTTAGAGAAGACTAATATCAGAAATGTTAATAAAATTGTCTCTGAACTTGATGAAGAGTATGCAGCTGAGGTTATTGGAGATTTAAATACCAGTTATCAGACGGCACTTTTTCGACGATTTTCACCTGAGAAGTCAGCTGAATTGATAGAACTTATTGACCCTGATGAGGCAGTAGATATCCTCCTCACTTTGCCCCATGAGAAAAGAGACGAAATTCTGGCATCACTTTCCAAAAAGAAGCAGGGAGAACTCCAAAATCTCCTAAAATTATCAAAGACCCCCATAGGCGAATTGATCACAACAGACTATTTTGCAATTGAGGTAAATCATACGGTAGGAGATGTGGTTGAGCTTATTAAAGAAAGAACAGAAGAAGTCTCGTATCTTCCCTATATTTATATTACAAATGAAGAGAATGAGCTGGTCGGTGTAGTAAATATTCATGATCTTTTTGTCTACTCACACGAGACCTCAATTAGGGATATTATGGAGCAAAATCTGATCGTTATTCATGTAACAACTCCTAAAGATATCGCAGTCAAAAAAATGCTGCGCTACAAAGTCTATGCGCTGCCAGTTACTGATAATGCCAAACATTTAGAGGGGGTAGTAAGGTTTGATGATCTTGCAGAGAGAGTCCTTGAAAAATATGATTAATTTCAAGAAATTATTTAACGTAAAGAAGTTTCGGAAGCAGCTCTTGATAGTCTTGGCTATTGTCGGTCCTGGTATCATCACCGCCTTTGCGGATAATGATGCAGGGGGAGTTGCAACCTACTCTGTCGCTGCTTCTAAATTTGGCTACAGCATGCTGACGACGCTGATACCAATTACTGTTGTTCTTATGATCACACAGGAAATTGGGTCTCGTATGGCTGTCGTGACTGGTAAGGGACTTGGAGATTTGATCCGTGAACGTTTCGGGATTAGAGTCTCACTTGTTATTTTCTGCCTTTTATTTACCGTTAATTTGGGAGTTATCGTGCAGGATTTGGGAGGACTTAAAGATGCTCTGGGTTTATTTAACCTAAACGTCTTTATCTTCTTGCCTTTATTAGTTCTTTTTCTCTTTCTTTTTATAACTAAATCTTCCTATGCCAAAGTGGAGAAATTTTTCTTATTTCTTATCGTTTTCTACCTAGCTTATCTGATCTCTGCAATACTGGCTAAGCCGGACTGGGGGATGGTAGTTAAATCCGTAGTTGTTCCAGATGGGAAGCTTAGTTTTGATTATTTTTATACGTCAATTGCTGTATTAGGTACGACAGTGACAGCCTGGGGACAATTTTTTATTAATAGCTATGTCAAGGATAAAAAATTGTCCCCTGACAAGCTTCATTATAATCAAGCAGAGATCTATACAGGAGCCATCCTCACAGACATTTTTTCTCTATTGATGATGGTTGCTGTTATCGCAACAATTTTCCTCCATGGTGTCCAGATCAAAGGTGCAGCTGATGCAGCCTTAGCGATCAAGCCATTTGCAGGAGACTTGGCCAGTCTTATGTTTGGTACAGGACTCTTAGTGGCTGGGTTTATCGGAGCAGCTATCGTCCCTCTTGCTACAGCCTATGCCTTTTCAGAATTCTTCGGATATGAAGGAAGCCTGGATGTCGATTTTAACCGCAGTAAATTATTCTATGGATTCTTTATGTTCCAGATTCTTTTAGGGTTTGCCATAGTTATGATGCCTAGTGTCTCGTTATTTAAGATTACATTATATGCAGATTTCTTAAATGGAATCTTCTTGCCTATTATCTTTTTCTTCCTGTACAAATTTGCCAATAGTGAAGAACTGATGGGAGAGTATAAAAATACCAGGTTTAAGAATTTTCTTCTTATTACAGCTGGAGTTGTCATTACCTTCGCATCTCTTATTGGAGGTTTTGGTAAATTCTTCTTCTAATTTTTTTCTTATCAATAGGCAATACTCTCCATTTTTGCTACAATCCAGATAACAAGAATTGTTAAATTATTCTCTTGTTTCATTGTTGATAGAAAGTAATTTAGCAATTTAGTAATGAGCAATGTTAAAACTCTATAATACTCTCTCGCGTTCCATTGAAGATTTCATATCAATTCAGCCGGGCAAGGTAGGTATGTATTCCTGCGGTCCTACAGTCTATGACTATCAGCATATAGGTCATATGAGACGTTATGTAGGTGATGATCTCCTCATCCGCGTTCTTAAAGCCAACGGGTATAGCGTCCATCATGTTATGAATATTACCGATGTCGGACATCTCGTCTCAGATGGTGACACGGGGGAGGATAAGATGGAAAAAGGAGCGAAGAAATTTAACCTTTCAGTCTGGGATATTGCTAAAAAATTTGAAACACAGTTTAAAGACTCCTGTGGACTTCTCAACATAACACTTCCAAAAGACCTGATGCATGCAACCAATTATATCCCTGAGCAGATAGAGCTTATTAAAAAACTTGAAGAGAAAGGCTTTACCTACAGAACATCAGATGGGATCTATTATGATACGTCAAAATTTCCTGCTTATTTCAATCTTTCACGTCAGAATCCTGATGAATTAAAGGCTGGTGCTAGAGTTGAGATGGGGGAAAAGAAAAACATCTCAGATTTTGCATTGTGGAAATTCTCTCCAGATGGGGAAAAAAGACAGATGGAATGGGAGAGTCCATGGGGAGTTGGGTTCCCTGGCTGGCATATCGAATGCTCAGCTATGAGTATGAAGGCATTAGGATCTCATTTCGATATCCATACAGGAGGAATCGATCATATAAGTATCCATCATACCAACGAAATTGCTCAATCAGAAGCTGCAACCGGTGAGAAATTTGCTAATTATTGGATTCACCATGCATTTTTGACAGTTGAGGGGCAGAAGATGAGTAAGAGTCTGGGAAATTTTTATACTGTTGAGGATGTGAAGGAGAAAGGATTTGATCCTATGGCTCTTCGGTATCTTTATCTCCAAACACATTATCGACAGGAAATGAATTTTACGTGGGAGAGTTTAGAAGCAGCCCAGACAGCGCTCGGAAAGCTTCGCAGGTACTCGTTAGAAAGTGAAGGAGGTTCCTCACATCTTCCATCTGCATTTGAAGAAGCCCTTAACGATGATCTGAATGTGTCTAAAGCTTTAGCACTTGTTTGGGAGAATAGCAGTAAGCTTACTAAAGGAGACTTTAAAAAAATTGATGAGGTATTTGGATTACAGCTTACTCACTATAAAGAGGAGAAAATAGAGATTCCTGAAGCTGTACGTGAGCTTGTCGAGAAGAGGGAAGAAGCAAGGGAAAATAAAGACTTTACTAGTTCTGACGAGCTGAGGGATCAAATAGCCAGCCTTGGCTATGAAGTCATGGATACACCCAATGGTCCACAGCTTCGACCAGCCTCGAAATAGCCTCAATTAATCTCGGTTAGCCTCAAATTCTTACAATCTAGCCCTGCCTGCTGGCAGACAGGCTCAAACTGGTCTATTCTAGCCTCGAAATGAGGCTAGTAGGATACTTGACAAATAACCCATAGTAATATATATTATAGGTCTTCTGAATAACATCAGAAGTTGACAATTTAACACTTATTTACCAGCCATTATGTAAGATCCTGTCCTTACATACACGTCTTAAAAGACGTGATTTATTACAGGGCTGGTTTTTTATTGGTTTAGCCACAGCTAGAGTCAGTTCGGCTTGCCCATGAAGTCTTTTTAGATTTCATCCATGCGGGACTGAATCTAGCGTTGGCTACCTTGTCCGTCCGGAGCATTATGCGAAGGAGGAGCAATAGTTAGCGTCACTGGGAATGAAAGATTTGTCTCCGAATCGAAAGATTCAAAAGATGATACTTTTAAAGTCTCAGGAACCCAAGACATGTGTCCACTATCACGCAAGTGATGCGTAGCAGTGACTCTGCTACTGGCTGTCTCGGCGAATTTGAGTCAGACTCTGTTTGATTTCAGGTTCAATAAGCAGCAGGTGGAAATCTGAAGGTTAGCTAAATCTGCCCTGATTTTACAACGAAAGGCACTGCCTTCAGATTCCCACTTTATAAAAGTTAGGCACTTTTACAGAAATTTTTTGTTGATGACGAGTATTCTATTTATTTCAAATTTGAAATTGATAGAGTGATCGTCTGTCAACGATCTCACCGCAAGGTGAAAGCTTAACAAAGGAGTATTGTCGTGGAAGCGGCAACTAAAAGAATCAGTTTCTTCTGGTTTTCCCCTCGCAACGATGAGGGGAAAATGCGGCCGATCGGTTCAGGGTTCGATATCCTGATTCCGATCTACGGGCCAGAGGGATTTACCTTGACGGGCGAGCCTCTCCCTGAGGTGGGAATTTCGTCTGGTCTTTCTGCCCAAGAGAGCGCTGCTCTCTTGCTGAAGACCGCTGAAGAGGCTGGAGCTGACTATATCATTATCGAAGGGATTCCGTTGAGGGTTCTCGTCGAAATGGTAACCTCCAGAACTTCTTTTGAGGGACGAATTCTTGCTCCTTCGAGAGGTCATCTCGGCCAGGTATTTCGATTCTCGACATACCTCCCAGAACTGGCTACCAAGCCGTTTCCGGAAGAGTAACCTCCTCATGTCTCGGGATATGTCTGTCCCGCCTCCGCGCAAGCGGATGGCGGGGCGGACTACCCAATAAATTATTTGAAAGCAGAAAGCTGTTTGTACCCATACTTGGAAGACAGGACCAGTAAGGATATTTGCAAACAGCTTTCTGCTTTACACAGAGCACTTTAGCTATCAGCCGAAGTGCTTTTTTTGTGGCATTTTTATAATGAGCGGTTCGACGAGCTTACCGTCGAAGCTTGTCGATAAATGTATAGTGAGCCTGTCGAACTATGGTTTAGATTGTTTTTTTAAGATAAATTTAGGTATAATGCTCCAGTTTATGAAAAGTCCTGAACATGTGGCAATAACTATGGATGGCAATAGACGGTGGGCAGAGCAGAGGGGATTAACAACCCATGAAGGCCATTTCGCTGGAGCACAGCGTATCGAACCCATTGTAGAAGAGGCAGCTAAAGAAGGGATCAGTCATTTATCTTTATATGCTTTTTCAACTGAGAACTGGGATAGACCTGATGAGGAGAAAGGTCATATTATGAGTGTCTTTCGCCATATGCTCAAAGATCCTGTGGTAGACCGCTTTAAAGAACAAGGAATCCGTGTCAAAATTCTAGGTGACTATGGTAAATTTCCAAGCGATATCGTAGAAGATATTGAGGATCTCCAGACAGATAGTGAAGCCAATAATCGTATTACTGTTAATTTTGCCTTAGGGTATGGCGGGCATGATGAAGTAATCCGAGCTACCAATAAACTCATTGAGCAGGGAGTAACCCACATAACACCCGAGTTGCTTGAGAGTCAGTTAGATACAGCCGGTCAGCCGCCAGTTGATCTTATGATCAGGACAGGAGGAGCACAGCGGACCAGTGGCTTTTTAATGTGGGAATCTACCTACGCAGAATTATATTTTACTGATATTCTCTGGCCTGATTTTACTCCCCATGATTTTCAGGATGCTATAACGTGGTATGACCCTGCCAATCGTCGTTTTGGAAGGTAATCAAACCTCAAAGATTTTGTAAGGTTGATCGGGAGTAAGGCTTTCAAGAAGTGGCATCGCGACGTTAAATACAGGAATTCCTCCTGGAGTTTTTCCTTCATGGGGTCCTGCATTAGCATGGCCATGAAAGATGACACTTGCTCCGTACTGATCTATAACCTGCGCGTAGCGGGTAGAACCTAAGAAGGGCATGATATCATCCATTTCATTAGCCACAGTCGCTCTGATAGGTGAATAATGCATAATAACGACTTTCTTCTCAAGAGGCGCGAGTTCTTTTAACTGGTTTTCCAGAATATTAGCATGCCGGTCCCGCTCTGCCACGATCTGCTTTAACTCAGGTTCCCCAAATGCACCGAGAGCATAGGCATCAAAGCCTCCGATAAAACCTTTTGTCCCGGCAAAGCCGACTCCATTAAAGACAAGGGGTTCTTCTCCTAAAATCCTTACATGAGAATTTTCCTCAAGGATTTTTTTAATTTCATCTGGTGAGTCTGATTGGTAATCATGATTACCTAGAACTCCCACAACTTGAATACGGCAGGAACGAAGATCCTCAGAGAGCAGTTCTGCTTCACTTAGCAGTCCTAAATCAGTTAAATCGCCACAGAGGAGGAGAATATCTGCTTTTTCAGAGACGTCAGCAAATAGTTTTTGATATTCCCCTTTGAAATGTTCTTTAACATGAATATCTCCAACAGCTGCAAGTTTTATCTTTGTATTATCTTTGTTCTCAACCATATATTTATTCCATCTTTTATCAAGGGTTCATATACTGTTATCTATACGCTATTTGAGTTCCGTCACGGGTTTGAAGCCCCATTGTGATGTTCCGACCTGGAAGTCATTTGAGAGTAATAGTCCGCGGGTAATTTTTTCTTTAGGCGCATTGGTTGAGAAGAGATCGACTAGACGGCCCATGAGCTCTGCAATAACCCATTTAGGGATACAATCACGTTCTGATGGGTAGATAAATAGGAAGATCATGATACGAGCCATTAAAAGTTCCCAGTGAGGACCCATTTTTTCAAGCAGTCTTTCCCAGTCGAGCGTTTTACCTTGCTTGAGAATAAGATGGATAACGTCTCCCTCATCACTGCGGTGACGATTCTGAACATAACTTTTCGAGCGGATCATCTCTTCTGCTGGCTCCAGAAGTACTTTACGTCCAAGAACAGTGCCTTCTCGAGCTAAACTAAGCCAATCTTTCTCTACTTTATGGAGTCCATTACGCTCAGCGTAAATGAGATCCGTGTAAAACCCATCTGGATCAGTAATTTTAGCTAGCCAATTGAGTTCTATCTCTGCTAGTTCTGTTTTATACCCTTCGCCAGCCAGAGTCTTAAGTATTCGTGGGTACTCTTCAATCGGGATCATAATATCAATATCTCCCGTAGGGCGGTCCAGACCAGTGTACTGATTGAAGGCGAACGTTCCTCCGATCATGAATGGTAATTTCTTTTTAATCATGACAGTGAGCAGCTTGTCGTAAAATTTTTCTGCTTGTAATTTTTTCTTGCCTGTTAAAGGTTGTGACATAAAAAATGGCTAGAAGTTCATACCATCTAGCGAATGGTACTTAGACTAATATTGTTGAGTTATAGATCCATCAGACCTCTGTAAGGATTCAGTAATAGAAAAAGAATTTTATAAAAAACTTAGCTTGACTTTTCCTTACATTTAATTAATGATAATAAGTATGGACAACTCAAATTTAGAGTCTGGTGGAGTAGGTGTGTTGGAACCGCCAGTTGTGGGTGATACTCCTCCAGTGCCTGATAGCCAGACATTTCCGGCTTCTATTGATAACGCTTCCCGTGTCCCCGAATCAGCAGATTCTTCTGGAATAGTTGATAAGCTCCATGAATTCGATGCTAAAAGAGTCGGTGATGACAGAAAAGTAAGGCATGCCCGCTCTAAATACATTGATGAGCTCGTTAAGACCCAGTCGCCAGTTATATTAAGAGAAGCAGCCTCACATTTTATGACAGTAGGGGAGGATGGAAAGATAAAAGAATCTTCATCAGTTAAATCCCTCAGAGATAGATTAGTAAAGGAAAAGGGAATATCCCTTACCTCCGCTGGGATAGATAAAGCTGGAGTGATTCATGAGCAAGTTGCTATGTATCGTGATATTTTGGCAGCAGCTGCCGAGGACTTGCCGGAGGCTCAGAGAGAACATTATTTGAAGAGAAGACTAAATCCAAATGTTAATGCAAAAGCTGCTACATTACGGGGAGAAGGGCGAAAGAGAAGAACGTCCGCTGAATCTACTCCAGTTGCAGCTCCGGCTTCGGCTCCTGTTTTTGAACCGATGAGGCCAGCTCCAATGGATATGGAGGAGGTTGCAGCTCATGCAGTTATTGATAGAAAAAGCTGGCAGCGTGGTGGACATTATGTAAATCCCGCAGATCCGGAGGATATAGCTGGACAGCGCCGAATGGTCGAGGCCCAAAAAGCAGCAGCTGAGGCAGCACGAAGAGCGCAGGAAGAAGCAGCAGCAGAAGCCCGCCGTCAGGCTGAAACAGCCCATACCCAAAGTCTCACTGATGCAGCAGCCGATGCTGAATCACGGCGAAAAGATAACCTTAACTATGTAAAACCAGGGGATCCTGATGACACTGCGGGGCAAGCTAGAGTGAGAGAGTATCGTATTCAGGAAAATCAAGCCCGTCAGGATGCTCAGCGTCAGGCTGATGCTGCTGCAACCCAAGCAAGAATTGAGGCCCAACGAGCTGAACAGCGACCACAGTTTGATGCAGTTAAAGTAGAGACCAGCCACGGATTCACTGATGCTCCACCCAAGCGTGATTTCACTGGTGTTCCTCTGCCGTCAGAGCAGACGGGCACATACTTTAATGCGCTAGGCGAACATGCTGCTAATGCCTCTTCTCAAGATGAAGATTCGGAAGCTTTTGATAGAGTAAGGCGTACTAAAGCAGCAGAAGCAGCTGCAGAGGCTTCTCAGCAGGCTATGGATCGTGCTAGAAACCCTTTGCCATCAGAGCAGACGGATAGTTATTTTGCTGCTATTGGTGTAAAAGCAGCTGAAGCTAATCTCCAGCGTGCCCGTGAGGAAGCTGCATTTGCGCGAGGCAGACAGAATGATACTATTAAGAGAAATGTGGCAGCAGTCTCTGGAGCTATGCAGGCAGATGCTCTCCAACAAGAGTATGATCGCCTAAAAGCTCAGTCAGACCAGAGTAGACAGCAGGAAATAGCTAATTATCAAAGACCTGAGAAGAGAGTCCAGGATGAAGCTCTAGCGGAACGTTTTAGAGCGATGAATGCTGAGTTAGCTCGTATTGAGGAGTCTCGTTCCCAAAGACAGGAATCTACTACCGTTGATCGAGTTAAAGGATTTGCAAGAAGACTCAGAAAACCTAATAATCTTCGGCTGTTTGCTGTCGGTACTATGCTTGCAGCTACCGCAGGCGGTACCTACCTCAGCTCTGAAGATTCCCATTCTGATGTTGCAGGCTATGAGGATAGACCTGCTCATACCGAAGTGCTCGACTCTGCTCAGATGCCTTCAGAACAGGCTTTGGAAGAGAATGGTATTCGTATAGATAAGGGAGGAGATACTAGTGGCGAGACTGCTATCGGTGGAGAATCAACGGCTGCTTCATCAGATGAGAGTACTTCAGGAAGTGAAGTAGGGGATAATAATGATACCTCTGCAGCAATGCCTGGAACAGAAAGTAGAAGTGGAGGTATCTCTACCGTTTCGGCACCTCCTGTAAGTTCAGTTCCTCCAGAGACCTCCTCTGTGGCTGACCACGTAAAAGATAGCTTGGCGGAAGTTGGGGCTGAGAACCCTCTAAAGACTAAGGATGTCTCCTCAGGTGGAGAGTCACAAAGCGAAGGTGCTGCAGCAGCTTCTGATACAACCGAAAATAATCAGTCAGCAGATCCTATCCAGTCAGAGACCGTCACTATTAAGGCGGGTGGATCCTGGGGTGAGGAGCTTTCAGGTATTGATGGGAGTACGCCAGAGGGGGCTAATCAGATCCAGACATTCCTCAATGATCCCGCAAATCTAGATCTTATTGAAGCAACAGTCTTGGAGAATCCTGGTGATATGACCTATACACAGATAAAGGAAATCTTCGATGGAATCCACAGCGGTGATAGACCCCAGTCAGATGGCTGGCATCTCTTAGATATGGTATCCGCTGATACACCGGTACAGAAGCCGACAGAATCAGGTGTTCAGTCTCTCCATGATGATCGAGACGGTATATACTCAGAGCTCCTAGGAGATCAAGGACAGACTGTATCTCCTCAAGTACAAGCTAATCCGTCTGTGGGAGACGGGACAGGAGTTATTCCTTTGGCTAGTGATGAGGTCTCAAATCCTGCGCCAGGAGAGGTTAATCCGCAAGCTCCGGCTCCAACAAGCAATGGAGGATTAGTGAGTTCTGCCTTACGATTCTTTAGGAGGAATAGATAATTATGGACGACCAACAGACAAATAGACAAAAGCTAGTCTTTTATCTTATGGATAAGGGCTTAAGTAATGAAGAGGTTGCTCAAACTCTTTCGGATATAGCTGAGGCTGCTTTGGAGAAATTTACCGCTGAAGCCATGGCTTTATTTACGGAAGAAGACAAAAAAGTTATTGATGTAGCCCAGTCAGGTATTGATGCAGATGATCTCATAAAGCAGCTCTACGAAGAACGAAGCGATCAAAAAGCTGAAGAACGAATTGATCAATTAATCGAAGAGCAAGCGACTTCCTATATGGGGAGCTTTGATGCTACTTCTGCCTCCTCAAATGCTTCTTAGGTAATCTTCTCAAAAATCTGATATAGATCGGGAACCGGAGAAGATTGACAATCCCGCTTACCTCGTGATTATGCCTGGTGTTCACTATTGCTTCAATTTCATGATCACTCTTTCGTAGGTGGTACAATAACTTTTCTTGTTCGGAGAAAGGGATAACCTCGTCTTTTGCTGCTAGATAAATAAGGAGGTGCTTGGCCTTAAGCTGGTCACTTGTAGAAATGGGTGAGATGGGTTCCCATACCGCTTTGAGCTTTGGTAAAGTGAGATGTTTTTTTGCTAATTGAGCTCTTAGCTCTTTTTTCTTCCTGGATTTATGCCAGATTATTTCAGAGATATCTCCTCCTGACAGATTAAGGATCAGCTTGTTAACCGAAGGGAGACTGGCAGCTATCATGAGAGCCATAACCCCAGCTTCACTTAATCCAAAAACAGCAATATGTTTTTGTTCTTTTGGAGGAAATTGTGAGACGGTAAGGAGCACCTTCTCTTTTATCTCATTAAGTCGGCTGAGAGTAAGTGCCGTATCTGGGGTAAGGAGTTCTTTATCCCATGTGAAGATTACTGCTTTGAAATTATAGGAAGCTAATAGCTGTCCAAGTAAAAAAAGATACGATTTTTTTATTTCCCATCCAGCAAAAACTAAAACAATATTATTATTTTTTTCTCCATATATCCTGGTGTGGATAGAAAACATTATTGAATAATATACGAAAAAAAAGAGACAGTCTAGAGGTTTATACAATTCTTACAGAGGGTTTTCTGTCCGTTGGTCAAAGTTACGCAGCTTAGGAATTTTGATACCCATGCCTATAATGACGATAAGTGTCATTACTCCGCCGAAGACTACAGAAAAAGGAGCTCCCGCGAAAGATGCCAGGATTCCTGCTTCGAATTCTCCTAGCTGTGGGCCTCCTGCAAAAAAGATCATATTAATACTTGTCATACGGCCTCTGACTGAGTCTGGGGTGGTGAGCTGACGGATAGTGTTACGAATAATAGTACTAATATTATCACCCAATCCAACGAGTAAGAGACCAAAAGAAGAGAGGATAAAATTATGAGATAAGCCGAAAATAATTGTTCCTAAAGCATATACTCCAACGGAGAGTAAAATAGTTATCCCTTCTCTGCGCAGGAAATGAAAATGTGCAAGAGTAACTCCAGCGATGATAGCACCGATGGCGGGAGCTGCATACAAAATTCCTAGACCCTCTGGGCCGACCCTAAGAATATCTTTCGCAAAGATAGGTAAAAGTGCAGTAGCTGAGGCGAAAAAGGTCCCAAAGAAGTCAAGAAGCATGGTAGACCAGATAATAGTTTTAGAACGGATAAAATGTATTCCTTCGAGAATACCCTGGACTGAAAAAGCAGCTTTTTCCCCAATTATATCTCCAGACGTCTGGAGAGAAATTACCGCTATGAGAACGGCTAAGAAGGATAACGCATTAAAACCATAAATATACCCAATCCCTAATCTCCCAATTAAAATTCCTGCGATAGTAGGTCCTACTACTGTGGAGACCTGGTACATAATGCTATTAAGAGTTAATCCGTTTTGGAGATGGCCTTTTTTTAGAAGATTGGGAATAAGAGCCTGGCGTGAAGGGATATCAAAGGCAAGGGCAATTGTCGCGAGTGCTGTCATAGTGTAAATGATCAAAGGGGTAATATGATTAAAAAAAGTAGCAAAAGTAAGTACTAAAGAGAAAATGAGAAGAGACATCTGAGTACAAATCATAACTAGCTTACGGTTATATCTATCAGCCACAATTCCTCCAAATAGGGAGAATAGGAGAATTGGAATGACACGGACTAGACCGATAATGCCAAGTGCCACAGCAGAGTGAGTTAGGACGTAGATCTGCCAGTTCAAGGCCACCATCTGCATTTGTGAGCCGATATTTGAGATAAACTGTCCGACCCAGAGAAAACGAAAATCACGTGAAGAGAATGCAGGGTAACGAGTCGTAAGAGAAGATAAAGTCATAACTAAATAGTATACAAGAATTTGGGGGGAGAGTATGCCCGTTATGTTTGACAGGAGCTCAAATAGATTAGACAATAAATATATGGAGATTCTTAGGAAGATCTATTATTTCCTTCTTGATACGATTCAGACAATTCTTATTGTAGCGTCATTTATTATGGTGCTGTATGCTTTCGTTATTCAGCCTAACCAAGTAAGTGGTTCATCTATGTATCCTACATTTAAAGATAAAGAGTATCTTTTAAGTAACCTTCTGAATGTCCGGTTTAACAAATATACCAGAGGAGACGTACTTGTTTTTCACTCTCCCGTGGAACGGGATAAGCTATATATCAAAAGAGTAATTGCAGTGGCGGGAGATACAATCATGGTGAAGGATGGTAAAGTCTATCTGAATGGTTCCCAGCTTGATGAGAGTGTCTATCTCCAGCCTAGTGTTGAGACATATGGAGGGGCTTTTCTGGCAGATGGTATGGAGAGAGTAGTTCCTGAAGGATTCATCTTTGTTATGGGAGATAATAGGCAATATAGCTCAGACAGCAGAGAGTGGGGATTTTTGGATCGTACTGAAGTAGTAGGCGAATCTCTGGTCCGCATTTTCCCCTTCAATAAATTCCACGTTATTCATAACCCTTATACAGATCACAAGATTTAAGGGGTAATAGTGAGTTGAAGCGGTAATGTAGGAACTGGTGTATCAGTAGGGATACTTGGGATGTCTGTAGGAGTAGGTGTGGGCGTCTCCTGGGGAACGGGAGTATTAGTAAGTGACTGGGTTGGGGAAAGAGAAGGAGTAGGGGTTACATTTTCGTCACAGTATTTCGTAGGGACAGTTCCAGGTAAGAAAAATTCATTAATAGCGCTGCTTGTTGCATTTCTGATTCGTAAGCCTTTTTCTTTACAAATAGTGAGACGGATAATTCCTCCCGAAGGAGAGAATTTTTCAATCGGAGTTCCTGCTAGCATATGTTCCATCATCTGCCTCCAGATCGGTGCTGCACCTAGAGAGCCAGCAATACTATCCATAGGCTTGTTATCATTATTACCTACCCATACTCCTACCACTAAGCTTGGTGTATAGCCAATCGTTAAGGCGTCCTTATAATCATTAGTTGTTCCTGTTTTAACAGCAGCCGGCCGTGAGAGTGTGAGAGCATTTCCAAATTCCTCTGCCCGTGCATTATTGTCAGAAAGAATACTTGAGATAAGAAATGCTACATCTGCTGAAAGGACAGAGATAGATTCAGGCTTATGAGTATAGACTACCTCACCTTTTTTATCTTTAATTTCAAGGATAGTCGTAGGAGGAATTCGGGTACCATTATTAGCAAAAGTTGCATACGCTTCTGTCATCTGCAGGAGAGGTACCTCTCCTGCTCCCAAGACAAGAGAGAGTCCATAGCTGGATGGGTTCTTGAGCGTAGTGATCCCCAGTTCCTTTGCAAAATCCAGCGTATCGGGTATACCTACTTTTTCTAGGACGTGAACTGCGGGAATATTAAGTGAGTTGGCTAAGGCTCTTCTGACGAGAACATCGCCTCTGAATTTCCGATCATAATCCATGGGTTCATAGCCGTCAGGATATTTGATAGGTTTGTCATCAAGTACAGTAGCCGGAGTAATAAGACTCCTCTCAAGTGCTCTGGTGTAGACGATCGGCTTGAATGAAGAGCCAGGCTGACGGGCGCGGAGTACCATATTTATTTTCCCATTATCTTCATCAAACCAGTCATGGCTACCAACGAGGGCTAGGATCTCTCCAGTCTTGGGATCTATGGCTACGGCAGCGCCATTAGTGACTTTGTTAAAGCGGAGATTAGTAACCTGTGTCTTAACGACATTCTCAGCATAGTGTTGGCTTGAAATATCAATGGTTGTTTTGACAGTAAATCCTGAGTTGGCTACTTTTTGCTCGCCGTATTTATCAATAAGTTCCTGCTTGACCATAAGAGCGAAGTGAGGGGCTGTTTGGTTAATATCTACTGATTGTGGATTGAAGATGATATTTTGTTCCTCAGCGGTTTCTTTTTGTGAGGCAGTAATATAGCCTTGTGATTCCATTTCCGAAAGAACGATTTTCTGTCTAGAAAAAGCTTTTTCACGATTACCAGTTAAAGGAGAGTAAGCTGAAGGGGCAGGAAGAATTGCAGCAAGTAATGCACTTTCGCCAATTGTTAATTTGCTGGGGTCTTTACCAAAATATGTTTTAGCTGCATCTGAAATTCCATACGCTCCTTCGCCAAAATAGACTGTGTTAAGATACATTTCTAAAATATCATCTTTAGAAAATCTTCTCTCAACTTCAAGTGCTAAGAAGATCTCCTGATATTTTCTCAAAAAGCTTTTTTCTTGAGTCAGAAGTGTGTTTTTGACTAATTGCTGAGTAATTGTTGAGCCCCCCTGGGACAATTCATTTTCTTTGACATCATTTACTAGAGCCCTACCTATACCCTGGATTGAAAAGCCTGGCTCTTGGTAAAAACGTTTATCCTCAACTGAGATGACAGCCTGCGAGATGTACTTAGGAAGGCTAGAGAGAGAAGCAGTAGTTTTAGTTCTCCCTTCATATAAAGTAAAAAAGGGTTTATCATTTCGGTCGACAAGAATGACTCCAGCATTTTTGTGGTTGATGATATTTGCTTTACTTGAAAGATCACGGATAAAGTAGAGATAGGTAAGGGGCGGGATGAGGATAAGAATGAGGATAAGTCCTAGTATGCCATAGAGAATCGGTTTCTTAAACGTATGATAGAGTTCTCTAATTACAGATCCTAAAAGAGAAGGATTTCGTCTTACTTTCTTAAAATCTTTTTTTATAAGAGCTAAATCTTCATTTACTTCACTAACCTTATCTTTGATATCGTTTAGCTTGTCATCCATAAATATTAGTATAGGGTGAAAGTTCGTTTTATTCTAGTACTTCCCGAATTACTCTTGAAGCTCAGAATAAATAACGAGCCGTTGGGAGTAGTTATGAGTTGTAGTATCATAAACTCCATCACACGTAATAAGATTGAGACGTGGCTTATCAGTGGTATTAAAAACTTCTTCTAAAGGAAAGCCATCAAAGGAATAATAAGCTTTTTTAGTTACAAGAAAAGTCAGAGTTGTTTCATTTTTGTCACTGACGAGGATCTTTTCGCCATTTTTTATATTTCCTAAATGGTAGAAGATAGCCGGAGCACCGGATGTACGATCAAAGTGGCCGTCTATTACGGAACTTCCTTTATCTCCTGGTTTAAACCCCAAGTTATACCAGGCTGCGTTAAAATCATTTTTTGGGACATCCATTCGACCTTTACTATCCATTCCGACTGATTCAACTTCAGCATTAATATTGAGACTGGGGATAGAGAGAGTGTGGGGGATAATTCCTTTTTGTTCTGGTGAAGGAATAGGTGAGACTTTCGGGGGAGAAATTGGTTGAGGAGGAACTAATCTACTTCCTACTGCAATTCCTGCTATTACACAAATAAATAAAAAAAGAAATTTTTTCATAGCCATGACGAATAGAACGCTTTACTAAAGAGTCCTATTCGTCGCTGATAGCCTCATTAGATTCCTCCATGGCCTGTAGCTGGTGCACCACTTGGAACAGTAGTTGTCCCTTGGACAGTCCCTGTAGGAGTGGGTGTAGCTGTGACAGTCATTGTCGGAGTTGGTGTAATTGTTGCAGTCTGAGCATGAGCCGAGACAGCAAATACAGCAACCATAAAAGCAAAAACTCCAAGTATTGTTAATCGTATCATCCTTTCACTTCACCTCCTTCCTGCCCGCCAATCGCTGCGCTTTAGGCGCTGGTAGGCGGTCATGAATGCACAGATTAACAGCCATGCATAAAAATAGATTATGGATAAAGTAAGAGTTTGATAAGGTGTAACTTTAGAAATGGATAATTCCTAGTCCTGTAAGTCCAACTACGATAAGATAAAAAGCAATTAAGTAGTTCAAAAACTTAGGGAAAATAAGAATAAGAATTCCTACAATGAGTGCTACTAACGGACTGAATCCTGTTGTCAGCGAAAATCCCATCACTTCCTCCTTTCATTAATTAGTATTAAACCCAGCAATAAGAAAGCATTAATGAGGGAGTAAGAAATAGGTAAGATGAGATAAGATTTTTGATTTTAGAATACTGTTTAAAGAGTATAGAGCCTATTTAATTTTGAGGAGTTCGATGTCGAAAATGAGAGTGGCAAAGCCAGGAATATCCGGCTCAACTCCATATTTGCCGTATCCCAAGTGATGTGGGATGGTGAGACGGCGTTTACCGCCTTTTTTCATCCCCAAAATTCCGGCATCCCAGCCTTTTATGACATATCCGCAGTCTATAGCTACTTCAAAAGGTTGTTCGCGGTCGACTGAACTGTCAAATTTTTTGCCTGGTTTACCATTCTCTTCCAGCCAGCCTGTATAGTGGACGATGATATGGTCACCGGATTTGACAGCTGGGCCTTCGCCCAGTTTTAAGTCTTCAATCGCTAAATCTTTTAAACTATCATCCATAAGCAAAAAAAGTATATCAACTATAAAAAGATTTTGGGTAAGAAAATCTCTTTAGCTCTTAGATCTTAGATCTTAGATCTTAGCTCTTAGATCTTAGATCTCTATTCATTTAATAAGATAAATGTGAGTTTGCAAAAAATCCTGATCGTCACCAGCACGGTTTTGTACGTATTTTAGAGTGGCAGAAGGGGCGCTCTCCTTACAAAGTTTTAGTACTTCGTCTCTATCATAGAGGAATAATTCATCATCCTTTTCTTTCTCATATTCACGAGTCAAGAAATTGAAGGACAGACCAACTGTCGTAAGAGACCACATCTTATGAATAAATGCAGTCATGAGATAATAGTTATTTGTCTCCAAAATTGCAGCTAATGCACCGGAGCAGAAAATATAGTCGAAGGACTCTTTGAATTCATATTCTAGGAAGTCGGAAGTGATAAATTTGCCTTGAGGATATTTCATGTGGGCGTACTCAACTGACATGTGGTAAATATCGATTCCCAGGTATCTTTTAACACCTCTTTGGCGGAGAAAATTATAAAGATCTCCGGTACCGCAGCCTACATCAAGTACCGATGTATTTTTAAGAGGTTTATGAGTATAGTCTATGATATCGGTGAGAAGTTTAAAGTTGCCGTACTTGTCGTTATCACCCCAGCCATCGTCCTGGTTATGTCTGAGGAAATACCCATAAAACTGATCATTGATAGTTTTATCTTTATCGGAATATTTCATACATGTATTATAATGCAGATATGCTGAGCTTGGGGGATTTACATAGAGAGGTTGCTACATTAGGAAGCCTGGAACGGGCGAAAGGATTAGCGCGTTTCTTTAAAACAGGAAAGGGAGACTATGGTGAAGGTGATCTTTTCGCTGGCTTAACAGTCCCACAGTCCCGAATCTTGGCTCTAAAATATAAAGATTTATCACTCCTTGATATTGAAAAATTATTAAGATCTAAAATACATGAAGAACGTTTGATCGCTCTTTTACTCTTAGTACGTAATTTTAAAAAGGGTAGTAAGGCAGAGAGAAGAGAGATTTATAGATTTTATTTGTCTCACACGATTTATATTAATAACTGGGATTTGGTAGATCTATCCTCAGGATATATTATAGGTGGCTTCTTAAGAGATGATAGAAAGAATACAGAGAGAGTTCTTCGTAAGTTAGCTTTGTCTCATAATCTATGGGAGAGGCGGATAGCTATCATAGCTACGTTTGCATTTATCAAACACAGCGAATATGAGATGACTTTTCAGATCGCCGATATATTACTTCATGACGATCATGATCTTATCCAAAAAGCTGTAGGCTGGATGCTAAGAGAGGTAGGAAAGAGATGTTCGGAAGAGGTTGAGGAGGAATTTTTAGCGTCCCGTTATAAAGTTATGCCCCGCACCATGCTGCGTTATGCTATCGAGCGATTTTCCAAAGAGAAGCGTAGAGCTTATCTTGCTGGTATGATCTAGTGCTTCTCATCTCGCCATTATTTTAATTATTAAAGGCGGAGAGGGCGAGATTTCCCTTGCAGGGACTGCCACTTCGCCAAGCAGGACTTGGCTTCGTGGCTTGCTTCTCATCTCGCCATTATTTTAATTATTAAAAAGCGGAGAGGGCGAGATTCGAACTCGCGAACCCTTGCAGGTCGGAGGTTTAGTAAACCTCTGCACTCGGCCACTATGCGACCTCTCCAGAGCGTACTGCATTATCCCAAAGATGAAGGTATTTGTCTAGAATGATGAAATTACCCACTCCATTTGACTATTTCTTGAAATAGCTGTATTTTTACATCATGAGGTCATCTGAAGATTTAAATTCAGACGAGAAAGAAGGGCGGGACACTCTGAAGGATAGAATAGTTACTCAAGGGGAGCGGTTACTAGGCGGACTTCCTCCGGTGGGAGACAGTAATAACTTATATAGTAATTTTGCACAAATAATTTTTGAGATAAAATATGATCTGCCTGAAGCTAAAGAAAAAATGAAGAATGTTCGTAAATTTGCTCATCTTTCCGTTACTTTAGGAAGAGGGAAAGCAGTAGAAATTTTTAGCAGGAAGAGATAACTATATTCTGATTATGGCAGAACCATTTTTTGAAGAGTCATCAAGTAATAGATCAGTTCATCCAGAGATTCTAGAAACTCCTTATGAATTCTTTAACACTCCCCAAATTAGAGAAGAAATTTTTACTATTGGTAAGAAATTAGCTACTTATACCCATGATGAAGAAATTAAAAATATTGTTTTTGTCGATAGAGCTGCGAGGCCTGCATATATAGCACTGAAGGAGTACTGGAAAGCTGCTTATCCTCAAGAGCAACGACCTCACATCTATTTTGTAAATCCGCGTGGGTTTAAATCGCTTGATGATTTAATGAAGGAAGGACTAACAGGTTTTCCAAAAATAATCGAGGAATGGGCAAAAGATGAAATAGATAGAACAGAATCTGAAGATCCTCGTGTTATTGCTACAGATCCTGAGGAAGTGCGAGAGGATTTTGAAAGGACGTATAGGCATCTCATGGCAAGTAAAGATCAGCCGACTCTTATTTTTGATACTTGTATTCACGATGGAGGTTCGTCTTTGCCTATCCGTAGGACGTTTAGAGATTCAGGATTCACTGATCTTAAATTTGGAGTAGTGGCTGATGAACTTAATTATTCCGGTGTTCTACCAGACTTTACTATGTTACCGCATGAATCAGAATTTAAGTGTTATCCTTTTCATAGAGATTCACTTATTCAGAAAACCTTTAGCAGTACTGCTTCAATACGTCGAACTGACGATCAAGATGTAGCCAGAGGGTTACGTCTTCGGGGAGAATTAAATCGAGTGATGCATGAGCAAATTTTAGAGCATGGCGTTACGGCCCAGATGCCTATCCAAAATGTCGATTATAGAGAAGAGATAAGCTTTGATTAGACACTTACTGCTAGAAAGAGAATTACTTTTTTCTATTTTTAGCGACTTCGTAGAGATAAATAGTCCCCTCATGCTTGCTTGCTTTCCAGGTGGGAAGCTGAAAAAAGTCAGCAGCTAGCCGAGCAGTAGGCTTGGCCTCATCAACTAGCTTCTTTTCGACATTTTTCATACCGAATTGGGTGAGGTAGGTTGTGAAGATGTCAAACTCAGAAAAATCGGCTTTAATAAAATTTCTCAGATGGACATGGGCTTTTCCATGCATTCCGGAGCGGAAAATGTTCCATTTAGCCCACATGACTAATAAAGGATTAATTTCAAATCCATGAGCTTCTGCTCCAGCGCGGGCTAGTGCGATCACAATTCGGCCATCGCCAGCGCCTATATCTACAGCTTTTTCTCCTGGTTTAACTCGAAGCAGCTTGAGCATGATAGGAAGATGTTCCTTATGAATTGGAGCATAAGGAGCTCCTTTAAGCATGCTGTAGAAAAGAAGATAGATGATATAGAGGAGTGCACCAAGGAAAAGAACTTGGAGGAAAAACAGGATCATATTCAAAGTTTAGCTTGGTGTTATAAGTATTTCAAGCCTAGTTCTTACTGTTTCTCAATCTTCTTCTTACAGCTCAGGTGTGTAATGATTGTATGATAGTTCGGGAGATAAGAGGGGGTGAACAGTATGCCTAAATATGGACCAAAGGCACAGGAAAAAGTACACAAAGCCTTGCATGAAATGAAAGAAGGCAAGCTTAAAAGCGGTAAGAGCGGTAAGGCAGTGCATAATCGTAAACAAGCAATAGCCATCGGACTCTCCGAAGCACGGGAAGAGGGAGGAAAAGTTCCTAAAAAAAGCTAAATCACTTATTGCATCAAGTAAGTAGGTAGAGTAAGCTAAAGGCATGATTTATCGAAAGGCACAATTCAAAGTGCGGTCAGATAAGATAGAGGAGGCAGAGGGAATTATTGCGTCATTTATCACACAAGTGCATACTAATGAACCTGATACCAAAATATATGATGCTTTTTTGGAGGAAGATGGGTCTACATTTATGCATTTGATGGCATTCTCTGGAGCAGAGGCTGAGGAGCGTCACCGCAATACTCCTTATGTGCAGGAGTTCGTGGCTAAGTTATACCCGCTTTGCGAAGAGCAGCCTGTATTCACCCGTTTATCTCCTATTGGCCAAGCTAAATAGTATAGATTTGCTTGCAAAACCCTCATTATGGTCATATAATCCCGACGTATGGAATGTCTTATGCCTATCCCAGAAGAAGAAAAAAGGAAGCTCTTTGCTGCTCTTATACAGCGTGAGTTAGTGGATTACGGGATTGCTCTTGAACCAGCTGTACGAAATAGCTTATTAAAAGTAGATAGGCGTAATTTCATCCCCCATGAGTATCAAGAGCAGATCTATGAGAATACTGTTATTCCCATCCGCGATAATGAATCCAGCATTAGTCAGCCAAGTCTTGTCGCTCATATGCTTCAGCTAGCTGAATTTAGTGGCGCTGAGAAATCGCTTGAGGTTGGTACTGCATCAGGAGTGAATGCAGCCTATATGTCTCATCTTGCTCACGAGGTCCATACCATCGAACAGGATGGTGTATTAGCAAAACAAGCCAGGATAAATCTGCTGCGGGAAGGCAGGACTAATGTCGCTGTCCATCATGGAGATGGACTCACTGGGGTTCCCCAAGCTGCACCTTTTGATAGGATTATCGTTACTGCTGGGGCTAGAGATCTTCCTTCAGTACTATTCAGACAGCTGGCTCCTGGAGGGAGAATGGTCATTCCGATAGGTAAATATCCCTACGCTCAGCGACTTTATACGATCCTCAACTCGCCAAGCGGACCCCGCGCAGAAGATCATGGACAAGTGAGTTTTGTTCCTCTTATTAGTGATAATCAAGGAGGATGGCCTATCGAGCTGATGAATCAATTAAAATCGCTTCAAGAGGAGAAGATGCAGAATGCTTATTCGGAAGAAAGAGTATAATGTGAAATATGCTAAAGCATACTAACGATGAGTGGAAGAAAAAACTTACCCCTGAGCAGTATCATGTACTTCGCGAGAAAGGTACTGAGGCACCCTTTACTGGAAAATTTGTAAATAATTTTGAGACTGGTATGTATCACTGTGCAGCCTGTGGACAGCCACTTTTTTCTAGTGAGACAAAATATGAATCAGATTGTGGATGGCCGGCTTTTGATAAGTCACTTGAAGGAAATGTAGAATTTCATGAAGACAATAGCTTTGGGATGCATAGAATAGAAGTCACCTGTAGTAACTGTGGCTCTCATCTAGGCCATGTCTTTGATGATGGACCAAAACAAACAACAGGAAAAAGATTTTGTATTAATTCTGCTGCACTCAATTTCACTGCAAAGAAATAGGGAGAGCCCGTACAACAAAGCGTTTGAGGTCTCCAAAACCATATGAAGTATAGAGAGTCAGTGCTTCCTCTGTAGTGTTATTGATCAAGTCTGAGTCCGTAGGAGAGACCACCTTTAGCTCAGTTACTTCGTATTCATGGATAAGGCCGTCTTTAGTATCTATGATAATGACGTCGCCTTTTTTTAAAGAACTGAGTCGTCCAAAGCCTGCAGAAGTATTTTTAGCATAGATAACAGTATTACCTCTTTCGCCAGGAACAGGAGATGTAGATAGGTGAGAGGCGCTCTCATCATTGGCTCTCCAAAAGCCATGGGACATCGTAGATTCGTCTATCGGGAGAGCTATTTCGAGGAGAGGAATATTGATAAATGTGGGAACAGAATAAGTGCTTGACTGAGAGCGGATAGTAGATCTGTCGTAGGAGAAAAAAGCGTAGGTAGTGGATTCGTAGGTTTTACTAAGAAGGAAAAGCATGACTACAAAAGTGATAGTCATAATTACTTTTTGACGGCGTGAAAGATGCCGTAAAAATGCAACCCAGCTTCCTACTTTTGATGAGGTAGTATGAATAGAGGACATATTAGGCCTGTAGTATACAGTATCGAGGGTAAAAAGTCAATTAGTCACACCAGCGTACTAAGACAAATAGTGCTCTACTTGTCTTAGTACAAATTGAAAGCTACTCAACTTCTATTTCCGTTATTTCCTCTACTAATTCCGGTTCATTTGAGAAGTCACTGCTATTTTGGTCGTATTGTGACTTTCCGCCTTTTTCACCCTGTTCGTTCATATCTTTATTAGAGTGAGTATGCTCTTTTTCCGTTGGTATGTCTTTTTGTTTTTTGCTGTCCATACACTATATTCGCGATCTATGAGATCGGACACCTGGTCACCTCCTTTCTTGGATATTTACTTTAGAGCTATGCGATAAGATTGGGATAAAAGAGGAGTAAGGATGATGTAAAAAAAAGAGGAGTGGGAACTTTAGGGATATTGACGAAGCAAAGTAAGAACAGCAAATTCGCTGGGCTTGAGACCATCCTTACTAACTCGAGTTTTGTACTCTTTCATATGAGGGATAAGAATATCTTTAGCATAAGTCTTAAAAACAGTTGGATGGATGTAGTAGCTACGACAGACGGTAGCAGTATTACCAAGGCGCTTAGAAACAATTTTGCAGGTTTCAGATAGGTTTTTTTTAAGACTTGTCTTATCCTCAGCTGAGCCTAACTGGACTAATGTCTGGGCAGAGATCATCGTTCCTCCCCATGTACGAAAATCTTTAGCAGTGATCTGCTCTCCTGTAATCTCCTGGAGATATTCATTTACTTCCTGGGAGTCGACTGTATGGCGGTTGCGTTCTTCATCTAAGTACTGGAAGACTTCATAACCTGGAAGTTCTATACACTTTCTAATAGTCTTAACGACAGTCGGATTGGTAATTTCTTTTTCATGTTCAATACCTGATTTACCTTTAAAAGTAAAACGGACATGATCACCTTCTACATCCACATGCTTATTGCGAAGCGTAGTGAGGCCGAAGGACTGATTTTCTTTAGCATACTCTTCATTACCTATTCTGATGAATGTATGTTCCAAGAGCCAGATTACGGTAGCGATTACTCGCCTTTGATTGAGTCCTCTGGTTACCATATCCCGCTCAATTTGCTCTCTGATAGCGGGAAGTTGCCTGCCAAAGGTCTCAACTTTATCAAATTTATGCTCCTGGCAGATCTTAGTCCATTTAGGGTGGTAGATATATTGCTTACGACCTTTTTGATCTATGCCTGTAGCCTGAAGATGTGTATTCCCTCGGGGTGAAATCCAGACATTCGTCCAAGCAGGGGGAATTTTTAGAGTATCTATCCGTTCTAAAGTATTTTTCTCTCTGATAGCTTTTCCATGGGTATCCCGATAGCAGAAGCTAGACTTGGGGCCTTCACGTGCAATACCGGATGTGTTGTCAGTAATATAGCGAAGATCCAAGTCTTCTGCCTTTTCGATTATCTCGTCAGGGACATGAGTAAGGGGCTGATTTTGCATAGCTCTTATTATTGTAGCAGAGCTTAGAAGAGAGAGGAGAAAGGTCTTTATGTTCTATTTGAGGAAGAGGTAGAGAAAAGGAATGTAAAAAAATTATTTTTATCATGATCCTTGGCATCTTCTTCTGTCCTGTCCAGCTGGATCTCTACTGAGGGAGTAGTCTGATTAATTAAGTCTTTAAAAAACTTAACTGTATAGGTATTGTTTTTCATATAATATACTTTATAGTTTGGGCGTAAAAATAATGTAAGAAGCCACGGATGGTGATGTAAGAAATTAAAAATGATTAGTGATTTTAGAAGAAAAATTAATGAATCGAAGACTACTACTTTCGGGAAAGTTGCGAGAGCGACGGGGAAGAGGGAAATCCTCTCCCCGTCGCAGACGCGCAGTTGAAGTTCTAGTCGACCGAGTAGGGGGGCCGGATGGGATCCGACCAGTAGTCGATTACTCCAGCCTCTTCATCGAGGTCGGCGAGGAGTCGAGCGAACCCAGCGATCGTGAACGAATCCGCGAGCCGGGCGATGCTTTGGATCGTGCCGCGGATGAAGAGGACTTTGTAGATCCCCTCGTTCCGTTGCTCATCGGTGAGGTCGGTGGTATCGAAGGACAGAGTGCCGTCGTCGTTCTGGATGAGCGCCTCGAAAGGCACTTCCACCCGGAAGAGGTCGACACCGCCCCCATGGCGAGAATCGTTCATCGCCGAATCCACATTCAGGGTTTCCCCCTTCAGCTGGATTGGCGTCATGAGATCGTTGCGACCGGATTCCTCCAGCGCCTCGCGGAGCGCTGCGCTGAGGTTACCTTCGCCCGGCCGGTTGTAGCCTCGCATCGCGTTGAAGATATGCTTGTCGGAGATATTGCGGCGCATCTGCATGACGCCGCCGATCCACAACTGGCCCGTTTCATCTATGGTGTAAAGAAGTGAAACAGCTCCTCCGCCACCCACGCGGGTGACGGTGGAAAAATTTCCATCGGGACTTTTGGCCAAGTTGAAGGCCATGTCCCGCTTCCGGTTGACGAAGCGAGCGCGGACTACGGAGGGAAGGGGGATTAGCCCCTTGCCAAAGTCTGCGAACACCTCCCATTCGTGGTTGGTATCAGTATCGATCGGTTGACCTGTGACCCTGGTATTAAACACCGACTTGTCCTCCTTGGGACTAGAATGCGGACAGATCGTCCAGAGTAGAGAGTAGACTTGCTACTAAGCATCCGCTCTGGACAATCCATCCTAATTAACTGCGCGTTTTAAAGTGCACTTTCACCTCCATAGCCTCGCCAAAAAGTGAGGCTAGCTTGGGAAAAGTTGAGGCTAATTATATCCTATAATAGTCAAAATGTCAAGTTAAAATGAGGCTAGAGTGGGGGTATTTGAAGCTAAAATATGGGACGGACGCCCGCCTGGCTCAGCCAGGCAGAGCGTCCAGTCGCACAGTTGAATCAATGTTTTTCGGCTCGTTTGGCGAGCCAGTCCGTTGAGTATAGCACGATGATTGTGGCCAAGGGCCACAGGAACCATATTACTGTATGGTACAGGAGGTTATTCACCTCAAACGTTGCCCAGCAGACCCAGACAAGCATCGAGGCTGCGCCTCCTGCGTACAGCAGGTCCCATCGGAAGCGTCTCCAGACCTGCCGAATAACATATCCGACCATCCAGAGGACGACTCCCCAGAAAACTACTGCCATGATGATATTGGCGAGCGTTGGTTGGATGTCCATCGGAATTCCTTTCTACTGAGCATGCATCCCAGGGTGGATGCCTTCCAAACTCCCACTATAAGAGTCTCGAAGGCATCCACAAAACATTGATAAATAAATGTGCGAAAAATACTTTTAGCCTCAAAACGTACGCAAATGTACCTTTTTCAGCAAAAAGTAGCCCAATAGTAGCAGATCGAGAGCCATTTTACAACCTATAGTTATTAAAGAAAGCGGAGAGTATCCTGCCACGTGACTTGCGGATTACTGGATGAGGGAATACTAGTTGAGCCTATACTAAAGAAGAGTAGCTTATCTGGATGGGCTGAATCGCCTAAAAAGAAAGTCAGATTGGTGCTCTGTTTGGTAGGACAGGTCGGGATAATTTCTTCATAGGTTGAAGGATAAGGGGTCTGAGCTTTGAAAGAGAATGTACAGCCTGCATAGTTAGGATCGCTCATAGTAATTTTGCTTACCGCCTGTAGCGTAGAATCAGTGGTGAGCTTGGACATGACATCTACATATTGCCCGTTCGTGGGAGCTGAACCAGTAAAAAAGACATAGACGCGGGATGCATCAGCCTCCGCCTCCAGAGTCTGCTTGGGAGAATCCGGAAGGGACTTAGCATAGTCAAAATAAATTCCGAGTTCTTGTGAATAATAACGATTACTCGTAGGATTAGCACTTGTAGTAGCTACTCCAGGCGTAGGAGTAGCTGTGGGAAGTTCATGAGTAGGTGTAGGAACTTTAGTAGGCGTGGTTGTTGTTTTTGGAGGAGTTTTAGCTGCCCCCATACGAGCGGTGAGAATATATGTGCTTAAAAGAACGATAAGGAGAATTAATATTCCAATAATAACTTTAGGAATGAGACTAAACTTATTAGATACAGGAGGAGGTGGTGGAGTTGGACTACTAACCGGAGGATTAGAAGAGGGAGAGGATGGTGCAGAAGGAGTGGGTGAAGGGGGGGTGGCTGTACTTGGGGAGGTGGGAATTGACAGCGATGGGCCTGAGAGCTGCTTCTCTGCCTCTTCCACAGGAATTTCTGTTGAGTAGGGATTAGTACCTTTTTGATCCATAGATCTAGTATTGCAAGAGAGGAACTATTTTGCAATCTTTCTATTTAACGAGCTGGAGAGTTTTGAGAATAGAGTCCATTTCCATAAGATCAGCATCTGAAAAAGTGGAGGTTGAGGTATACGTTATAGCTCCAAATGAGGTTGGTGTGCCCCAGTCTTTATTATTAGCTGACCCGCAAAAATCATAGACTATTTTTGTTCCATTTCCTTGATTTGTACTAAGGTATCGTCTAAGAATTGCTCCTGATGCTATTGGGACTTCTGTATACTTTGTTGTTCTCAGATCTTGCATTGGGCCTTGGGGTACATCCCCTTCAAATATACAGCCACTACCGCCTATAGGTGCTTGATAGATTTTAATTTCAGCGTCACCTTTAGTTAAAGTATACGTATCAGTGATAGCGTCCTTTTTATGAAAGGGAGTCCATGTCTCAGGATATTGGATAAGGTAAGGATTAAAAGAAGTACTCTCTAGTTTAGTGCTCGTATAGGTAGCCCAGATAGCTTTACTTTGTGTCGGTATAGCTGTTGCTGTAGGAAGAGTGGACGTCGGTTGATTTTGAGTTTGATTAAGAGATTGAGGTGTCTGAGATGTCTCTTGAGATTTGAGAAAATAGCCGCCGCCCAACCCGAGAAGAAGGATTATAATTGCCACAAGGATAAAGACCAGCTTGTTGCTTTTTGCAGGCTGGAGGGGAGCTTGTGGCGGTGTAGTGGGTACAGTAGGCTCCATAGCTGAAGTATTACAATACCTGAGAGATCTGTCAAGTCAATCTTTTACCAACGTTATTTTCTCTCAACTGTAATACTGCATTCCGTTACTAAAGCAGCGACTGCTCCAACTGCTGCTAAGGCTGGAGCGATTAAAGCACCAGCGACACCAATTGTGAGTGGGAACTCAACGATAGTTTTGCCTGCCTTATCTTTGATAGTAATTCTACGGATGTTTCCTTCATGGATGAGTTGTTTGACTTTTTTTAATAAGTCCTCACCATTAACAGTAAATGTTTCTGTTTTTGGTCCTGTTTTTTTGGTAGCCATATGTCACCTCCTTTGAGAGATAAATAGTAGCATATTACGTATTGACAGGAAAGCAGACGACCTGTGCATACTATAGTTATGTCTGCGAAAAAGACTACCAAATCTCTTAAGCGAGAAAGGCCAGTGAAGAAGCGAAGGATCCATGTTACCTCTGGGTCGGGGCTCGCTGTGGCAATTGGGATAGTAGTTGTTCTATTTCTTATTATCCTTACCAAATTATCACTTATTTAGCCTCAAATTTTTGGAGTAAGTCTTTAATTGTTCTTTTTAACTCTTCAGTAACACTAGCGAGTACCATACCGGCCTCAAACTGTCCATAGAGCACTGTTGTCCCAAGAGGGGCAAGGAGGATGACAGGCAGGGTGAGAAGATCTTCTTCGCCATCAACACGAATGATTTTATGATTGGGATGGTGAAGCCTTTCTAAAAAAACTCCAGCAAATTTCGGATTGATCGTTCCGGCTGGGTTAGCTATAGCTGGTTTGATGCCGGGGAAATAACGAGCGATAGTTTTATCATCTATATCTTCACGGCGGGTACGAAAGTCCACGACTGCCAGATCTGGATTGATATTTGCCTCAAGAAGTGTGGTGGTGACGATATCCCCGACTGAGATGAGAAGTGAATGAGGATTGAGTTGTCTTTTTATATCAGCGGGATCAGTAGTGACGTGGCCGATTGGCTGCTGTAATTCTGTCCTGAGAGCATCAGGCAACTGTAATTCCGTCTTACTTTGGAAGAAGTGGAGATAGGAGTTGCCCTCACGATCGATGATTCCTTTACGGATATTTTCAGAGCTGACTATCAGACCATTTTGCGTCTTCACAAAAGGAACAACGATTATTTCTATAGCTGAAAGCCTCTTCTCTTGACGCTCTTGGACAATCTCTCGCGCTGTTTTTTCAGTCTCAGGACTTACGATGATCGCCTCAATTGTCGGATCAGTTAGGATACTTCCATATTTGTCCTTAATCGGGAGTATGGTTGCTTGTTCCAGCCAGCCATTTTCTTTCAGAAAATGGACGAGAGACGCATGACGTTTGTCATAATTTTCAATGGTGGCAGCCTGATATTTGTGCTGATACATATCACTTGTAGTAATGCCTATGGTAACTCTGTCTGCTATCTCAAAAGCTTTTTTTAGGAGGGAAAGATGTCCAGCGTGGAAGTGATCGAAAGTTCCGCCGACTATAGCGTGCTTATAATGCATGAGGGAATTATATCAGGTCAGTTATCGCGATTTCGGATGTGAGCTGCTATGAAATGATATTTTATTCCTACATCCTTGTAAGGGGCTAGCAGAGAGGTACACCAGACTTAGAGTTTCTTTATTTGATCAATACTGCGAGGTTCATAGCCAAGCTTTTTATAAAAATTTCGGGCGGGTTCATTAGGAGCAAATACTTCCACTTTCATAACGTCACATCCCTGAGATTTTACATATTCTTCAGCTCTCTGGAGGAGGGCAGTCCCGAGGCCTTTTTGGCGATTAAGCGCTGAGACATAGAGATTAGTCACACGGCCAATAGTTGTGGGAATAGTTCCTAGGAGATCTTCAGGACTCTGATGATAAATAGTCGCCGTGACAAATCCTGCAATTTCATCCCCATCTACTGCGATAAAGAAAATCCCTTCTTGTGCATTTATTTGCTCTACAATTTTTTTAAGTTCTGTCTCACCATATCCTGGCTGAATCCGTAAGCGCTTCAGAGGATCGATATGGATGAGGTATTGGTAAAATTCTTCCAGAAGCTCTATCATCTGCCTTGCATAGGAGCTGTCATAGGAGATTATATGTATTGGGGTGGGCTCGGCCATACGAGAAGTATATCATTATTGACTGTTGAGTAGACCAGTAGTAAAATTACACTATGTTAAATGGTTTTAAGAAATTTATTTTACGGGGTAATGTCGTTGATCTGGCAGTAGGTATAGTAGTAGGAGCAGCTTTTAATTCAGTAGTCCAGGAATTTGTCAAAGGTATATTTACTCCTCTTCTAGGAGTCTTAGGGGGCATTCCTGATTTTTCCCATTTTTCACTTCACATAGGTAAGTCCACAATTCTTGTCGGTTCATTTTTAAACGCTCTGATATCTTTCCTTATAGTCGCTACCGCGATTTACTTTTTTGTTATTGTTCCCATGAATAAATTAAAAGATCTTTCCAACAAAGGAAAGAATGTAGATCCGACCATGAAGAGCTGTAAGTATTGCTATTCAGAGATTTCGGCGAAAGCTACGCGTTGCCCCCAATGCACCTCTAAATTAGAAGAAAAATAGGTAATTTTTTCTTTCATTTCTCTTACATAAAATGCCTCCTGTTGTGCTTGAAATGCATCCTCTAAGGTGTTACTATAGCCAAAGATTTGTACGAACGTACAACAAAGCAGAGTTGACAAGAGATTTTAGGTTGGTTTTCAGGCTTTAGGATTTGACTTGGTAGCCTGGATGAGCGGAAGGTTCTTTTTTACTGTCCTACCCTCAATTTTTTACTGCCCAACCCCATAAACACATTTTTTATAAGACGCGTATTGTTGCGTCATTCTCTGCAAATAATTTTAAAATATTTAATACGGAATCCGCCTTCGTAAAACTATGGCGGACAAGGAGGAGGTGAAAAGACAAATGAGTAATAACGGAATTGTAACGATACATGGAAAAGAGTATATGACGGTAGCCAGAAGAGTAGAACTTGCTCATGAAGGCAACGTCCTAGAGAGTGTTGATACAGAGGTTCTCAGCCATAGTCCCATTGTGATCAGAGCACGTGTTAATGTGAGCGGCAAAACATTCACAGGGATAAGTGCTGTTGATCCAGCAAATGCTCGCACGATTGAGAAGGAAAATCCTTACGAGGTCGCTGAAACATCTGCTGTTGGTCGCGCTCTTGGATTCGCGGGGTTTGGTGTCATCGAGTCAGTCGCAAGTGCTGATGAAATGGTACGCGCAACCTCTAATAAGGAACGCCGAGTAGCTATCGATGCTGCAGTTAAGCCCCTAACCCAAACCATAACACGAGATGTGTTGTGTGAGGTATGCGGTAAGCCAGCTACAGAGCGAAAAGGCAAAACTCGCGGTGGTAAGAACTATCACGGAATTTTCTGCAGTACTGATGAGAGAAGTCACACCAGATGGCTGTGGAACTAACATGCTAGTCGGACCAATCACTCAGATTGGCTTCCGGCACGACGGGAAAAGTAAAGGGTCCTTTGGGCAGGAAGAGATAACTTTTCTCGTCATGTCGGAAATAGTACACGAGGTTTTACTATGACACAACAGGAAGCACTAGACATTTTAAGGACAGGCAACAACGTTTACCTCACAGGAAGCGCTGGCTCTGGTAAGACCTACGTCTTATCACAGTACCTTTTATACCTCAAACAGCAGGGAGTAAAGGTAGGAGTGACTGCCTCAACTGGAGTAGCATCTACGCAGCTGTCCGGAATGACTGTTCATGCATGGTCAGGCTTAGGAGCACGAGAAGCGTTGACTGAGCATGATATCGCTGAGTTAGTGAAACGAAAATATTTGATAAAACGATATGAGAAGACCCAAGTTTTGATTATCGATGAGGTATCGATGCTATCTAGTAAGACGTTAGAAGGAATAGACACACTTTGCAGAGCATTTAAAAATAGCAGTCTGCCTTTTGGCGGTATGCAGGTAGTACTTTGCGGAGATTTTTTTCAGCTGCCTCCGGTAAGTAATGGCTCGACAGATTTTATTTATGAATCCACACTTTGGAAAGAACTTGGTCTTAAGATCTGTTATTTAGATAAATCATACCGTCAAAATGATGAGCGATTCATAAGACTATTAACAGATATTAGAGAAAATAACGTCACCTCCAGAACATGGGATACGTTAAAAGAACGATTTATTGATCCGATAACTCCAGGAATGACGCTTACCAGACTTTTTACTCATAATTTCCAGGCTGATCTTATTAATGCGCGAGAACTGAATAAATTAACAGGTGAAGAGTATCTTTATGATCTTGAAAGTGAAGGTAATCCTACCTTAACAGAAGTCATTAAGAAAAATAGCCTGCTTGTTGAGAAGCTTACTCTTAAAGAACGTGCACTTGTTATGTTTATTAAGAACTCTGTTGAACAGGGATATGTTAACGGAACAATGGGAAGAGTTATTGGATTTAGTCATGATAATTTTCCCATTGTTGAGACATTTGAGGGAAGAGAGATTACAGTCCGTCCAAGCGAGAGGATTATTGACGATGAGGTAGGAGAAAGGGCATTAGTGAGACAACTCCCACTTCGTCTTGCATGGGCTATTACGATCCATAAATCCCAAGGTATGACACTTGACGCAGCAGAAATTGATCTGGGACGGACATTCGTAAAAGGAATGGGCTATGTCGCTTTATCTCGAGTGAGGAGCCTCCGCGGACTACGCTTGAAAAGTATTAATCCAACTGCTCTTAAAGTAAATGAAGAAGTTACACAGTTTGATCGTGAGCTGCGTTTTGCTTCACAACAGGTAGCAATTGAACTTAGGGATGCCAAGTGAAACCAGGAGGATCTCGGACGCATCATTCACACGGTAGCCTAATTATTTTTTCTTTTTTCTACCCCAGCGCCAGGAGGGTTTTTCACCAGTCAGGTAAGAAATAATAATAAGTGTGACAGTAGAAATTCCAATAAGAAAAAGATAAATCCCTACAGAAACCCATTGATTAAAGAGGGGGTCGTTCAGCCTCATTATAAAAACAATCGTTACCGCTATGACAAGAACAAGATACATTAACGTTGTTAACCACCCCTCAAAGGTCTGAGGAGTCCACCCGTAACCATAGTCTTTGGCTCTAAACCATTTTTTAACAGCAGACATAGAGAAAGTATATCATGAGACTACTTAAGAAGCAGGCTGGAATTTTTTTTCCAAAGTATGAATAAAGTTAGCATAGCCATTGATTATCAAGTGAAGATCACTTCGTTCCTGACAGACTTCATTGAGAGAGTCCAGATCTAGTGGAGAGAGTGTGATATCTTCAGTAGAACTTGGATACATGACAGAATCAGAACTATTGTTATGACTAATCCCTCGTGCATGTCCTAACTCATGTGCCAGGGTATGGATAAGTTCATCTTTGGAATTATTAAAGTAAATAGTAATAGTATTATCATTTCCATTATAGAGTCCTTCTTCAGGTTTGAGGGATAAAGTCTGGTTTAGCTGGCGTTCTGTCTGATTCAGCTGGCCAATTTGTGAGTTATAGTCTCTAGCTGATTGATTAAGCGCTCTTGCTTGCTTGTTTAGTTCAGCTGCTTCAGCTTGAAGTTCTTTCTGACGGCTAATAAGCTGATTATATTCTGCCTCAGGTGCTCCGCCTTTGCTATTCCAATAGGCGATATCCTGATTAAGAGCTGCTGCATTCTGGTCAAATGCTTCTGATCTTTTCTTATACTCTGCGATCTGCGGATCTAAATTTCCCTTATCGGTATCAAGCTTTTCTTGGAGCTGATTAATCTGAGTACTTAATTCCTGTCTTTTGTCATAGACAAAATTGATGGTAATTTCTCCCTTAGGATCATAGGTGAATATATTTTTTTGTAAGGCATTATTCCAAATATCGGAAGCTTCTTTAGTATCAGATAAGACCTGGTTAGAGGTAAGACCAAAACGGCTATCAATATCCCCAAGCTTATAGGTAAGAGGAGTATCGCATGGAGAGTAGGAAAGAAGATGGCGGATGAGGGGAACTTTCTGATAAGTGAAGAAAATAATGACTAAAATAGTAAGAGTCAGAATAAACTTCTTCATATCTGCATTGTACAATTCCTAGTACAATTTGTCATTTATTTCCTTACACAATTATTACTGGGATGTTACATATACTTCTTAATGCTGAGGTATGGTATGTGCATGTTAGGAAAGAAACCTACTATGAGAGATAAAGCAAGGCCATTTGCTGCAGGAGCTGCAGTAACAGCCGGAGCTGTAGTCAGCCTAGCCACTGCTAAGGCACTTTCTGATAAGAAAACACGCAAGAGAGTAGTTAAAGAGCTGAATTCAGCTAAAAAACAGGCTACCAGGGCAGTCTCAAGTGTAGTTGATAAAAGTGACGAGATGCTTGCTGTGGTAAAGTCTCGTGCAAAGAAAGCTATGCCTACAAAAGAAATACAAAAGACAGGTAAAAAAACTACCACTAGAAAAATCACAGCAAGTAAAAAAACTTCTCCTAAAAAAACAGCCTCAAGGTAAATAATTTCTATTTCAGCTTTGTTTCAGAATAGGCTATTATTATAATTGTTGTGGTGAAAAAAATAGTACTATCTTTAGTAGTTATCATTTCTTTTATTCTCTATAGCCTTTATGAGAGACAGCAGGTAACTAATGCAGTCCTCATCAAGACGCCAGGGGAAGATAATTACTATCTCAGTCCTACCCCTGATTCTTCTTCAGCAGGAGGACTTCCTCCAGCGCGCGGTGAGTATAAAGACGGAATCTATACGGGAAGTACTGAAGATGTTTTTTATGGAGATATCCAAATTAGGGCAGAAATAGCAGAAGGGAGACTTTCTTCAATTGAATTTTTGAAATATCCTAATGATCAGAGGACCTCTATCAGGATCAATACAGAAATGATGCCAATTCTCATTCAGGAGGCTATCCAAAAGCAATCCTCAGAAGTAGATATTGTGTCAGGAGCGACAGATTCAAGTGAAGGATTTCGGCGCTCACTTGCAAATGCATTAGGCCAGGCCAAATAATAAACGTTACATATAAAAGATTTAAGATTTATGACTTACGCTCTACGTTTTAAGGTCAGGAGATGAAACAAACAAAGCTTATTATGGGGATGCCAATTACTCTCGAGATAGCTGATACTTTTGTATCAGGTAAAGATTTCGGTGCTATTTTTAGTTTTTTTCGTCAGGTTGATGAGAAATTCAGCCCCTATAAAAAGTCGAGTGAAGTAAGCAGGATTAATCGAAAAGAAATAACAGTGAAAGAGTACTCTGAAGAAATGCTGGAAATCTTGAGCCTGTCGCATGAGATTAAAGAAAAAACGCAGGGATTTTTTGATATTTATCATAAGGGCTACTTAGATCCATCTGGGATTGTGAAAGGTTGGGCGATTCAAAAAGCAGCTGAGAGACTGCGTTTAAGAGGATTTCGTAACTTTTTTATTGATGGAGGAGGAGATATTCAGGCAGACGGCTTAAAAGAGGGACGGAAATGGAAAGTTGGGATTAAAAATCCATTTAACCAGTCAGAAATTGTAAAGGTAGTTGACCTCTCTAATGAAGCAATTGCTACATCTGGAACGTATATAAGAGGTGATCATATCTATAACCCGCTTAAAAAAAATAAAAGAGTGACAGAAATTATCAGTCTTAGTGTTATTAGTAAAACTATTTTAGAAGCAGATCTCCTAGCAACAACAGCTTTTGCCATGGGGAAAAGGGGGATAGCCTTTATTAATGCTTATAAAGGGGCGGATGGCTACATGATAGATAGTAAAGGGATAGCCACCTATACGCAGGGCTTTATGAGATAACTATGTATTTGATTGATTATCTACTCGATAGGATAACGATGTATCGGGTGGTCTTGTACTACTTAATCGCTCTTCTTATAGCCTCGGTGGCAGGAAGTATTTTCGGATTTATTTCCTACAGCCCGCAAAGTATTATCCTGAGTAGTGTATTTATTGTTGGAGTATGTTATCTAACAAATCGCATTTTTTCCTATATCTTTGAGGCTCCCACTAATGTTGAGTCAGTGTACATCACAGCTCTTATTTTAGCCTGTATTATTGCGCCCGTTACGAATTTTTTAGATCTTGGAGTATTGTTCTGGGCAGGAGTACTGAGTATAGCGTCAAAGTATATTCTTGCTATTAATAAAAAGCATATCTTTAATCCTGCAGCCATTGCAGTTCTCATTTTATATTTTGCCTTTGGACATGGAGCGACGTGGTGGATAGGTAATGCCTTTATGACGCCATTTATTATTATGGGCGGATTACTTATCCTTCGCAAAACAAGAAGAGAATATATGGCTGTGAGCTTTTATGCCAGCTCACTTCTCATTATTGTTATGTTTGCTCTTCTAGGGGGAACGCCTATCCTAAGAACTTTTGATCAGGTATTCTTCCATTCATCATTTTTCTTTTTTGCCTACGTCATGCTCACTGAGCCTTTGACATCGCCTCCTACACGAAATCTCCAGATGCTTTTTGGATTTTTTGTAGGATTATTTTTCCCACCGCAAGTCCATATTTTAGGTTTCTATTTTACTCCTGAAATAGCATTGGTGATGGGTAATATCCTGTCATATTTTATAAGCCCTAAACAGCGTCTTTTACTACGGCTTCAGGAGGAAATAAAGATAGCTCCTGATATCATCGATTTTATTTTTAAGCCTCATATACCTCTCCGATATGCAGCTGGTCAGTACCTGGAATGGACGTTCCCACACCCCAATACCGATAGCAGGGGAAATAGAAGGTACTTTACTTTAGCCTCAAGTCCTACTGAAGATATACTGCGGATAGGGATAAAGTTCTATAAAAATGGAAGCAGCTATAAACGTAATTTAGCGGTGATGGATACATCAATGCCTATTGTCGCATCTCAACTAGCTGGAGATTTTACTCTGCCAAAAGATACGAGTAAAAAACTTGTTTTCGTAGCTGGCGGGATAGGTATTACGCCTTTTAGGAGTATGCTGAAATTTCTTATCGATACTTCAGAAAAGCGTGATATTGCGGTCCTTTTTTCTAATAAATATCAAGAAGATATAGTCTATAAAGATGTCTTGGATGAGGCAGAAAAAAAACTTGGGATACCTACTATATATACGTTGACTGATACAGAAAAAATTCCACAGACATGGAATGGGGAGAGGGGAAGAATTACTAGCGAAATCATTATGCGTCATATTCCTGACTGGGAAGATCGCACCTACTACTTATCAGGTCCTCACATAATGGTAACAGGGTTTGAAAAAACACTTCGCGAGATGGGAGTCTCAAGGGCGCATATTAAAAAAGATTTTTTCCCTGGATTTGTATAATGCTAACTCTTGCAAACCACTAGTGAATATGGTTTAGTGTTAAGACAAAAGGAGGTGAGTATATGAGCAATCGTTTAATAGTTATTGTTGCAATTGTTTTAGTCGTCATTGCTGGTAGTGCTTATCTTCTAACTAAGAACTCCAGTACGACTCTGCCAGCTGCAACCCCAACTCCCACTCAGGCTATGATGGATATAACTGAGACACCTTCAGCTTCACCATCAGAGACTATGCAGACTACACCTGAAGTTACAGGTACAACGGAATCAGGAAATATTAAAGAAATTACTGTTACCGGAGCTAACTTTAAATTTACACCCAATACTATCACTGTTAAAAAAGGTGATACAGTAAGAGTCAATTTCAAAAGTTCCGGAGGATTTCATGATTTCGTCATAGATGAATTCGATGTTCAGACTAAGATGGTAGATACTGGACTTTCAGATACCGTGGAGTTTGTAGCAAATAAAGTAGGAACCTTTGAGTACTATTGTTCTGTGGGTAATCACAGACAAATGGGTATGGTCGGCAAACTCATTGTCCAGTAGTTTGCCAGTATTTTGAGAAGGGTGATCCGACAAAGATCGGATCACCCTTCGTTATTTTTGCGTTATACTAAATATTCTATGTCTACACCTAAGATTTTTACTCCCTACGATTTTTTAGATGATTTTCTTAAGGAAGCTGAAAAAGCCACGCATTCTATCTATCTCCAATCAATGAATTTTGAGGCTGGAGAGGTTTTATCACGCATTGAAAAAGTGCTTCTTGAGGCACTTTCCAGAGGTGTACGAGTGAATATTAATCACGATTGGGTGGCGCAGGTTTTTGTCCAGGGAGATTTACCGCTTTTGCCATCATCCTCATCTGAGAAAAGATCTAAAGGTCGATACCTCCATCAAAAATCTAGAGAAATAGAGAACAATCTTCGTAGTCATGGGGCTACTATCATTACCACTAATAATCCAAATTTACTAAATAAGGTTGTGCCGATGGTGAGACGTAACCATACCAAACTATATATCGTTGATGAGGAGATAGCTTGGGTGGGGGGAGTAAATTTATTTGACGAGGCATTTGAAAAAATTGATATTATGATCAGATTTGAGGACAAAAAAATTGTAGATAAGCTGGTCAAGCAGTTTTTTATGGTTAATCAGCTCCAATCACCCATAGATTATCAGCTCCAGCTCACCCCAACAGAAAGTCTCTTTGTGGATACAGGGAAATTGGGATCATCGATTATTTATGCTGAAGCAATAAAAAAAATCGACTCAGCCCAGAAGCATATTATTTTTATGTCACAGTTCGTACCGGATGGCCCATTACTACAGAGATTAATAAAAGCTACGAAGCGGGGAGTGAAGGTTGATGTAATAACTTCCAATAAAAAGAGCAGCCTTTTTACTTCGTACCCGGCTCGTTTTACCTATCTTTATTTCAGGTATCTTCTTCATAAATATCCATTACTTGTTCTCACTCATCACGAGAGAAATGTGCATGCGAAAATTCTCAGCATTGATGGTGAGTGTGCCATGGTTGGGTCTCATAATTACACTTATTCGGGAGTGATACTTGGAACTGAAGAGATTATGATGGAGACAACCGATAAAGATTTAGTCAAAAAGATTGAAGAGTTCGCTCTCAAAGGATGACTAGCAGGCTACTCAATTGCGCAGAAATCCTCACCGGAGGTATCTTCCCATAAGACTTCTTCTTCCAGATTGGAAGATGCAAAAGAAGTAGGTACAGGTGCTTGCTGTTCATAAGGAGTGAATGTAGGTCCATTGATGCCCTTTTTCAAAAGGGCATTTCTTGATGTCTCAAATCCATGCAATCGCTGTCTCCTCATCACGAGAGCAGTGTCTACAGCATCCTCAATTTTTTTAATGAATTTATCGTCAACTCCTGATTTATTTGATGATCGAATTCTTTGATTAAAAGAATCAAGATTTGCTTCCATAAAGAAGGATAATCCTTTTGTTCCTTCTTCAAAAAACTTAGGGGATTGTGTGTAGTGAAATTCCTGAGCATTTGGAGCATGGGATAGTCTATATGCTGTTTGATCTTCTGGAGAGTCAGATCGTGGACCGACAAAATACATTTCTCCTGAGCGAAGAATGATTAAATGTTCCAGTTCGTCTGGTGTGGGAAGGATGTACCCACCTAGCTCTCGTAAGGGAGCTTTGCTGACTGGATCTTCTGATACGAGCATGATAGCTCTGCCTAATCCTAATTCATTATACGTCTTAAGGAGTTCTGGGATATCGTTAATTTCACCCAGTTCTGTGTCCGGTTCAAAGTTAACTGGAGAGCCGTCACCTGTTTCACACATTTCCTGCCTGCTCATACTGGGGAGTATAGTACTGAACTCAACATTTGTCTAGAGCCTCAAATTGTGGCTGTATATCTATCAGAAGCTTATGAGTTATTTAAGCTTTATTTGGTAGAGCTCTTTAGCTCCAGCTTTTAGTATGTTAAAGCTATAACTGATAGAGTCGCTTGGTAGGAGATAGACGATTGTGCCTGTCTCAGGAATTGACGGTTGAAGTTCACGTTGATCCAAATAATTGGTAACTTCTCCTATAGCATTTTGTGGATTGAATTCTCTCCTCTTGTTATCAACGACGACGAAGCCATTTGATGGATCAAGGTTAAAGGAAGCATTTGTTTCATTAGTAACTGTCATATTGAGTAAAACGAATTTAGATCCTGCTGGGGCAACCATTGGATTACCATATCCACCACTGAGTGTTGACGCTTCAGTGACCTTATTAATTTTAAATTTTATTGTGGCAAGTACTACTTCGTCTCCTATATTTTTAGAAATAATTTTGTCTCCCTCTTGTCTTGCCTGATCAATTATTGAATTAGTATCGCTTACGCTCGGTTGGGACGTTTCCTGTGCTGGAGTGGGTGAGGAGGAGGTCTGTTGAAATGCCTTAGTAAGAGCTGTTCTTACTTGATATGCCTTATATTCCATACCCGCAAAGAAACCAATGCCACCTGCCAGAATTGCAACTATAATTATTAAACCAATCTTTTTCATTACCGGCATTCTACTCCTGGGTTCATAAAACGTCAATAGTTAAGGAAGGGTCTGCGTTATTGTCCCAAAATTAGTTATGTCTTGTCTTTGTCTCTTAGGTGTCAAGCAAGTTTTGGACATAGCTGGTTATTATATAATTTATGCACCCCACATTGAAGCTAAAAAGACACTATTTACAAAGCTATTTGCTTTTTTCTCTTGAATACGTCCCTCGAGTTAAGGCTATAAGTAAGCATAATCGTTTAGCAAAATCGAGGCTATCAAAGCATAAATAGCCTTAACTAGCAATTTTTTTGTTCGTATTTCTTTTCATTGACAGGAGATAGCAAGAGTTGTCATAGTAAATACATGGCATCCAAGAAAAAGGCTACCCACAAAGTATCTCCTAAAGTTCATAAGAAGGCTTCTCATCGTCATTTTCGCCCTAGTTATGATGCCCATCCAGCCTTCCATCTTTTTGCGGTGATTGTAGTTATTTTCTTTATGGCTGTAATTTTGTCATACATCCTATTTGCCTTTCAAAATCCTGGGCTCTTTACATAAGGTTATCTTCTTAACTGGTCCTGTAAGGATTTAAATCCTGGTCTAAGTTGTTCACCAATTCCTTCGATCATGTGGCTATAAAAGTTATGATCTTCAATTTTTTGAATTCCACCATGACCTTCAACAAAATAGGAAAAGGGAAGGTTATCGACTCGATAGGCAGAGCGTACCTGTTCTTCACGGTTACTCCCAAGATCGCTACTTATTCCACCCAGTAAATCTCCCAGAATGGCAAAAGAAGGTTGATTAAAAGGAGTTACTAAGAAAGAAAGGTGGGACTTAGTATGACCTGGTGTCTTGATAACATTGATAGTTGTACTATCAAAATGCAGGACCTCTTGATCACGCAAGTACCTATCTACTCGAATTTCTTCAGGATAGTGATCATATAAATAGCTGGCCGTTTGAGACCCAAGAGACACATCTGGCTCAGGTTCTGGCCCCCAAAGTTCTTTGATTGTATGGTTATCTTTTGAGCTCATAGCACCCCCCGCATGGTCTAGGTGTAAATGAGTAGCGAGCATAATAACTGGTCTGCCTGAGGAAATTTGTCCTAAATGGCTAGCTGTACGCTTCTGATAGGTATTACTTCCTAAGTCAAAGCCAAGAACCACATCCGAAGTAAGGAGCGCAAAACCATTAGCCTCAGTTGGGCTGTTGCCGTTGATGGCAAAAAATCCAGGTAAAAGCTCACGTGGTCTAAAAGCCTCTTCCTGAGCCTCTGTCGGTACTATAAGCTCTCCCATAGATGTATTGTAGTACTCTCATTTTTAGAGAGCAATATTATTTTTGCTATAATCCACTCATGCATGTAGTATTCCTTTATGGACCTCCGGCTGTGGGAAAATTAACCGTTGCCAAAGAATTACAAAAAAAATTAGGGTATAAATTGCTGCACAATCATCTTCTAATCAGTGTTTTTGATAGTATCTTTGATTTTCATAACCCAGCCAGAAAAATTCTTACGCGGGAGTTCCGTATGCGACTGGTAGAGGAAGCGATCAAACAAAATATTAACCTCATTATCACTTCAGGATCGGCAGGCAGCCCGACACTTTTTGAGTATTATAAAGAGCTCATTAGGCTTGTCCATGAAAAAGGGGGCAAGTTAGCCATGGTACAGCTGACTGCTGATCCTGAAACGCTTCTTTCGCGAGTTGATGATAAATTCAGAAAAAAACATGGCAAACAATTTGGTAGGCAAGAATTAGCAGAGATTCTCAGTCAGCCGAAATTTGTCTTTGATAAGTATCCTGATTTGGATCATCTCACCATCAACACCGCTAAGACTTCTGTAGAAGACGCAGCATCTAAAATTATTACGCACTATCATTTAGATTGATGCTATCTCTCTGCAAAATTGATTCCATGCTTACGGCTGAGGAGATCATCAGCAATCCGTTTTGCTTCATTACTCAGAGCTTTAGTAATAGTTGCTGTCTGCTGCTCAATCTCGAATGAATTGTGGAAATAATCGATTTTCAGTAGAAGAGAGCCAGAGTCATCTCCCAGTAGATATTCAGCTTTGTTAAAAATAAATTTTGAAATAGATTGTACTTTTATAGTTTTGCCTCCTTTCATAAAGGATTCTTGACATGTACTAATCTAATTTCTTAAGGATTCAAGGGAGAAAGCACAGTAGTGCAGTCAAGAATTATCTTGACTGACAACAAGAGGATAGGGAAATGAATTCTGACACAGATGTATAATAGTAGAATACTATCCAAACTTCAAGATATAATAAGCACTTATGGACGACTTTATTTTTTTAGATACAGAGACAACAGGTAACGATCTTCTGGCAGACCGGCTTTTCCAGCTCTGTTATAAGCACAACGATACGTTGAAATCAGAATACTTCAAGCCAGAGGTTCCTATCTCGATTAAATCGCAAAGTATCACTCATGTTACTAATAAAATGGTAGAGAAAAGCCCCTTTTTTAGTGGTAGTCCGATGAGTAGGGAAATTCAGGATCTCATAAATAACTATATTGTTGTTGCCCATAATGCAATTTTTGATGTCGCTATGCTATCTCATGAAGGGATAACAACTCCGCGGTTTATTTGTACTCTAAAAGTTGCGAGAGCATTAGATGAGTCATGTGTCATTCCAGAATATAATCTCCAATACTTACGATATTACTTAGAGCTTGATGTTGAAGGGAATGCCCATGAGGCAAAAAATGACGTTCTCGTCCTTGAGGCTTTATTTGGCAGGCTCTATAAAAAAATGGTAGAAAAAATGGGAAGTCATGAAGAAGCAGTTCTTAAAATGCTCAAAATCACCACTGAGCCGTCTCTTTTTATGCTTTTTCCATTTGGCAAGCATAGAGGAAGGAAGATAGATGAGGTCGTAATTAGCGATAGATCTTATGTCGAATGGCTTTTGGAGAAGAAATTAGAAAGTCCTGAAGATGAGGAAGACTGGATCTTTACCCTTAAATATCATCTGAAAATAACCTAAATACTTCGTGTTACTGCTTTGTGGGCTTTTCTTTTATGGGAGGTAGTATGAGTATAGTTATGAGAAAGTACGCTGATATTGCCGTCTGTCTCTAGTACTGCTAGATCAACATCCATTACTTTCTCCACACCATGCTCTCGTATAGCTTCTTCAAGTTCTAAATCTGTAATACCAGCTTTTTTCAGATGTTTGGCGATAATTCTTCCATGATATACAAGCATGATAGGATTCCCTTCTAAGAAAGACTGAGCTTTTTTGGAGCGGAGCATAAGATAGCCTAGGGCTTGGTTGACCACAAAGAGTGATCCGGCAGCTACCAGACCGCTCATGAGGCTAGTATTTGGTCCGACCATTGCATTCTGGACAGCATTACTGATAAGGAGGACGAAGACGAGGTCGACAATTGAGAGTTGGGAGATTTCTCTTTTACCAAGAAGCCTAATCCCAATAACGATAAAACAATAAATAATAATCGAGCGGAGGATTATATCAATAAATGGCATGGTTCTTTGTATTTAAGCACAGCGGTTTAATTATGGCAACGCTTCACACTCATTATCTGCCCAGAGTCCGACTTTGGCCTCTCTGGCTGCTTTCTCAGCACTTTTGTAATCAGTTTGGTACTTATAAGGTACGTTGTAGGTATATTCATGGGCGAGTCCTTCAAGAATTGCTCCCAGTCCATAATCATCACTGCCGTTAATAAAAACATACCGGAGAAGCCGTCCGTATTTATCTTTATCTCCTTGTGTTGGGTCTGGTTCAAGATAGACTATTTTTTTAAGAAGTAATTCTTTAGCTCTTTGAGAGGCCTCTTTACCCATGCATTGAACTGGCTTTCTCGGATCGACAGTCTCTGGTGTATCAATACCAATAATACGTATTGTTGTATCGTGGCCATTAAGATCTACATGGATCGTATCGCCATCAACTACTTTTGTGACGATTACCTCTCCTTTAGGAAGGGGAGTAGGTGAGGGGGCTGGCGCTACCTGGCTGCTTAAGACATTTTGAAGGGGTTCAATGTGAAGACTACTGACGCCTTTAACAAGTAAAATAACAAAACAAGTAATAAGAAGAGAGATAACATACCGTCTTAGTTTGAGCATAGAGTCTAAAAAGTATATCTATCAAGACGTAGTGTTGCAATAAGAGATCAATTTTTGTTACCCTGATATCCCCATATGACTCAGCGCGAAGCACTCGATGTTCTTAAATTAGGCAATAATGCCTTTCTTACCGGACCTGCTGGAAGTGGTAAAACATATCTACTCAATCAGTTCATCTCTTATTTGCGGATGAATAACATTCCAGTCGGGATTACTGCTTCAACGGGTGTTGCAGCTACTCATATGGGAGGAACGACCATCCATAGCTGGTCCGGTATGGGAATCAAGGGCACTATGGATGAGCGCGAAATAGGCGAGTTATTAAAGAAAGCATATCTACGCAAACATTTCCTCCGAACGAAGGTTCTTATTATTGATGAGATATCCATGCTGCATGATTTTCAGCTCGACTTAGTACATAGAATTTGTCGGGCTTTTAAAAGGATTGATCAGCCGTTTGGTGGGATGCAGATAGTTATGTGCGGAGATTTTTTTCAGCTGCCGCCTGTTATTAAAGGTGAGAATCAGGCCAAGTTCGTGACAGAATCAGATATTTGGAAAGAGATGAGAGTTGAGATCTGTTATCTGGACGAACAGTATCGCCAGAGTGATCGAGCTTTTTTACGAGTTCTTAACGATATTCGGATGGGTGAAGTAAATGAAGATACTGTTGAATATCTTTCCGAGAGACTCAGTAAAGATCCAGAAGGATACTCTCGTCCGACTAGGCTTTTTACGCATAATGCAGATGTCGATGCTATCAATAAAACTCATTTAGATCAGCTAACAGGTGAGGCTCACGAGTATTTTATGGTATCAAGGGGTGGGTTAGGACTTATTGAAGGTTTAAGACGTAGCTGTCTTGCTCCTGAACGATTGATTCTTAAAAAAGGCGCTCAGGTAATGTTCGTTAAGAATAATTTTGAAGAAGGCTATGTAAATGGAACACTAGGTGAGGTAATTGGTTTTACCAAAGAAGATAAGCCGATTGTTAGGAGTTTTGATGGTGCAGAGATCACAGTTGGTCAAGCCAGTTGGGAGGTAAAGGATGAGACAGCAGGGAGTTCATCTCCTCCGCTTGCGTCGATTTCTCAAGTACCGCTAAGACTCGCTTGGGCAATAACAGTCCATAAATCTCAAGGAATGTCTCTGGATGCAGCAGAAGTTGATCTTTCACGTTCTTTTGTCCCTGGACAAGGATACGTTGCTTTGTCTCGCTTGCGAGGCCTCAAAGGACTCAAACTTATGGGAATGAATAATATAGCTTTACAAGTTAATCCTGAGGTATCTGAAATGGATTATGAATTCCGAAAGGCGTCAAATGATGCAGTTTGGCGTCTTATTAATCTTGATCAGCAGAAAAAAGAGCAAATGCAGAAAGACTACCTCAACTATCTTAAGCAATAAGATTTGAAGCTAAATAGGAAAATTTGCTATACTTCTCACTATGGAAGACCAAAAATTTCAAATTTTGCTCTATTACAAGTACGTAGCAATTGAGGATCCGAAAAAAGTTCGTGAAGAACAGCGGGCTCTCTGTGAGTCTTTAGGCCTTAAGGGACGTATTATCGTAGGGTTTGAGGGTATCAACGGAACTGTCGAAGGAACTTTGGAGAATACCGAAAAATACATTGAGGCAATGGAGAAGTCTGAGTACTTCAAGTCTATCTCATACAAAAAAAGTGAAGGTACTGGTAAGGCTTTTCCGAAATTATCTGTTAAATTCCGGCCAGAAATCGTAACGACTGGGATCGATGGTCTCAATCCAACAAAAACCACCGGTAGATATTTATCAGCATCGGAGCTCCATCAATGGTATGAGGAGGGTAAAGAGTTTTATGTGGTTGATATGCGAAATGATTATGAATACGCTAGCGGATACTTTGAAAATTTTATTCCTTCTGGACTCTCGAACTTTCATGATTTAAAAGAAGTATTACCTAAGTTAGATCATCTTCGTAACAAGACTATTGTCACTGTCTGTACAGGAGGTATTAGATGCGAAAAAGCCTCAGGTTTTTTGGTAGAAAATGGATTTCATAATGTGTATCAGCTTAAGGATGGTATCCAGACTTATATGGAGAAATATCCAAATGAACATTTCAAAGGTAAATTGTATGTTTTTGACGGCCGTATCACCTGGGGAGTAAATGTCAATGATGCTCGCCATGAGATAGTCGGGAAGTGTGATCACTGCGGGAAATCATGTGATTCCTATGTAAATTGTGCATTTAATGAGTGCCATAGGCACTATATTTGCTGTGCGGATTGTCTGGATAAAGAGACAGGATTGGCCTTCTGCGATGCTTCCTGCAAAGATAACTATTTTAAGATCACCATTCACCACAAACGGCCTACTCCAGCACTCGGCTGATCATGGCCCGGGTTGGATAGAGAGAGGAGAAATGTCCACTGTCGTTATTTCTGCTGGATCTGTACAGATATTCATCATAAAGCTAGGCTTTCCTGAGGTGGTAAAAGTGAGACTTTCAGCACTAGTAATCTCATAACTTAACCCAGCTTGAACTTGGTAGAGACCAGACTGACATTGGGGTCCATTAGGCATATGAATAGTTGCATAAAAGCTGGTGTTTGGAGACATTTTGGAGATATAGGCTGACTGAGTACCAGTATAATGGACAGCAATATTTTTTACAGTAGGCAGGTGGGAAAGCTGCAGCTTACTGCTCAGAGATAGAGTGCATGGCCTTTGGGAAATATTAGTCAATTTCACATTGCCATACAGATTCCCAGCTGCCGGTTCCCAGGTAATTGTTCCGCGTAATGACTCATTTCTGCATTCGTCACTAATATGAGTAGGTAAAGGAGTGGCGGTTGGAGAGGGAGAGGAAGCAGAGGGAAGAGACGTTATAGGTTTTTTGGGCTGTCTAATATTAAAAACAACAATTGAGGTAAGGAAGATGACAGCAAGGATAAGAGAAATCCAGGATTTCACTAGTGATCTTTATAGCGCATTTTTCATTTATTAGCAAGTATTACGCTTCGGAGAAAAATGTGCTATAATAGGTATATTGAATCCTTCAACTACATCTATTCCTAAATGTTTCCAGTGTGGCTCTCCTCTTATTTTAGTTAGTCAAAAAACGACTCATCCGGAAGGATCCTTATTTCCTCAGACTGTGTCAGTATATCGATGTTCCAATCAGGAGTGTCAGGAGCAGAAAGATAAAGAGGAACTAAAGCGCATTAAGCTTCGGGATGATAAGCTTGAGTCAGATAAAAAACGTGCTGAAGACAAAAAACGCAGGTTAAATGAGAAGATTTTAGCGGTTATTGGTAAAGAAGAAGAGCAGTCACAGAACGTCTAATTTACCTCACATAATTGACTATAGGATTATTCTATGGTATACTATACTTAATGCAGATGGTCAGGTTATACCTCTGCTTACCTTTGATATTTGTTATGTTTAGATAAAGATACCCTACTTTTTTATTCGTATCTACTAACTACCACATATTCCTCAGACTAAGCAGAAGTACGACTTGATCATTACAGTTTTTATGAATACATATCGACGCCAGCCACGACAGAATTCGCATTCCGTGCGAAATAGTAATCATCCAAAGAGAAATGTTCCTAAATCTCTTGATGAGAAACTTTTTATTAACAAAGCAGAGTCTACTCAAGAAGCTGAAGAGCTATCTCAGAGTACTTTTGCTGATTTTGCTATTTCAGACAAGCTCAAGCGTAATATTGCGGATCATAACTATATTACTCCTACACCCATTCAGGAACAGGCAATTCCACACCTTCTTAATAATCGGGATGTAATAGGGATTGCTAATACCGGCACGGGTAAGACAGCAGCCTTTTTAATTCCTCTTATCCAGAAAGCATCGCTTGATCGAAGGGAGCGCATTCTTATCATGACTCCGACTCGTGAGCTTGCTATGCAGATTGCAGACGAGCTACGTATTTTCTCGCGGGGGATGGAGTTAGACTATGCCCTCTGTATTGGAGGAGCAGATATCAAACGTCAGGAGAAAAAACTGCATCATAGTCCTCATTTTGTTATAGGGACACCAGGAAGACTGAAAGATCTTATCCAAAGAAAAACGCTTAACCTGAATTTGTTTCAAAATATCGTTCTGGATGAGGTAGATCGTATGGTAGATATCGGTTTTATCCGTGATATTCAGATGATTGTCTCACTTCTTCCTAAAAAACGTCAGTCGCTTTTCTTCTCAGCAACCATAACAGATAAAGAGCGAGGCATCCTGGATACATTCGTCACTAATCCTATTTCTATTTCTGTTAAAAAAAGAGAAACATCTAAGAATATCGACCAGGACATCATCAGAGTACCGCGGGGAATGCCTAAAATTGATGTCCTGCATGACTTATTAGCGCAGGATGGTTTTGATAAAGTTTTAGTATTTGGTCGAACGAAATGGGGAGTAGAGAAGCTTAGTAAAGCACTCATCCAGAGAGGTTTCAGAGCAGCAGCAATTCATGGCAATAAGTCACAAGGTCAGCGCCAGCGGGCTCTGGAGCAATTCAAGTCTGATAGCCTTCAGGTACTCCTGGCGACAGACGTCGCTTCCCGTGGAATCGATATTGAGAATGTTACCCATGTCATCAACTACGATGCGCCTGCCTCCTATGAGGACTACGTTCATCGTATAGGACGTACCGGACGTGCTGATCGTCGTGGTAAAGCTCTCACCTTCGTAGACTAAGGGAAGATTACTCTACTTGCTAATAAATGTAAGATTTTATATAGTGGATAAGCCTCATGTTTACGACCGCTATTATTGCATTTCGTGAATTCTTCGAAGCCTTTCTCATCGTTGGAATCTTTTTAGGAATATCTAAGAGACTTAACCTTAAAAGAGAAGTAGAAATTCTTTTTGCAGCCAGTGTAGGATTTGTAGTTTCTCTAGGTATGTCTACTCTCCTTTATATATTCTCTGATTTTGCTAGGACTATTTTGACAGAGGAGAGGGCAGAGACACTTGAGAGTTATCTGCTGATTTTTTCTGGTTTCTTTATCGCCTATGTTATTTTTTCTCTCCATGAAATGCTCTCCAAAAGCAGGGGCGGTAAGCTGCTTAAAGCACATCAGGAGCTTGAAAAGAACTCATTTGATATCTCGCTTTTTATTACTATAGTTATGTTGATTGCTAGAGAAGGGTTTGAGATAGCACTCTTTACTGCTAGTACCTCGCTCTTTACTGTCTTTGTTCAGAACTTCATCGGGTTATTTGCAGGGCTTGTAAGTGCTGGGATAATTGGAAGCTTAAGTTATTTCAGTTATATAAGATTACCTATCGGTAAAGTATTTAAGGCTACAGAATATATGATTGTTTTACTGGGAGCCTCACTTGTCCAAAATGGTATCACTGAGTTGCTAGAACATACCTGGAATATTGATTTAAGCAGTATTTTTAGTGTCAATCTTTCTTTCCTGCCAGCTTCATCAACAAGTTTGGGGCACCTCATCCAGAGTTTTATTGGGATTGATCAGCATTTCAGCCTGGTAAGACTTTTAATTATGATTTGTTATATAGGTGGAGTATATTTCCTCTTCCTTCGTAAACAGCCTACCCCTGCTAAAAATTATCATCAATAGCTTTTACACTTCCTATAAAGGAAAATTAGAAAATACTACTGGGATAAAAAAGATTCCTAGTGATCTAGTTAAAAGATATACCAACTGACTTTCTCTTCATCATAAAATATGCTAGCATAGCCACTACTACATGCCTGTACTCCCGTCGATTAAAGTTGTTCGTTCTCGTAGACGAAGCCTTGCTCTTCACATTGAACGTGATGGAACAGTAGTTGTTAAGGCTCCTCATCTTATCCCCAAATTATTTATTGATCAATTTGTCCTTCAGCATCAGGAGTGGATACATAATCATACTCAGAAAATTACATCCGCTAAAGTATCCCGTTCAGAAAATGAATACCTCTATCTTGGTAAAAAAGTTATTTTCACACCTGGCAACTACACAGATATTAAAGTGAAAGGTGACAAGTTACTTTTTCCTCAAGCACTTCTTTTTCGCAAAAATAAAGAGCTTTCTAATTGGTACAGTAATGAAGCGCGAAAAATTATTACGCTGCAGGCGGAGAAATATGCAGCACTTATGAAGACAAATTATAAAGAAATCACTTTTTCTGATACCCGTTCACAGTGGGGAAGATGTACGAGTGATAATCGGCTGCAGTTCAGCTGGAGACTTATTATGGCTCCTCTTTTAGTACTTAACTATGTTGTTATCCATGAACTCGCACATACCAGGGAGAAAAATCATTCACAGCTTTTCTGGATGAAGGTAAGAAATTTTAATCCTTCCTACAGACAGCAGATTAAGTGGCTCAAAGATCATGGGATGTCTCTTACCATTTAAGGCCATATTTGTACCTCTTGTATTTACTGTCAAGCTGCTGATAAAATCAAACTTCGGACTTAAAATACCTATATGCTTAAAAAGAATCGAAGTCTCCTTATTATTGCTCTTATCGCTGTCGTGAATATGCTTGGTTATGGCATTATTATTCCTATTTTGTATGCCTATTCTAAGAAATTCGGGTTGAGTGATTTCCAAAACGGGTTGTTATTTGCGATTTATTCTGTCTTTCAATTTATTTCAACACCGATTATCGGACGTCTCTCTGATAAATACGGCCGTAGACCGCTTCTACTGGCTTCAATCATCGGTACAGCTGTATCATTCTTTATGACAGCTTTTGCTCCTAATGCTATCTTTCTCTTTTTAGCGCGTGCACTTGATGGACTAACTGCTGGGAATATTCCGGTAGCTTTTGCTGTTATTTCTGATTCGACTAAGCCTGAAGAACGGGCAAAAGCTTTCGGTCTCGTAGGAGCTGCTTTTAGTTTTGGTTTTGTTTTTGGTCCTGCAATCTCAGCATTTACTGTAGGTATTAGTGAAGCACTTCCTTTTATTATTGCGGGAATTATTACGACTATTGCAGCTATTTTGACTGCACTTTTTCTGCCTGAGACGAATAAGCATATGGGGGAGGTCGTCCATGGTAAATTATTTGATTTTAAGAAAATGTGGCATACATTATTTGATCCGAATGTTGGTTTGACATTTCTTATCACCTTCATTTTTTTCTTAGCATTTGCTTGTGCGATTATTTATGGATATCAGCCGTTCACTATGAATGTCCTTCATATCTCACAATCACAAAATGCCATTCTCTTTACACTCTTTGGGATAGTAGGGCTTATCTCGCAGACTTTCCTTGTTCAATGGATAACTAAGAAATGGGGAATGAAGCATGCTTTCACGTATTCAATTCTTCTGACAGCTGTGTCATTTTTCATCATGTTTATCTCCCGTACACTGGCTATTTTTGTTATAGCCTCTGTGATCCTTGGAGTCTTCAATAGTATTGTGCAGACTCTTATCCCGACAATTCTGTCTCAGGAAGCAGATGCTAAATCACAAGGATCGATCATGGGACTAAATGCTTCTTATCAAAGTATAGGGATGATTATCGGACCTTTGCTGGGTGGGGCGATTGCGACTATCTCAATTCCCCTTACATTTTTAGCTGGATGTCTGATGATCTTATTATGCTTTTTCCTTTCCTTTAATGTCCTCAAGCCAGGAATAAAAAAAGAATCTGCTTTTTAGCCTAATACTTTAATAATCAGCGGCTCCGAGATAATCTTCCCTTACTCTTTATAATGCAGGAGAGCCTTACATAGCTCATACTTACTATTTACCTGTCCCTTTTTTCCTCTCTTTATACTTACTTTGTTGAGCTTTCTTACAGCTTTACAGGAAGGAGGTATGTATGGCAACAGTTATTAATAATCCCGGAGATTCAGATACCGGTAACTCAAATAATGCTATGGGAACTATCCTTGTGGCTTTGGTGATTTTAATTATTGCAGTCCTTTTTATATTTTATGGATTACCAATGCTCCGTTCAGCGACAACTGCTCCTCAGGTGAATGTACCGGATAAAATTGATGTAAATGTTCAAGGACCAGGAAAGTAACTTAAAGACGTTGAAATTGAGCACAAGTGAGAGTATACTCCTGCCATGAGGCAGGAAGGATTAATCAGAAATTTTATTGGACTGGTCGATGTATTTGCTGTGGGAAGTCCTATTTCTTTGGATTCTCATAAGGGAGATGTCAACCGAACTCTGTATTATGAGTTGGAGGGCACTAATCCCTATGAGGAAATTTCTTTTGATCAAAGTCCTCTCTTTATCTCAGAACAGAGAACTATTGCGGAGAGGGATCCTATTGTTTTTCCTCTTTATAATTCTCAGCGTTTGATACTCCCAGGAGGAAGAACAGTCATTGAGAAACTGACTAATCCTTCTGTTGAAGGAGATAGTTATATTGCTCATATGGAAGCGGGATTGAGTGCTTCGCAAATAGCACAGATAAATGCTCTCGATGGTGAGACAAAGATGGCGGTTCTTTCTGATTTGTATACGAATTATCCGAGGTTTATTGTTACTCAGGGTAATATTTTTGAGGGATATTTAGGAAGTGAACGTGCATTTTTCGACTCTGCAGGAGTCGAAAATACCTCACGGGTATTTGATGGGTTTGCCAAGCCTTATGTTGATGATACGGATGGACAATCGACTTGGAAGATCGCGAAAGAATATCCACAAAAAAAAGGCTATGAAAGAGTAGTCATGTCTATGGGATTGGAATACAATCTTCCTGAGAATAATCCTGAAGCTACCTCAGAGAGAGAGAACGCATTTGTAAGAGCAATGGAAGTAGGAGGAAAAGATGCAAGAGAGATGCTTGGCAGGATAGCCAGGCCCTCATTTGAGATAAGAAGACAGAGCCTCTACGACATAGATCCACCAGCTGGTCAATAATTCTGGATCAGTTTTCGTTCGCATGGTAAAATACAACGAGTGAAAAGATTATTTTATTTTTTTGGTTTACTTTCTTTCATCCTTTTCTCATTGCCTGCAAGCGTCTCAGCTCAAGAGGCGATTACGTCTTTCCATGTCGATATGGTTGCGGAGAAAAATGGTGATCTTAACGTAACTGAACAGATAGAGTATACCTTCGGGAGTGCTTATCGTCATGGTATCTACCGCTACATTCCGTTAGTATCGCGAGTAGGCGATCTTTACCGCGTTATTGATATCAGATTTACAGGTGTTCTGTTAGATGGAAAGAGGGAGAAGTATAACGTCGATAGTTCAGGAGATCAGGTGGAGATAAAAATAGGTGATTCGGACAGGACTATCACAGGACCTCATCTCTATACCATTGGCTACATAGTAAAAAATGCGATAGGCAGTAATTATGAAGATCATGACGAGATTTACTGGAATGTGACAGGGGATGAATGGAGTGTCCCTATCTCTAAAGCCTCTATCTCTCTCAGGACCGATTTTAATACGCCTGTCCAAAAAGCTGTCTGTTATACAGGTCCATCTGGATCAACTGCCAGTAACTGTCAGGTGTCTATGAAAGATGGAGGAGTTACTATCACGACTTTATCTTCTTTGGGAAGCTCCGAAGGACTGACTATTGTTGCAGGATTTCCTGTAGACACTTTCCCTAAAAGTATCCTTCAGAAATCTATGCCAATGGATCCTGATCTTAAAATCTTTTTGATCATTTATGGGTTACTTTTTATTATTTTAAATTTTATTTTAGCTCCTTTTCTTATCATGTGGTATCTGAAGAAAAGAAATAAAAAGAGGTTTGGTCCGCCTGTCGTCAATTTTGATCTGCCAAAGACACAGGATGGTACTCGTATCAGTCCTTCCGAAGCAGGAACTATCGATAATACAAAATTAGAGAAAGAAGATATCGTGGCAACTATTTTTGACTTAGCGATTAGAAAGTATATAAAGATTGAGGGGACGATCAAGAAAACGACACTTGGCCTTTTGGAGAAGCAGGATTTTACGCTGACGAAGTTGAAAAAGACTGGAGGTCTTAACCTTTTTGAGACTCAGCTCCTCGAATCGCTTTTTGCAGGTAAAGATACAACGACACTTAAAGAAGCCAAATTAACCTATACAACTTTTAGTGATCTTGAGACGAAGAATTTTATGATGCTTATTCAAAGGAATTTATTTACTAAAAATCCTAAATCACAAAAAACATTGTGTAGAGTTTTTGGACTCATTACACTATTTTTAGGAGCATTTATATTAGGTGGGGTACTTCTATATTTGTCTACAAAGTTAAATGGAAGGACACAGGAGGGGGATGAGATGGATTGGAAGTTGGATGGATTAAAAATATTTCTAAAAGCGACTAAGCGGTATGACGTCTGGCAGACGAAGAACTTTGTCTTTCTAGAATCTATGATCCCTTATGCGATGGCATTAGGCGTAATCGATCAGTATATGAAAGAGTTGAAAGTCTTAAAACCTAGTTATTCGCCAAGCTGGTTTAGCGGACGAGGAAATTTCTATGCGATGTATCCTTTATTTAATTCGAGTGCGAGTCGCAACGTCACAACGACAGCTCCTTCCAGTTCTTCAGGATTTTCTGGGGGTTCCTCGGGTGGTGGAGGAGGCGGTGGCGGTGGCGGATCGTGGTAAGAGATACACGATTGCTATTGATTTTTTAATCTTTTATACTTTTGGTGAGAGCTATGGAGTTAGGGGAAATACATACTAGTGATGGGGAAAAATACAGCAAACTACTCAGTCGTGATGATCTAGTCTGTCAGAAGAGTGAGCGGGTAAAGGATCTGCATTTACAGACAAAAGGAGGAGAAGTAGTAGAAGTAACAAAGGATGGGTGTGCATTAATATCTCTTTATAATACGTTAAAACTGCATGGCGGCAGTGACAGCTTTGAAGAATATGCTGAAGCTATGGCCGATAATTGTTTGGAAGTAGGGGGAGTTATTAACTGGAAAAGATTTAATGACCTTCCGTATGACTTGAAATTCACCTGGATGCAGGATGCAGAACTACCGCAGTGCGAAGGTATTAATACCGACTATTTAAAGAAATGGACTGAGGTAGGGAAGGAAAATACAGCTCTTGTGAAAGTCCAAAGTAGATACGGTGCAGAGAGGAGACATTTTATGGTGGCACTTCATGTTGAGGGGGATAAGGTAACCTGCCTGGAGTCAAGCGATGTTTCAGGAGTCCCAACGTTGAGGAATATCCCCACCCAGGAAGTATTGGGAGTGAGGTATTTTAAAATGGCAGCGAGAGATTCTGAGGAAAATCCTTCAACTCTGAAGTTATAAATCACGTTTACTATTTTTTACCTAATTTACTTTTTACCATTTTAGCAAAATATCCTGAATAAGGAGTATGTTACAGCGAGTGAATGTGGTAACGATCTCTAATCTTTACCTATGAAAAAAAGCAGATGGATTAGGTAAATGGAGAGTCAGTGGGAGGAGAAGAGGGAGGTTCAAATATCTCTTTCAAATTCACTTCAGGGATATTGAGGTTCTCCTCAGGGCATTTCGTCGGTGGGACTTTGATAAAGCGTGATCTCCAATCAATTTTTCCTGGGTTATCCCATAACTCGTCATATTTTTTCTCAGCGTTGTTCCTTATTGTGAGTTTATCACTTGCTTTTTGGGTAAGTTCTTCGGAGAGAGAGGTATTGAGTTGAGAAATTTTGTACGACTCTACAAGTAATCCCGTAGAGTCAGCATCAGCTTGTCGTGAGACGTATTGGTATTTAGCTGCATCTTGTACATATTTCGGTGTGAAGTATTTAAATTCCCATTTATTCATATAGCCTTTTTCATCTACCAGCCAGTTTTTCTGGGCTATTACAAATCTACTTGAAATAGTGAAGTAGTCATCAGTTAGTTTGTAGTATTTCTCCTGATCTTTATTCTTTACCGCCTGCATTGATTGTAGGTAGATATTTTTCCGCTGGATGATGAGAGGATTGACTGTCAGGCATTGGATATCAGCGATAACAGATCCTTCATTTACCATCCGCTGGTACATGAAAAGACTAAATGCCTGATACAAGGTGAAGAGTACCAGAAGGACACCTAGGGAAATGAGGGGAAGGGAGAGTCTTTTCATATATTGCTGAGATAGTACTGAACAAATCTCTTAATTGCAAGAGAATTGTAAAAGTAATTAATGAAAGAGTATAATTACTCAAATGGCAGACGATCCTCTGAAAAAAGGCAGATATACTAACTATACTAACCGCATAGGCCTATTCAGCAATAGCAAAGGTAGTTTTATTAAGAATGATTCAGATATTGTGCTGAATTTCCCCTTTAAAGACACAGTTCTCGAAGCGGGTATGAATAAGGAGGATGTAGCAAGAGATGAACGCTTTCTCCATGTAGAAATTGATAGTAAAGACATAGATACTCTAGAAGAGCCAAAAGTCCTCACCAACTTCAAATACATTGATAAGGAAGGCGAAAGAATATTAGAAGCTGATAGTGATATTGAGTTCTTTGATGAAAGTGGTGAACTAAAACAGAACTTGCTTATTAAAGGAAATAATCTTCTAGCACTGTATACACTTCGCGAGAGATTAGCTGGTAGAGTAAAAATGATTTATATTGATCCACCTTACAATACTGGGAATGATGGTTTTAAATATAACGATCAATTTAATCATTCGTCATGGTTAGTTTTTATGAAGAATCGTTTAGAAGTTGCTCGTGAGTTACTTGGTGATAATGGGGTTATTTTTGTCCAATGCGATGATAACGAACAAGCATATCTAAAGGTTTTAATGGACGAGATTTTTGATAGAGATAATTTTATTGCTAATTTTGTCTGGAAAAAGAAAGGGACATCTACAAATGTTAGGGGAGTACAAGTTAGTCAGCAATGTGAGTACATATTGGCATATTCAAAAACTCGAACCCAAGCAATTAAGCCACGAGTAACCACTTCGGAGGATAGAGTTTATCCATATTCAGATAATGAGGGAGAATATAGGCTAAGTATTATTGAGAAAAAAAATTCAGGTGAATACAGACGTGATACTATGCAGTTTCCTATCCTCGGAGTCATTCCACGTGCTGGTAAGAGGTGGCAACTTGGTGAAGTAAGAGCAAAAGAGCTTGAAGAAAAAAAGAGATTTGTTATAGAAGAAGGTATAGTAAAGTTGAAGATATATTCTTTTGAAGATGAGGATAGCTTTTCGGCACAGCCTACTTTACTTACAGAAAACGTAGGAAGTACTGATGAAGGTAATAAACAATTGTCTACTTTAATCAATGCTGACTTCAGTAATCCTAAACCAGAAGATTTAATTAAACATTTGATAAATATATCATCCAACGAAAATGACATAATTTTAGATTTCTGTCTGGGTTCTGGTACAACATCAGCAGTTGCACACAAGATGAATCGTAGATGGGTTGGTGTGGAACAGATGGATTATATTGAAGATATTGCTAAAGAAAGACTAAAAAAGGTTGTGAATGGTGAACAGGGAGGGATAAGTAAGTCAGTAAATTGGCATGGTGGAGGGAGTTTTATCTATCTTGAACTTAAGAAATACAATCAGGAATATGTAGAAAGGATTCTAACCGCAAGTAGTAAAGGAGAATTAGATGAAGTATATGAAGATATGGCAAAGAATGCTTTTTTGAAGTTTTGGTTTGATAAAAAAGAGTTTGAAAAAGATGAAAATTTTCGCTCACTCGATCTAGAAAAGAGGAAAAAACTCCTTGTAGATATTTTGGATGAGAATCAGCTTTATCTTAATTATTTGGATATGGAGGATAAAAAATATCATGTAACTCACGATGAAAAAATCCTCACCAATAAGTTTTATGGCAAAAGAGAAGACTAAAATTAGTGAGACTTTAGATAGTTTCTTATTCCGCAAAATTCAAAATGATCCTGCATATATTCTATGGGCAAAGGATTACCAGATCCCTGAATATATAACAGATAATCTTCGTCCATCAAAAAGACTTCGTGACTATCAAATAGAAGCATTGAAACATTTTATTTGGCTTTATGAGAAGGATCGAATTTTAGCCAAGCATCTTCTTTTCAATATGGCCACCGGTACAGGGAAGACTCTGATAATGGCTTCATGTATTTTGTATTTATATGATAAAGGCTATCGAAATTTTATTTTTCTTGTCCATCGGGATCAGATCCTTAAACAAGCTCAAAAAAACTTTACGGATTATAAATTTGGTAAATATCTCTTTAATCCAAATGGGATCAAAATGAATGGGAGAAGAGTAAATATAACTACACTTAAATCGATTACTGAGACAAATAAAAATGATATAAATTTTTTGTTTATTAGCCAACAAACACTTATCAACAGACTCAGTGAAGAAAAAGAAAATTCACTTACCCATGACGATTTCGCAAATAATAATATTGTAATTATTGCTGATGAAGCACATAGTCTGAATGCTGATACAAGAAGTAGTAATAAAACAGAGGCGAGTGAAGCTCGTCATTGGGAAACTTCAGTGTTATCTACTCTTAAAATGCGGGAGGAAAATATACTTTTGGAATTTACCGCCACAGTAGATTTAGCCAATGAAAATATCCATAAAAAGTATGAAGATAAATTACTCTACCGATATGATTTTTTACAATTTAATAAAGATGGATATTCAAAGGATGTAAAATTCCTCTACAACTTTGAAACTCAGATTGAAGATCAAAAAAGACTACTTATAGTTAATGCGGTTGCTTTGAGTGAATTTCGTAAGGTTTTTGCACAGCGGACAATGAAGGCTCAAATTACTCCTGTTGTATTAATTAAGTCAGTGAGGATAGCAGGAAGTGAAAAAGATCGAGATTTTTTCGACGAAGTTATTTCTACACTCCGCCCGGAGGATCTGAAGAGACTAAAAGAGATATCAAAAAACAGTAGAAATCATGAACATGAAATCTTAGATGATATGTTCACCTGGCTGAAAAATCCTAAAAATGGTTTTGTTACTCAGGGAGATTGGGAAGGTCTCAGAGCCTTTACAACTTCTATTAGAATGAGCTTTGCTAGAGATAATACACTTATCTATAATTCTCACGAAAAAGAAAAAGCAGAGTTACTTCCTCAATTGGACAGTCCTCTCAATAATATAAGAGCGATATTTTCTGTAAATGCATTAAATGAAGGATGGGATGTCCTAAGCCTCTATGACATTGTGCATTTTGATATCTCAGAAAGTAAGAAAGTCTCTCTTCAAGATATTCAACTTATTGGAAGAGGTGCTAGATACTTTCCCTATGAGCTTCCCAAAGAATATCGCGGTGATGATGACGATACTTTTTTTGGTAGAGATTTAGAGTTGGATAGATATAAAAGAAAATTTGATCAAAGACCATATGATACAGGAAGAGTCCTTGAGACATTTGTTTATCATTTTGTAAAAACAGGTACTTTTTTAGAAAATCTCCGTCGGGATCTATTGGGAGAGGGAATAATAAGTGAGCATGTAGAACAAAAAATAATTACATTAAAAGAAAATTTCCTTAAGAGTGATACTTATAAAAAAGGTTTTGTTTTAGTAAACCATACTGAAAAAAGAGATAAAACAACGGATGATGACATAGATACTACATTTAACAGGGTGATAAAAGCTGGATCATACAATTTACGCTCTGGGAGTTTATCTGATGCAGAAGAGAATCAGAGGATAGAGTCTCAGAAAACAAGAATGATACATATTACAGAAGAGTATTTCAGTAGACCTACTTTATATAAAGCACTTATATCAGCTGAAAATAATTTTTTTCGTTTTGAAAATATCCGTGAACATGTAATTGGGATTGAATCCGTAGATGAGCTAATAAATACTTATTTACCACTTTATGAAATTAAGTATTCTTATGAAGAGGGGAAAGATATAAATCAGCTTAATGCTCAGGAGAAATTACAGCTTTTGGTAGGCGTTATTCTACCCGAGGTAAGGAGAGCAATTGATCTCAATATGCCTAAGGTAATGGGAAGTACTAAATTTAGGCCTATTTCATTAGCTCATATATTTCAGAAAGAGAAATCCATTTATCTCGCCTCATTCCCGAGTGAGGATCCTGTGACGGGCCAGATAAAATATAAGGCTCCAGATGAGCGGGCAAAGGAACAAACCACACATGATAATCCAGAGCTACGCTACAATATTCAGGAAGCGGAGTGGTATGCGTATGATGAAAACTATGGAACAAGTGAAGAAAAAAGATTTGTAAAATATATAGCAACGCAAATAGATAATTTACATAGAGCATATCCGGTGTCTGAAATATATGTAATCCGCAATGAAATGGATTACTCATTATTTAGCCCTAGAGAGGGGAGGAGGTTCAGTCCTGATTTTTTACTATTTATTAATGATGTTGCTAACAAAAAAATGTACTATCAATGTCTCATTGAAGTTAAAGGGGGACATCTTTTAGAGCATGATTCATGGAAAGAAGAGGCTCTTATTGAACTGAATGAGAACTCTCAAGTTGTGTTTGATATTGAAGATTCGGAGAAACATAATTATAGAGAATATCTAGAAGAGATTAAAAAAAGAGGATACCATGAAATTAAGAATATTGGATTAAGATTCTTTAATACAGATACCCGAGGAGTCGAAGATTTCGCCCTAGATTTTCAGGGAAAGTTAGAAATTTGATATTCATTTAAATATATAATGAATTAAGTAAAGGATGATCATGTCTATCACTAAATTGACTAGCTTTTCTGTCAATGCATTAAATACAATCTCGCGAGTTTTTTTAAGAATAGTTTTTTTAATTTTTGCCATTTTAAATCTTTCCAGCACCTCATATTAATTATGAATATAGTTTCTTCTACTGTTATCCATCGATTTTAAAATAGTAGGGAGGGGAGCTTGCAAATTATTTAATAGCGGGATTTTAGATACTTTTGTAATCTATTTACCTCTTGCATTAGGGTAAGTGGAGAGTTATACTCCAAGCCATGAAGAAGCTCATCGTTGTAATCTCTCTTCTTTTAAGTTTGTTTGTCTTGTCAGCCGGAACTAAAGTAGAGGCAGTCTATGTAAATGGATATTATCGGTCTAATGGGACATATGTCCAGCCATATTACCGTTCACGGGCTAATGCTTATACTTACGATAATTACAGTTATACTTATCCTTCCTACAGCAATGGATATGGTTACAATAGTTCCTATTACTATGGAGGATATTCTTCAGACTGGTACACCCCTTCGTATTATGATGACGATTACTACTCAGGATACTCTTACTACCTCAATAACTAATCATCGGTTCTTCCTTCTACTTATTTACCCACTAATGTAATAATTGTCACGTTAAAGTTACGAGTTTGTCCCCGAGATGTTACTGCAGTGTCAAGTACTTTCTCCTCAAAGTAGTTATAGTTGTACTTAGAAAGGAGACGTACCATGATATCTTCACTTAACCTAACAAAAGACCTACGCTTACCTCATCTAGAACTTTTTCTTAAATATTCCATTAAGTCATCCTTTGATGATAAAGAACACTATATATCACTAGGTGAAGAAGACAATCGACTGACTAGTGATGAAACAGGGAGGTATGAATCTTTATGAGGCACCATGCTTATGATCCGCCTCCATAGTATGAGTGGAAGTCTATTATTTTAAGGAGAAAGGGCAGGAGCTTACATATTTTATAAGTTAGCTATCTGCCCTTTCTCTTGTATGCAGTGAGCGGACAACTTTTCAAGTACTGTACTATTTTTTAAAAAAAGTTAGAATAACGATAGACGCGTATGGAGAAAAAGATTGACGAATTAGAACAGGAGATTATTAATTTGGCTATTAGACTCAAGCGGATTGAGGAATTGCTGCTGAGTATGCCTGTCGCACAGGATTATATTTCAGAATTCGATACCAAGCTTATCGATCCTATATATCAGGAGGCTGTCGAACTTATCAGTCATCACGATAGCGTAAGTGCTTCATTTCTACAGCGAAGACTCAAGATAGGCTACTCAAGAGCAGCGCGGATAATTGACTCGCTTGAACATCATGGAGTGGTCGGCCATGCAGAAGGATCAAGACCTCGAAAAGTCCTCGCAAATAAAATAAGCTGAGATTTCCCTTAGATTTTTTCTGTTTTGGAAGTGGAATTCTCTTGTTTTTTTTAAATTGAGGGGGCATACTAGAGTAGTATATGAAAAAGCTGCTGCTCGTTGTGGGTCTCTTCTTAATTTCTTTTTTCTCCTCGAGTTCTTCGGCTCAAGCAGCCGCAGTTACCTGGTCTGAAGTTCAGCCGGAAGGTAATACTGACGTGAATTGGGCCAATGCAAAAATCAGTATGGATGGTAATGTCGTGCTTGCCGGTGCGAGAGATGCTAATAGTCTCTATTTATCAAAAGATGGTGGGACTACCTGGACTATTGAGACACCACAGGGTGATGATCAGCAGGAGTGGTTCGTCGTCGGGATGAATAACAATGGTCGAGTTCTGCTCGCTGGTGAGTATGGAGGTAATCTCTATCTCTCAATAGATGGTGGAGATACCTGGACTGATACGTTGCCAGCTCATGATGCGAGCAATTGGAATACAGGTAGCGTCAGTGGCGATGGTCAGACCATACTCGCTGGAGCAAATAGTGGTCGACTTTATGTCTCAACCAATGGAGGTGCCTCTTGGTCTGAGACACAACCTGGAGGCAATAGTGATAAAGCCTGGATGACTAGTGCGGTGAGTAATAATGGAGAAGTGATGCTGGCTGGGGTATATGGCGGAAGACTGTATCGCTCTACTAATAGAGGATCGAGTTGGACTGAAGTCAGACCAGCGGGGGACAGTGATCTCAATTGGAATGCTGTGAGTCTCGATCGGGACGGGAAGACAATGCTCGTTGCAATTGATGATTACTCAGCTGATCCTGAGGACAATCCGACAGGGAAAGTATACGTCTCAAGAGATAGTGGTACTACGTGGACGCTTAATCAACCAGATGGAAGTCGCGCTGAGGAATGGAGAGTTTCATCGATGAGTGAGGATGGGAAGGTTATGCTCATGGGCTATGCAAATAGTGATACGGATGGAAGGCTTTGGCTCTCACAGGATAGTGGTACTACCTGGTCTGAAACGCAGCCGGCTGGGAATGCTGGCCATTTTTGGCAGGTTGGAGCAGTGAGTATCGATGGGTATCATTTAGTAGTTGGTATTGGGAGTAGCTCGGGTACGAGAAGAGTCTATATCGGAACTCTGCCAGGGCCACAGCCTGTAAAGACACCTGGCTGTTCTGCCAGCACGCCAAGCAGTACCCCAGATCTTTTTCAGATTGATACGACTGATACGAAAGCCAAGCTTTATTTTACTCCAGTAGGGGGGAATACTGATAAGTATGCGATCGCCTATGGTTATACACCAGGCGATGATCGTTTTGGGGCTGAATTGCCTGGCAATTCTTCTGGAGTCAGGTCTTATACCATTAATTATTTATCGCCTGATTCAACCTATTATGTTCGGGTACGGGCTGGCAATGGCTGTGCAACAGGCGGATGGAGTAATGAGATGAAGTTCACGACAGCCAGCAAGGGAAATACATCAGGGATTGAGTTCTACGAGAGTTTTGCCTCAAAAATTATCGGATCGATTACAGACCTTATCGATTTTAATTAGTTATTTTTTCTTCGGTTTGGGAGCAGGAAGAGCGGAGGCGGTTATTACTGCCATTTGTTTCATGAAATCCCGATCATCCCACTTGTCTTCACTAATGAGCATATACATTTTTGATCCTGGATATGCTGGAGCATCCACATAATCGGGATAAAATTTCTTTCCTTCGTCAGTCGGCTTGATAAAGAGTTGGTCGTTACAGACAAAAGCGATAACTTTACCATCGAGATAGACTGCATACTCACCAAACATTTTTCTGGTAGTAATTATCCCTGCAGCTGCCATTTGCTCTGTTATGAAATCCGCGGTTTTTTGACTAGAAGCCATAAAGCGATTCTAGCAAATTATTTGGAGGAACTACTAATATAGAACGTATTGGTAGTCATATTGTCGATCTGGAATTGATATATTCCATCAGGAAGATTCTTGGGCACAGTATAGGTGTAAGCTCCTGAATTGGGGATACTGTAGACACGATCGAGAAGACTCACGGATGTCCCTTGTGATTTAAAGGCAGTGTTGATAAGAAAAATATTGATTTTGCCTGTCCCCGGAGTCCATGTCAGAGTATAAATCTGTCCTTGCTTGAGTGTCTCACCGCCTTTGGGAAAAGTAACAGTAATATGCGGGGAGGGGATAGAAGTAATAGCAGGAGTAATTGTCTTGGGGGTAGATAAGGAGGATGATCTGGTTTGGGTATTCCAAAAGCCAAGCAGGATTACAATTACTACGAGTAACATGATGCCTTTTCCCTTCATATTTCTATAGTAGACCTTTTTTTATAAAAATTGTGTGAGAAAATTTTTATCCGTGGTTCTGATATAATTACCCCCATGAGTTTAGGAATTGGGATTGTTGGTCTGCCAAATGTGGGGAAGTCCACTCTCTTTAATGCGCTCTTAAAAAAGCAGCAGGCTTTGGCTGCCAATTATCCTTTTGCCACCATCGAGCCTAATGTCGGAATTGTCCCAGTCCCAGATGACCGTCTTATTCAGCTTGCAGAAATTACGAAAGAAGAGGAAAAAATGTCAGAACTGCCTCCTCTTAAGCCAGCTACAGTTGAGTTTGTCGATATTGCAGGACTCGTAAAAGGAGCTTCAGAAGGAGCAGGTCTTGGTAATAAATTTTTAAGTCATATCCGTGAAGTTAGTGTCATCGCGCATGTGGTAAGGGCATTTGTCGATGAAAATATTATCAGAGAAGGAAGCCAGGATCCTGAAAGTGATTATGCTTCTATCGAAACTGAATTAATTCTCGCTGATCTCCAAACTGCAATGAGTCATGAAGCTCGTATTAAAAATCCCGCTGAGAAAGCACTCACTCAACGAATCATTAATGATCTTAATATAGGAACTCCTGTTCGGGAGATGATGTTTTCTGAAGAGGAGCTGGATACAGTAAGGCAAATGTTCTTTTTGACAGCCAAGCCTGAAATTACGGTTCTCAATGTGTCAGAGGATGAGTACTCTTTAGTTAATGTAGATTTTATGATTGATAAATATGCCAAGATTCTGCAAGTTCCTCATGATAATTTTGTGGTAATTTGTGCCAAAATAGAGGCTGAGTTAGCTTCATTATCGGAAGAAGACCAAAAATTTTATCTTAATGATCTTGGTTTTCCGACATCAGGACTTGAGAGACTCATCCAAAAAGCCTACGAGCAATTAGGATTGATTTCATTTCTCACAGCGGGAGAGAAAGAAGTCAGAGCCTGGACAGTCAGAAAAGGAAGCACTGCACCTCAAGCAGCAGGAGAGATCCATACTGATTTTATTAAGAAATTTATTAAAGCAGAAGTTATTAGTTTTGACGATTATGTGGCAGCGGGCGGACGGAAAAAAGCTAGAGAAGTCGGGAAAGCTCGCCTGGAAGGTAAAGACTATATAGTCCAGGATGGAGATGTTATAGAATTTAAAATAGGTGCCTAGGACAGGCTCTCCTGAGTTTTGGGTCTTCTCCCTCTTTTTTTACCTCGAATTGAATTCTGATAGTGCTCATAATCTTCAGGTTTAATATAGTGAACACCTCTTACAACATGGCTTTCTAAACGGCCCCTTTGGATCGCTCTTCTAATCCCGCTATGTTTAGCTGTTTCAGCCTCCAGCTCTGTAATAGGAATTCTGTCTTGAGGAACTATCATTGCTCTAATAAGAGGAAGATCAGATTCATAAAAGCATTCAATACCGTTTACCTGGAAGACCAATTCTTCAAATTCCTTATTCCTTCGTACGATATCGTGTTCCTGGGGAGATAGAACGCGATGAGATGCGACCACACCAACTGCCTCTATACTTTCTGAGAGCCTGCCTCGTCTGGCATTAAGATATCTTTTAACCTCTGTTTTCGTTGTGTACTTAATTCTCAGAAGAGATACTGATTCAATCGCACCCCGAGATACCGCAGAGGCAAGCATCCCTTTTCCATTTACCTGATCAGGAGAAGATAAGAGAGTAGTAAAAGAAGCGGTTCTTTTAAGAGGATATCCATCCATTATTTCATCCTCAATTTTTTTCCTTAATCGATAGACATGATCCACAACAGTCTTCTCATGAATTCCTAGGGAGACAGCAATTTGATTATTGGTGAGCCCCTCCTGACACATCTGATAAAGGATAAGTTCATTCCCACTCAAGGATTGGCTAATTGTCTGTTCTAGGAGACTCTGCATGAGAGGAATCGGAGTAGAGGGAGGAATAACCTCTTTAACTTTACCCGGCTGTAACTCAACAATGTTTTCATCATCTTTGTCTAAAAGTTCGAGATGCATTTGAGGGTATTGATCTTCAGGCGAGGATACTTTCGATTTATATCGTTCTTTGAGTCGTTCTTTTAGCGATAAAGGAGAAGGTCTTTCTGTCATCGGAGGAATTTTATCATAAGCGTATTGCTACTTGCGTCTAGAGCCTCAAATTTGGTATCATTGTGGCTAATACGTATGAGATTGTATGATTTAGTCATGGTTAGCAGAACATCACTTTCTGAAAGTGATCGCAAAAAGCTCATTGATCAGGTTAAGTCCTGGATGGGCGATGTAAAAGTTAAAGATGTAGATGAATGGGGTCAAAAACCTCTTGCTTACCCAATCAAAAAAGAGAATGCTGGAGTCTATACCAAAATGAGTCTTGAAGGAGAAGGAGCAATCCCAAATGATTTTGAAACACGGCTTTTAAGAAATGATAGTGTCCTCAGACACTTATTATTAAGAGTAAAGTAAAAGCAATTTGAAATTTTCACTATTTCAAATTAAAATTATAAATTAAACAAGGTATGGCACGAAGCTTGAATCGGGTTCAATTGATCGGAAATCTTACACGCGATCCTGAGTTGCGCTACACACCGCAGGGAACTGCAGTCTGTACCATCGGACTTGCGACAAATAGATCTTGGACAACAGACAATGGTGAGAAGCATGAAGAGACGGAGTTCCACCGCATCGTTGCCTGGAACAAGTTAGCTGAACTTTGCAGTCAGTTTTTGGTAAAAGGTCGAAAAATATATGTTGAAGGTCGACTTTCTACGAGAAGCTGGACTGGTCAGGATGGCGCTCAGAAGTCAGTAACAGAAGTTGTTATCGATGATATGATCCTTCTTGATAGTAAAGGGGCTCATTCAGGGAGCAGTGAGGAGATGAAGTCAGCTCCTCCACCTAAGCCAGCTCCTAAGAAAGAAAAGTCGGAGACTCCTGAGCCAAAAGCAGAGGAGGATCAATCAGCTCCTGCACCTGATGAGGATATGGTCCCGCCGGATGATATCCCATTTTAATTAAATTAATATGGCAGCAAAAGTAATAAGAAAACCAAGACGAAAAATAGTAGCACCTAAAAAGTGTATGTTCTGTGATGAACAGAAAACACCTTCCTATGCAGATGCGACTACGCTGCAAAAGTTCTTAACTGAGAGAGGTAAGATCATCGGCCGTGTCCGTTCTGGACTCTGTGCTAAGCATCAGCGTCAGCTTACTGAATCTATCAAATACGCCAGACACCTGGCTCTTCTTCCTTTTATTGGCCGCGAGTAAAGAGTATTTTGGTCTTAGGATTGACGATTTAAGAACTACAACTCTCACCCCTACGAACTAAAGCCTACACTCCGATACTCGTATGTCAAACTGTTAATAATTTGCTATTATATTCTTAATGACCACACTGCCAATTGCTATTCCTGAAGGTTTTATTGTCGTTGTTAAGAAGGGAGATACGATAGGTAAAGACGATCTTCTCGCTAAGGCCCCTGAAGGGATGCTTGCTACTTCCCCTGAGACTGTTATAGACCTAACCGCAATTTTTAATGAAATGCCCAACACTGTCCGTAAGTATTTGCTAAAAGGTCCGGGTGATCGGGTCGAAAATGGTGAGATCATTGCCTCCCGGGGAAGATCATTTGGTCTGAAAAAAGACCAGGTTGTTTCTCATCTCAGCGGAACTATTGTAAAGTTTGATAGGGGAGAAGGACGACTAATTATCAGCCGGGATGATGGAGATGCTGGTGAGATAGTCTCTCCAGATATTCTTTCACCACTTGCTGGCAAAATTAAGGTATGTAATAATGATTCGATTGTCATTGAATCAGAGAGTGAGGAAGAGATTCCACAGAAAAGCATCTCTCCAGCTAAGATAAAAGCGGAAAATGAAGGAATAGGTGGAAAAGTGACAGGCCAGGTGATGACATTAGTCCCAAGCGGAAGTGATGATATCATTACAAGCTCTCAGATCACTAAAGATACCATTGGCAAAATCTTACTTTTACCTGATATAGAAAAAGACGCTATTGCTAAAGCATCAGCTATTGGGGTAGCAGGCATACTTGGGACTGACCTATCAAAAGATCTCTTTGAGTATAGCAAAGATCGGAAAATCGACATCCCCCTAATCAGCATTAATCAGGAGGAAGGTAAGAAATTAATTAAATCAAAAAAAGCGATTACTATTGATGGTAGTACTCGCACCATAGTCCATGATGAGAAGTAATACCATTCGTTTTATCGCTTTTATTCTAATTGCCGGCCTTTTGGGCTACTACGTAGGAGTCAATAAGGTAAATTTTGACTGGAAAAATTTTCACCCAAGTATCACAGTAACGAGTAAAGAGCCTCCAAGCAGTAATCAGTCGCTGGATATGTCCAAATTCTGGCAAGTATACGAGAAAATTAGTACTGATTTTTATTCTAAAAAAGATATCAGCGCTCAAAAGATGCTTGATGGTGCAATTTCGGGTATGGTAAATAGTCTTGATGATCCCTACACTGTCTATCTTCCGCCCACCCAAAATAGCAGCTTTAAAGAAGTTCTTTCAGGGCAGTTCAGCGGAGTAGGAGCGGAATTAGGGCTTAATGAGAAGCAGATTATTGTCGTAGCACCCATAGACGGCAGCCCTGCTCAGAAAGCGGGTATTAAGGCAGGGGATGCCATTATCAAAGTTAATGACGACTTCACTCAGGCATGGACACTAGACCAGGCTGTCAATAAGATAAGAGGCCCTAAAGGGACGCAAGTTACTCTGACGGTTATTCATAAAAATGAAAAAGATCAGAAGAAAATTGCAATCACTCGAGATACCATTACTATAAAGAGCGTAACTTCATGGGTTAAGGATACCGGTGAAATTGATTCTATCAAGGGTGCATCACCTGCTGCAGGGAAGACTCCTACTCCTACGAAGAGCGATTCAATGATTACTAAGAATGGTAAAAAAGTCGCCTATGTGAGGCTGTCTCAATTTGGCGATAACACTAATCAAGAGTGGCTGACCATGTCTAATGCTCTAGCTCTTCAGATGCAAAAGGATAGCTCTATTAAAGGAGTTATATTGGATCTTCGTAATAATCCCGGTGGATACGTGACGGATGCCGTATTTATCGCTTCCGAATTTTTAAAGGTAGGGACTCCTGTAGTAGTTCAGGATATGGGAACTTCCGGTAAAGAGACACTTTCTGTGAAGAGAAATGGCTTACTTCTTGATGTTCCGCTTATCGTTCTCATAAATAAAGGATCTGCTTCTGCGTCAGAGATCGTTGCCGGAGCACTCAGAGATGCAGGTAGGGCAAGGCTGGTCGGAGAACAGTCATTTGGTAAAGGAACAATGCAGAATGCTGACGATTTGGGTGAAGGAGCAGGGCTTCATGTCACTATCGCTAGATGGCTTACCCCTAAAGGTACATGGGTAGGGAATGGTAAAAATGGGACTGGATTAACTCCTGATGATGTAGTCCAGCTTAATAGTAAAGAACCGACACTTGATACTCAGCTACAAAAAGCAGTAGACGATCTTACTAAATAAGATTCAGTTTTTTTTCAGAAATACTTTGTAGGATAGACGCTATGCGTAGATTAGTACTTCTTGTTGTTTTCCTTATAGCCCTTCTAGGAGGGATCATCGCTCTTAGTAGATTTCAGCCTAATCTCAACAAATATTTAGGTTCTTCTCCCACTCAGCAATTTCTTCCCGGAAGTACTGATAAGGTAAAAATAGTTAGCGAAGAGTCAGTCGTAACATCTGTTGTCAAAACTGCTGCACCATCAGTAGTCACCATTGCTGCTACCCAGAGCCCGGAGAGTTTTTCAAATCAAAATAATGATCCTTTTTCTTTCTTTGGTATTCCGATTCCTAATCGAAGTGGACAGAACCTACCTCAGGAGCCCCAAAATATCGGTTCAGGATTTATCGTTAAGAGTGACGGCTTTATTGTCACCAATAAGCATGTCGTGAGTGATACAAGCCTTAAGTATGTGGTAGTTACCAATAACGGCAAGAAGTATAACATCCAGCAGATTTATAGAGATCCTCTTAATGATATTGCGATTGTTAAAATTAATCCTAACGAAAATGCAGGTAATACTCTCAAGCCATTAACTCTTGGTGATTCAGATAAATTACAGGTTGGGCAGTTGGCAATTGCTATTGGTACTGCATTAGGAGAATTTAACAATACTGTCACAACCGGCGTTATTTCAGGGCTCGGGAGAGGAATAACTGCAGGAAGCATTTATGAAGGGAATGCAGAAGAGTTAGATGATGTTATTCAGACGGATGCAGCTATTAATCCCGGCAATAGTGGTGGCCCGCTTTTAAATTCGAGTAATCAAGTTATAGGCGTTAATACTGCAGTTTCAGAAAGCGGACAAAATATCGGTTTTGCATTACCAATTAATAAAATTAAAGATTCAATTAACAATTTCAACGCTACTGGACAATTTAATAGACCTTACTTAGGCGTTGCCTATATTATGATTACGAAAGATGCTGCTTTACGAAATGAACTGCCTGAAGGAGCATATATTCAGACAGTGGTCGCGGGATCAGCTGCTGATAAGGGCGGGATTAAAGAGGGTGATATTATCACAACAGTTGATGGTAAAAAATTAGAGATAAAGACCAATGAACTTTCGACGATTATTGCAAAGAAAAAAGTAGGGGATTCACTAGCAATAACTTTTTATAGAGAAGATGAAAATGGTAAAGGATCAACAGTCACCAAAAAAATTATGCTTGAGGCAGCTCCTCAGCCATAAAATTACTATTTGCTTTTTTTAAAATAGTATTTATAATTACTTAATGGCTACAAAGAAAACTAAACCAGCAACTCCCAAAAAAACTACAAGCCCTAAATCTGCTCCCGTAAGAGCGAGAAAATCAGTAACTAAAACAAAAACTGCTCCTGTTGTAAAAGAGACAGCAGTTCCTACTCCAACCGCTTTAAAAAGGAGATTGCCTGAAATCAAAGTAAGAAGACTTTATATTATTGCTGCACTTGTCATTATTGCCTTGATTGGTCTTCTTGTTTATTACCGCCGTCTTTTTGTAGTTGCAATTGTTAATGGACAGCCTATCACCAGACTCTCCTATATTCAGGAGACGGAGGGTGTATACCTCCAAGATCAAAGAGTAACTGCTGGAAAGCAGGCTTTGAACCAATTAGTTACTAAGACGCTTCTGTATCAAGAAGCAGCAAGAAGACATATGTCTGTCTCAGACAAAGAAGTAAATGATGAAGTTGCTAATACTCGTAAGATGCTGGAAAAGCAAAATCAAAAATTAGAAGAAGTATTGGCTCTTCAGGGTGATTCATTACCAGCATATGAGGACCGTATTAGAACTCAGAAATTAATTAAAAAGCTTATCGGAAATGTTACTGTCTCAGACAAAGAAGTTGACGATTACATCAAGCAGAATGAGGCAAATTTACAGGGTTTGACAGGTGATGATCTCAAAAATCAAGTCAAGCAGACTCTTGAATCACAAAAATCTAATGAAAAACTTCAAGCTCTTATTCAGAGCCTTCAGCAAAAAGCTAAAGTAACCTATTTCATCTCTCAGTAATCCTCGCGCTCTTCCAACTTGTCCTTGACAACCTTATCTCTTCTTACTGTATGATAAATCTAGGAAGGGGGTGACTGAAATGCCAAAGAAAAAAACTGCCAAAAAAACTAAAGTAGCTCGTGTTACGAGAGCGAAAATGGATGATCATTCGTTTATGATTATCGTTGGAGGGGGGTTTGTTATTCTTGTTATTATTGGTCTGTTTTTAGTAAGTAGGAATCATTTACAGAAGTTAGCAATTTACCAGATGGTGATGTCCCAACGAAAAATGGAGATGCAAAAAGAACAGACAGTAAGTATTAAAGATTTTGCTTTCAACAGCCAGACTATGACTGTTGAGGTTGGTGCCACAGTTACATGGCAAAATGACGATACTGTCTCCCATGATGTCGTTGCCGACGATGGAGCCTTTGATACAGGAATGCTTAAGCCGGGAGAGAAGGGAAGTTATACCTTCACGAAAGCCGGAACCTATACCTATAAGTGTGGAATTCACCCCAGCATGATGGGAACTGTAGTAGTAGAGGAATAGTAATGGTGCTATTCCTCACTGCCTGAGAGAACTTTCTAGAAAGTAGCAAAGTTCTGTTGTAGGTAGGATGCCAGCCTGATCCGTTTTTCATTCTTAGCATGCGAAAGATAGCGGACGAGGATCTTGTACGTATCCAGATCAAATGAATAGTCATGGGTAGTCTCTTTAAAGGACCCATTACTATCAAGACTGACAACTCCCAAAAAACACCACTGATCTACTAAGAAATACTCTGTTTTATCTGAAAGCTCTTGTCTCTCTTCGATAATAATAGCTCCTTGATATGGCCAGGATTTGATTTTAGTTCGTCCAAAAGCAGTGAGAAATCGAAGGTTATAGTTCAGTGCTTTCTCTTTCTTCATACATGCTCCCTTACACCTCTCGAGCCGGTAGCCAAAACACGAAGAGGTAGTTTTCTCTAGCCCTAGTAATTTCTCACATAGTCTATGCTCACGGCTCACAGCAGCTAAAAAATCTTTAGCTTGTTTTTTTGATTTAAAAAATCCCAAAATATCTGCTAGGTCAGAAACAGTAGGTGAGGTGACATTGGTCAGCTCAGCTGAGTAATAGCCATCTTTAGTCATAGCTCGTTTTACAGCTACTAATTCATGTTTGTGGCGAAGCATTTTATTAAAAAGAGGTAATCTCTTTTTAATAAGCTGAGACTCAAGGAATAATGCTCCTAACTCACCTGCAGTCTGAATTGTCTCAATACTTTCTATCTGCTGAGCAATTTTCATTTCCATCGGTGAATGAATATCACCCGAAAAATGAGAAATGACGCGTTCTTTGATATTAATACTCTTACCGATATATAACGGCGCACCATCTTCACCATAAAAGAGATATACTCCTGGAGACTCAGGGAGTGTCTCCAAGACGGAAGGATCAAGCTTAAGAGGAAGATAGGTCTTCTTCATTACTCGATCCATTGCATCTGTAAAGAGTTGGGGATCGAGTTGTTTTTTTGCTTTATGGTAAAACGTACAGATTGCTAGCGCATCATCTAAAGCTCGATGGCGATTCTCACATGTCAGATCAAATCGCTTGATAAGGCTATCAAGATTATGCCTGGTATGGCTTGGATAAAGAGTACGTGAGAGCTTAACAGTACAGAAGTGTTTGGAGGTAAAGGTAGCGCCGAGTCTCGCGAATTCTGTCTTGATAAAGCCATAGTCAAACCGTACATTATGGGCAACAAATGTATAGCCTTTTAATTTTTCAATGATCTCTGGAGCTGCTTCACGGAAAGTTGGGGCATTAAGAACATCTCTTTCATAAATACCTGTCATTTGAGATATCTCAGGAGGAATGTGAGAGTGGGGGTTAATGAGAGTAGAGTAGGTATCTATTACCTGATCATCCTCAACTCTGACTATTCCTATCTCTATGATTCGGTCAAAATTTGTCCGGCCACCGGTTGTTTCAATATCGACGAAGGCTAATTTAGCAGGCAGCATGAAGACCTATATTAGCAAGTAGTAATTTCTTTGACAAGCTCATTAGTAGTTCTTAGTTCTTAGTTCTTAGTTCTTAGTTCTTAGTTCTTAGTTCTTAGTTC